>NZ_LT827021.1:2100000-2387222 GCF_900169505.1 Arabiibacter massiliensis
AGATCCGCACCCTGGCCGCCCGCTGCTTCGTGTCCACCACCACCATCATGCGATTCACGCGCAAGCTGGGCTTTTCCGGCTACCGGGAGTTCTCCGAGGCGCTGCGCCTCACGCGTCACGCCGCCCAGCAGGCCGAGCTGCCCTCCGTGCTGTGGAGGCAGTCGTACAGCGAGGAGTACCTCAAGAACATCATCGAGAGCGTGCGCGTGCTCACCCCGGCAAAGATGGAGCGCTTCAAGCAGGCTCTCTCGCCCGACGCGCGCATCTACTGCTTCGGCACGGGGCTCGACCAGGAGCTCGCGCGCTTCGCATACCACCTGTTCACCAGCCTGGGCTACCGGGCGAGCTGCCCCCTCGAGCGCTTCGAGGCGAAGGCGGCCGTCGAGCGCTTCCGCGAGGGCGACGTGGCCTTGCTCATCTCCATGAGCGGCGAGGACGCGGACACGATCGAGCTGGCCGAGCGCGTGCAGGCGCGCCACCGCAGCCCCGTCATCGCCACCATCACGCAGTCGGCCAACAACACGTTGCAAAGCCTCAGCTCCATCGACTTCTACGTGTTCGCCGAGCGCATCGTGTACGACGGCGCCGACCTCTCCCCGCGCGTGTCGATGATGGCGCTCGTGGAGCTGCTGGCATACAGCCTGATGAAGCCCGATAAGTAACGCGGTTTACACATAAGGAACAGTTGCTGAACTTGTTCCATCCGTGACGCGTTCGCCCCTGCGCGTTGCGCACCCCGCCCTCGCCCCGTGATAATGGGGGCGTTTCGAAACGCGGTTCCCCTCTGCTGCTGCGGCAAACCGGAACGCCCGCGAGACGGGCCTCAAGGAACGGGGCTTGCAATGGCCAAAACCAAGAAACTTCGTCTGTTCGACATCCTCTGCTTGTCGTTCGCATCGTTCTTCTCCATCGAGCTGGTGGGCTCCCAGGCGTCCATCGGCCCCTCGATGATCTTCTGCATCCTGGTGTTCGGCGCGCTGTACCTGATCTGCCACGGGCTGATCTGCGCCGAGCTGGGATCCACCTACCCCGACCAGGGCGGCATCTACGTCTGGACCCAGAAGGCGTTCGGCAGCCGCTGGGCCGCGCGCACCACCTGGTGGTACTGGCTGAACGTGGTGTCGTTCGTGCCATGCACGCTGGTCACGCTCATCATCGTGCTGCAGCAGGTGCTGGGGCTCGAGATATCCACGCTGGCCATCACCCTGCTCGTGATCGCGGGCACGTGGCTAGCCGTGGGACTCAACTGCATCTCGCTGCGCCACACGAAGATCGTGTCCAACGTAGGCTCGGTGCTCAAGCTGGTCGTGTGCGCCGTGCTCATTATCGGCGGCTTCGGCTACGCGATGGCCAACGGCAGCGCCAACGCGTTCTCGTTCGAAAGCGTCTTCCCCACCTTCGACATGGGACTGCTGGCGCTCGTGCCCGTGTACATCTACGGCCTCACCGGCATGGACCTGATCAGCTGCAACGCCGGCGAGATGGAGAACCCGAAGCGCGACGTGCCGCGCGCGCTGCTCATCGCGGGCGTGGTGTCCATCGTGGTGTACCTGCTGTCCGCGCTGGCCGTGCTGTTCGTGCTGCCTCAGGGCGGCATCGACCCAGCCGCCGGCATGATCGACGCCATCATCGTGGTGTACGGCGGCAGCAAGGTGCTCGTAGGGCTCATCGCCATCGCGCTCGTGCTGGTGTACATCAGCTACATCTTCGGCTGGATGGTGGGCGGCAACGCCACCGCGCTCGAAGCCGGCGAGGCCGGCGAGCTGCCCGGATGGTTCGCGAAGAGCACCAAGGCGCACGCGCCCGTGGGGCCCGCCGTGCTGCTGGGCATCGCCTCCACCGCGCTCATGCTGGTGTACGGCCTGACCGCCAGCTCCGGCAGCGAGCTGTTCTGGACGCTTCTGGCCTTCACGTCCATCATCTTCTTCCTGCCTTACATCGTGATGTCGTTCAACCTCATGAAGCTGCGCAAAGACGACCCGCACGCCGAGCGCCCCTTCGCCATCCCGGGCAAGCGCCTGCCGCTGGTGGTAGCCGTGCTGAACTTCGTGTTCTTGGCCGTGGCCGTGATCGGGTTCCTCGTGCCGCCCGAGGGCGAGGATCCGCTGGGCTACGTGGCGTTCATGCTAGGCGGGATCATCGTGTCGCAGGTCATCGGCGAGGTGCTGATTGCACGCGCCGCCAAGAAGAGCGCGCTGGCCGACGCTGATGCCGCCGACGCCGAGCCGCAGGAAGGGAGCGTCGCATGAGAACGCTAGCAACCACCCCCAGGCAGGACGGGTTCCACATGCCCGCCGAGTTCGAGCCGCACGAGCGCTGTTGGATGATCTGGCCCCAGCGCCGCGACACCTTCCGCTACGGCGCGAAGCTGGCGCAGAAGGCGTTCATCGAGTTCGCGCAGGCCATCGCCCGATTCGAGCCCGTCACCGTGTGCGCGAACGACGACCAGTACGAGGTGGCCCTGCGCGCCGTGGGCGACTTCGCCCAGGTGGTGGAGGTGTCCAACGACGACTTCTGGATGCGCGACACCGGCCCCACCTTCGTGACGAACGGCCGCGAGCTGCGCGGCGTGGACTGGACGTTCAACGCGTGGGGCGGCCTGTTCGACGGGCTGTTCTTCCCCTGGGACAAGGACGACCGCGTGGCGTCCAAGGTGTGCTCGCTGGCCGGCGTCGACCGCTACCGGCTGGACGACTTCGTGCTGGAGGGCGGCTCCATCCACGTTGACGGCGAGGGGACGCTCGTGGTGACCGAGTCGTGCCTGCTCTCGCCCGGGCGCAACCCCGAGATGGACAAGCAGGAGATCGAGGATACGCTGAAGGACTACCTGGGCGTGGAGAAGGTCATCTGGCTTCCGGCGGGCATCTTCCTGGACGAGACGAACGGGCACGTGGACAACGTGTTCAACTTCACCGCGCCGGGTGAGTGTCTGCTGGCCTGGACCGACGACCCGGCCGACCCGCAGTACGAGCTCTCGCACGCATGCCTGGAGGTGCTTGAGCGCGAGACCGACGCGAAGGGGCGCGCTCTCAAGGTGCGCAAGCTGCACATCCCCGACCCCATCCTGCTCACCGAGGAGGAGCGCGACGGCATGGACCAGGTGTGCGAGGGCTGGCCGCCCGAGGCCGGATCGCGCCTGCCCGCCTCGTACGCGAACTACTATACGGCGAACGGCGGCATCGTGTTCCCCCTGTTCGACGACGAGGTGCACGACGCGATGGCCGCCGAGGTGCTGCGCGAGGCCTACCCAGGCCGCGAGGTGGTAGGCGTGTCGTGCCACGAGATGTTCCTGGGCGGCGGCAACGTCCACTGCGCCACCCAACAGCAGCCAGCAGTGAGCTAGTCGGCGCGCATCGGGGCGCGGGCTTGGCGGTCCGCGCCCCGATGCAATGTCGTCGAGTTTTGCACCCTTCCGCACGCGAAAACCAGGGCCTCCGCCGACCCTCGGGATGCGCGCGCACGCAAAACACCAGGTCGCAGGTTTTCATCTGCCGCGAGAACGCGCGAACCGCGCTTCCCGAAGGTGCATAACTCGACGACATTGCAATTTCGGGGCCTTTTCGACAACGCAAAGGTGCAAAACTCGACGACATTGCATCGGGGCTTCGCAGCATTCTGGCAAACGTGCGCATGATCCCGAGAGAGCGAACCGGTTGTCATCCTGAGCGAGCGCAGCGAGTCGAAGGATCCCCCGCGGCGACAGCAGGAAGCGTCACGGCTGGCGCCGCGCGGGATCCTTCGACTCCGCGCTGCACGCTCCGCTCAGGATGACAACAGGGGGATGCTTCGCCGCTCCGCTCAGGATGACAACAGGGGGGATGCTTCGCCGCTCCGCTCAGGATGACAACAGGGGGGATGCTTCGCCGCTTGCTCAGGGTGACAACCTACGAAAAAAGGCGCTCCCCGCGAAGGGAAGCGCCCTGGGTGCTCGATGCTGCAAGACAGCTTACAGCTTGAAGTCCTCGTCGCCGTTGAAGACGTCGAGGGCGTCCTCCACGGAGTAATCGGCCAGCGTGATGGCGCTGATGGCCTTCGTCAGACGCACGGCCTCGTCGAGCGAGCGCTGGTGGATGTTGCGGCCGGTGGCGTTGCCCACGGCGCCGCCCGTGTGGATCTGGTCGTAGAGCTGCGTGAGGAACGTTTCAGCGTCGACCGTCGAGCCGCCCGCGCACACCAGGCCCGTGCGGCCAGACGCCATCGTGGCGATCTTGAGGGCCTCGGCCGGCGCGGTGCCGTCCTCGGGCTTAGGCGGGTTCACCTTCACGAAGTCGGCGCCCAGGCACAGGGCCGCGCCCGCTGCGCCCGCGATGAGCATGGGGTCCTTCTCGGCCTTGACGGCCTTGCCGCGCGGGTAGATCCACAGCACGACCAAAAGGCCGTTCGCGTGGGCCTGGGCGATGAGCTCGCCGGCCTCGGCCATCATGGTGGACTCGTACTCGCTGCCCAGGTAGATGGTGTAGCCGATGCCCACGATGTTCACGCCGGCCTCGCGCATGGCCAGCACGGCATCGAGGTCGTAGAGCTGCGGCGAGTAGGGGTCGTCCTGGCTGCCGGGCACGAGGTTGGTCTTGGAGTTCATCTTCACCAGGTAGTTGATCTCGGGATAGTCGGCCGCATACTGCGCGATGAGGCCGCGCTGACCGGCCAAAACGCCGCACACGCCCTGGCGGCCGATCTCGAACAGGTGCTCGGGCTTCGCGTCGGCGATGTCGATGCCCTCGCCGTAGAAGTCCTTGTTGAGGTGCTCGATCTTCTGGTCGCACGCGAACAGCATGAGGCGGCCCGTTCCGCGGGTGGCCTTCATGTAGTTCTCGATGTACTCGTCACGCGATTCCGGCATGACGTCGGCCGGAACTCTCACCTGGTCACGAGTGATTTTGGGCATGGTTTCCTCCTTATAGGACAAAGTCGCAAGGCGATGTCGCCATTCGATACCGCCATTCTAGCCAAAAAGTGGAGCCTACTGCCCCTATTCATTGAAAAACCGGTGAACGACCGGGCAGCAGGAAGCGACTGGCGCGAAAGGGGCGCCCTGCGAGAGCGCCCCTATGACGACGTGGTGAAAGGGACCGTCCGAACCTAGAACCACTCGCGCTTGTTGAGGACGTAGATCTGCTCGAACTCCGTCTGGGACTTCGTGAGGTACAGGATGCCCTCGATGATGGAGATGACCCAGATCACCCACGTGGCCAGCGACAACGTGAGGATGCCTCCCAGGACGGACACGGCGAGCATGATGAAGCCTGAGGTGTTGTACCCCAGGTAGAACTTATGGATGCCCAGAAAGCCCAGGAAGATGGCCAGCAAGCCGGCGGCCACGTGGTCCTTCGTGGTGAGGACCGGCTGCGCGTAGGGCTGCTGGTAGTACGGCTGCTGGTAACCGTAATAGGGCTGCTGCGGCGGCACGGCGCCGGGACCGGCGTGCGGCGGCTGCTGCGGTTGCGGCTGCGGCGCGGCGTAGCCGTAAACGGGCGGCTGATACGGCGCAGGATCGCCCTGCGGCGCGGGGGGCTGCTGCGGCGCGGGCGCTCCGTACGAGGGCGGCGTGGGCGCCTGCCCGGTGGAATACGGCACCCAGTCGGGCTCGGCGGCGGGCGGCTCCTGCTGGACGACGGGCTCGGACTCGACGGGCTCGGCGTCAAGCGCGGGCTCGGCAACGGGCTCTTCGACCTCGGCCTCGGTTTCGACCTCGGCCTCGACCTCCTCGATCACAGCTTCTGCCTCGCCGCCATCGGCCTCGGCGGCCAGCTTGGCGCGCGCGGCCTCGAGCTTCTCCTGAGCGGCCTTCAGCTCGGCCTCGGCAGCGGCCACCTCGTCGACCGCGTTGTTCAAAGGTACGTTCTCAGCCATAGGGGGACCTCTCTCATTGTGCGTTTCGCCTTCGGCATTCCTTTAAGCGCCATAGTAGTGCGCGCGATGCCAAGACGTTGATTCCGTCACAATACCGTTGACGATGTCATGCTTTCTTAAGGAATGGAGCGCCGCTAGTCTTTCGCGCCACTCGGCGCATCTTGCCATCCTGAGCGAAGCGCGCCAGCGCGAAGTCGAAGGATCCCGCGCGGCGGTAGCTGCGACGCTTCCGGTTGGCACCGCGCGGGATCCTTCGACTCGCTGCGCTCGCTCAGGATGACAATGGGGAGGCTTCGCTCGCTCAGGATGACAATGGGGAGGCTGCGCTCGCTCAGGATGACAAACGCTAGTCGTCGTTATGCGAATGACGTTCGAGCAGCTTCATGATGCGCTCGCGGAACACGATGCCCAAGATCGCGATGACCGCGGCCACTGCGAAGATGATCACGCTCTGCACGATGCGGCCTTCCACCAGGCCATCCGCCGCGTATGTCGACACGATGATGCCAGGGATGCGGCCCACGTTGGACAGCAGCAGAAACGTACGCATGCGCATGTCCGTGAGCGGCACGAGGTAGGTGAACACGTCCTTCGGCAGCCCGGGGATCAAAAACAGGATGAACACGATGATGTTCAGCTTGCCGGAGCGCTCGAAGCGCCGGAACTTCTCGAGGTACTGCGTGGGCACCATGCCCTGCACGAACGGCGCGCCCAGCTTGTGCACGAGCCCGAAGATGAACGCGCTGGACAGCACGCAGCCGATGAGGATGAACAGCGCGCCGATCCACGGCCCGTACAGCATGCCCGCCGCCACCTGCACGACCTCGCCCGGAATGAACGCCACCACGATCTGGAGGAACTGCAAGCCCAGCAGGATAAGGAACCCGACAGGGCCCGCGCCGCGCACGTCGTTGATGATGCGGTCGAGGCCGCCGGGCTCGAACAGGTCGTGGAAGTACGGCCACAAAAGCACGCAGATGAGCACCATGAGCGCGAAGAACGCGATGAGGCCGGCGAACTTGAAGATGTCGCCCTTCTCGAGCTTGCGCCCGCGGACGACCACTTCCTCCTCGGCCTTCTCGTGCAGCGCCTCTTTGCGCTCCTCGGCGATTTTCTTGATCTTACCCGTGTCGAACTTGTCAGTCATCTTTGCGTGCCTTGTCGAATTCGTCTTTGAACGCTGCGAACATGTTCTTCTTGGGCGCGGGCTTCTTCTTCGGCGCGGCTGGCTTCTTCGCGGCGGCGGGCTTGGCGGCGCCGTCCGACTTCGCGATGGCCTGCTCGCCCTTGGCCGGCTTCGGGCCGCGCGCCTTGTCGTACTCCTCCTTGAAGTCGGAGAACATCGTCTTGGACTTGGCTATCTGCTTGCCGGTGGCGTACGCGCCCTTGTTCACCACCTCGCCGGTTTTCTTGGCGGCCTCGCTCACGACGGGCTTCGCCTTGTCGACCGTGGTGTGCACCTTGTCCATTGCCACCGCCGTAGCCGCGCCCGCCTTCTCGGCCACGCCGCCCTCGGCTGCGAGCTCCTTCACCTCGTCGGACACGAGGATGGCGCCGAGCACGACGTCGTCGGTCTGCGCGCCCTCCTGCCCCACGGTCGCCAGCTGCGCGCCCATGCCGCGGCGGAATCCCACGATGAGCTCGGCCGGCACGGTGCGCTTGCCCAGAAGCGCGTTGGCCGTGGCGCCGGAGTCGGTGTCGAACGACTCCACCGTGCCGGTGATGCGGTTGAACGTGACGTCGCCCACCGTGCCGAACGCCGTGCCGTCTTCGCACATGACGGGCAGCCCCACCCACAGCACGCAGTCGTCGTAGTTGACGCCGAGCGCCTTGCAGGCGGCGCGATCGGTGGCCTCGGGCACGTCGCGGATAGCGATGCGGCCGTCCACCAGGTCGTATCCTTGAATGGACACGAACTTGTCCTTGCGGCGGAACATCCACAGGAGGTCGGGCCGCTTCACGATGAAGCCGACGCAGCGCTTCTCCTTGGGATGGAACACGAAACGGCGCACCTTGCCGATGCGCTTCTGGCCGTTCTTGCCGCCCACGACGCGGACGCCCGTGAGCTCGCTCGTGGTGATGAGTTTGCTTGCCATGGTCTTCTCCATTGCAGCTTGCGGCGCGCTTCGCGGACCTGACGGCCGCGCCCCCGGCGCCGGCGGCTGCGCTCAGATACGGAAAAGCGGCGCGCGGGGGCGAGGATGCTCCCCCGCTCTCGCGTCGCCGCTTCGCTTCGATACCGCCTGCGTTACTGGGCGTCGGCCGGCTTGTCGCCGCCGATCTTCTCGGCCGCGTCCTCCGCCTTGTCCTTCACCGCATCGGCGACGTCCTGCGCCTTGTCCTGCACGGCGTCGACGGCCTCATGCGCCGTGTCGGCCGCAACCGGGATGGTGTCGCTTACCGTCTCGTGCGCCTGCTCGGCGTTCTTGGCCACCTGCGAGGCGATGCGCTGGCGCGCGGCCTCGATCTTGTCGCGCAGCTCGTCGTTCTTCTGCGAGAACGCCGGCTTGATGTTCTCGGCGGCGTCCTGCACCCGCTGCGTGGCCTGGCCGTACAGCTCCTGGCCCTTGGCGGCCACATCCTGCACGACCTCCTGGCCCTTGGCCGCGGCCTCGTGGTACGCGTGCTGCACGTTCGAACCGGCCTGAGCGCCGAGCTCCTGGGCCTCGCCCCATGCGGCGTTCACCTTGTCCGTGACTATGGCCCGCGTCTCCTGACCCGAGCGGGGAGCGTACAGAAGCGCGATGGCCGCGCCTGCGAGCCCGCCGGCCAGGAAAGCACCTAGTTTGTTGCCCATGACTGCCTCCTTTGGACGTTTGTCTGTGCAGACCATTATAGGGGCAGGTGCCGCCGGCAGGAGGGGAAAACACAGGCGCAATAGAATTCAGTTGCCGTTTCGTTGAATGAGACAAAGGGACGGGGATAATGGCATGCGCACGATCTTCGCTCCGAAAACACGCCTCGTGCGCTGAGGCGTGTTTTCGGAGCGAAGATGCGCTTGGATGAGACGACTGCCCCGTCCCTTACGCGTACTGGGACACCAGTTCGTCGAGGACCTTCGGGAGGGAGAGGCCGGCGGCTTCGCAGGCGGCGGGGAACAGGGAGCGCTCGGCCATGCCGGGCGACACGTTCACCTCGAAGACGCGGGCCTGGGCGCCGTCCCAGATGAGGTCGATGCGGGCGAGGTCGCGCACGTTGTAGGCGCGGTACACCTCCAGCGCTGCGCGCTCGATCTCGGCGCGGATGGCCTGGGCGTCGGCCTCGTCGGGCGCGAGCGAGACGTTGCGCACGGGCGCGAAGCACTCCACGGCGCCGGGCGTCATGCGGGCCTCGGTGTCGTACATGCCGCTCTTCGGCACGATCTCCACCGGGGGCAGCGCGTAGGCGTCCCAACCGGTGCCCAGCACGGAAACGGCCATCTCCACGCCGTCGATCCACTGCTCGATGACCACGGCCTCGTCGAACGAGAGCGCGTCGAGGATGGCCTCGCCCAGCTCGTCGATCGAGTCCACCTTGTGCACGCCCATGGCGGACCCGCCGTGCGCGGGCTTCACGGCCACAGGGTAGCCGCCGATCACGCGCTGTTCCACCAGGTCGAGCGCCGTGGCCGCGCCCATGTCCTTGAACGCGTCGCGCGCGATGTAGAGGCCCTGCGGCCACGACGCCACGGGGGCCTCGCCGGTGATGGCGCGGTAGACGGCCATCTCGGAGTGCATGGAATCCTTGTTCCACGCGCGCTGGCAGACGCTCGATGGCGAGCCTACGAAGGGGATGTCCAGGAACTCGAGCAGGCTCTGGATGGTGCCGTCCTCGCCGTGCTTGCCATGCAGGGCGCTGTAGCACACGTCGGGGCGCTCGCTGCGCAGCGTGGGCACGAGCTCGCTCGTGGTGTCGAGCGGCACCGCCTTGTGGCCGGCCTCCTCGAGCGCCGCGCACACGCATCTGCCGCTGGCCAGGGAGAACTCGCGCTCGAACGACGCGCCGCCCATCAACACTGCAACTTTGAGGCCCATTGTGGCTTCCTTTCGGTTCGTTCAACCTGCTCAACCGGCGGGCCTTTCGGCTGGCGCCGCGGGGGATCCTTCGACTCGCTTCGCTCGCTCAGGATGACAAATTATTCCGCCTTGATGGCGCCGGCGTCGAGGAATGCGCGGTAGAGTTCCAGGCGGTCGTTGATGACGGCGGCGAGGCGCTTGATGGCTTCGGCCAGGTTCTCGGGGCTCTCGTAGCAGAACGCGATGCGCATGCAGTTCCTGCCGGTCTTCCCATCTGCGAAGAAGCCGTCGCCGGGCGTGTACGTCACGCCGTTCTCCAACGCCACCGACAGCATGGAGCCGGTATCCACGTAGCTCGGCAGCGTCACCCACACGAAGAACCCGCCTTCGGGACGCGTCCAGGTGGCCTCAGCCGGGAAGTGCTCGTCGAGCGCGGCCAGCATAGCGTCGCGGCGCGTGCGGTAGGTGTCCACGAACTTCTGCAGCGTCTTCTGCCACGGGGTGTCGGTGAAGTAGTGCTCCACCACCACCTGGTTGAACGCGCTGCCGCAGAGGTCGGTGCCCTGCTTCACCAGGTTGATCTTGGCCAGCACGCTCTTCGGCGCAGCAATCCAGCCGGTACGCAGGCCCGGCGCGAACACCTTCGACACCGTGCCCAGGTACACCACGTCGTCCGAAAGCGCCTTGAGCGGCAGCACGTGGCCGCCGTCGTAGCGCAGCCGGCCGTAGGGATCGTCCTCCACCATCATGAAGCCGTACTCGTCGGCCAGCTCCAGCAGGCGCTTGCGGCGGGCGGGCACCATGGTCACGCCGCCGGGATTCTGGAAGTTCGGGATGGTGTAGAGGAACTTGAGGCGCGGATTGCCCTTGCCGATGCGCGCGAGCTCCTCTTCCAGCAGGTCCATGCGCATGCCCTCGTCGTCGAAGGAGATGCAGCGCACGTCGGGCTCGTAGGCGCTGAACGCCTGGAGCGCGCCCAGGTAGGTGGGACCCTCGGCCAGCACGATGTCGCCGGGGTTCAAAAACGTCTTGGCCATGAGGTCGAGCGCCTCTTGGGCGCCCGTGGTGATGAGGACGTTCTCGGGCTTGGCGCGCACGCCGATGTCGCGCATGAGGTCGCAGAATACCTGCTTCGTCTCCACGCGGCCGTCGGTGGAGCCGTACTGCAGCGCCACGGCGCGCTCGTCGTCGCAGGCGGCGCGCGTGGCCGTGCGGATGGCGGCGTGCGGAAGCAGCGAGACGTCGGGCATGCCGCCGGACAGCGAGATGATGTTGGGGTTCGACGCGGCGGCGAACAGGTCGCGCACGGCCGACGAGCGCATCTTGACGACGCGTTCGGCGATCTTGTCGCTCGTCTGGTCGAATGTGAGGTGAGCCGTGGTCATTGCGCTAGGGTACCACCACCGCGTTAAGGTAGTCCACGGCGTCGCGAAAAGCCCGCAAAGCAATCAAATCGTCGGTGAAGCTCACCTGGACGCAGGCGCGTCCCGCCTGCTCGTCCGTCCATTCAGTCGTGCCCACGTATACGGCGTCGCGGGCGCGCTGTCCGCAAGACGCCGCAGACCGCGTCTGCAAGTCGATGACCAGGTGCTCCAGCAGATGCGGGAGCGACGTGCGATCCATCACGGCCGCGAACGTGTCGCCGACCTCGTTCACGCAGGCATGGCGCGGAAGGTCGGGGAAGTCGGCGCGCACGCGGGCGGCGAGAGCCGGCGTGGTCATGCGCGGCGCACCCGGAGCCACGAGCACGTCGCAGGCCACGCGGCCGGAGCGCACGACGAGGCGCTCCACGGAGAGCGCGGGCGCGGCATCGCTCATGCCGGGTGGTCGCTCACGTCGAAGGCCCCGAGCGGGTTCGCGGACGCGGAGTCATCGGAGTCGTCGGAGGGCTCCGGCTCGGGAGCGGCGGGGGCGGGGGCGCCCTCGGCTTCGGGCTGCGACTCGGCCTCGGCCTCAGGCGCCGCCGCGGGCTCGGGTTCCGGCTCGGCCACGGCCGCATCGGCCCGCGGCGCGGCCGCGGAATCATGGGAAAGGCGGTCGAGCACCGTCACGCCCTCCGCCTGCGCGGGCTCTTCCTGCGGCTGGCCCTGCACGGCGCGCGCCGCCTGATCCCACATCCACGCAATATCGTCCACGAGCGTCAGCAGCCACGAGTAGCCGTCGCCTTCGGTGATGACCAGCTGCGTGCGGTCGAGCGAGAACCGGTAGCGGCCCTGCCCTTCCAGCGATCCGAATGTGAAGGAAAGCGTCTTCGCCACGGGGTCGATGGCGTAGGCGTAGGACACGTCGTCGGTGAGGTTGATGCGCTCGCCGTCGATGACGACGACGGCCGGCGTGCCGTGCGCCTGCCACTCGCCCTGGAACTCCGCGGCGTCGTCGTAGCGCAGCCAGCGGTCCCACGAGAACGTGCCCACCACCGCCACGATGATCGCGACCAGCACGAGCGCGACCACGAGCGGCCAGCGCCGCTTGCGCGCGACGGGACGCCGCCCGGTCGTTCCCGTCCGGGCGGCGCTCGCTTCGTCCTTCTTCTTCGGCTGGTCGGTCCGCTTGCGCTTGGTTGCCACGCGTCGTTTCCCCTACTCGGGCGCGATGACCTCGACGCCGCCCATGTAGGGCACCAGCACGTCGGGAACCTTGATGGTGCCGTCGGCCTGCTGGTAGTTCTCGATGACGGCGGCCATCGTGCGGCCCACGGCCAGGCCGGAGCCGTTCAGCGTGTGCACGTAGCGCGAGCCCTTGAACGCGGCCGGGTCGCGGTACTTGATGTTCGCGCGGCGCGCCTGGAAGTCGGTGCAGTTGGAGCACGACGAGATCTCCTTGTAGCCGTTGTAGCTGGGCAGCCACACCTCCAAATCGTAGGTCTTGGCGGCCGAGAACCCGATGTCGCCCGTGCACAGGCTGATCACGCGGTACGGCAGGCCCAGCAGCTGCAGGATGTTCTCGGCGTCGGCCACCATGGCCTCGAGGTCGTCGTAGCTCTCCTCGGGCTTGGCGTACTTCACCATCTCCACCTTGTCGAACTGGTGCACGCGGATGAGCCCGCGCGTGTCGCGGCCCGCGCTGCCGGCCTCCTCGCGGAAGCACGGCGTGAACGCGCAGTATTTGAGCGGCAGCTGGCTGGCGTCGAGCACCTCGCCGGCGTGGATATTCGTGAGCTGCACCTCGGCCGTGGGGATGAGGTAGAGGCCCTCCGTGGTGTGGAACAGGTCCTCCTCGAACTTCGGCAGCTGGCCGGTGCCGGTGAGCGTCTCGGCGTTGGCCATGGCCGGGCACCACCACTCCTTGTAGCCGCGAGAGGTGTGCGTGTCGGCCATGAAGTTGATGAGCGCGCGCTCGAGGCGGGCGCCGAGGCCCCCCAGCAGGATGAAGCGGCTCGCGGCCAGCTTCACGGCGCGCTCGAAGTCGATGATGCCCAGCTCCGGCCCCAGGTCCCAGTGCGGCTTCATGGCGAAGCCCTCGGCGGCGAAGTCGCGCGGCATACCCCAGCGGCGCACCTCGGGGTTGTCGTTCTCGTCGGCGCCCACGGGCGTGGTGTCGGCGGGCATGTTGGGGGTGCGCATGAGCATATCGCGCAGGGCCTCGTCGGCCTCCTCGCGCTCCTTGCCCGCGCCGGCCAGCTCGTCGTTTATGGCGCGGACGCGCTCTTTGGCGGCCTCGGCCTCGTCTTTCTGGCCGGCGGCCATCATCTTGCCGATGGACTTCGATGCGGCGTTGCGCTCGGCCTGCAGCGCCTCCTCGCGCGCGATGGCGTCGCGGCGCGCCTCGTCAAGCTGGGAGAAGCGCGACGCGTCCCACGAAGCATTGCGGTTCTTCATCGCCTCGGCGACGGCTTCCTGGTTGTCGCGGACGAACTTGATGTCGAGCATGGTCGCGCTCCTTCTCGGTCGGTTTTGCGTGTTCGGCCCAGTATACCGCACGCCCGCCCCCCTCCGGGATTCCTTCACGCCGTCGGCAAAGGGGGACGGGGGACGTGACAGCGGAGTGTCAGGGGGACGGTTCTCTTGACACCTGGTTCCGGTGTCAAGAGAACCGTCCCCCTGACACTCCGCTGTCACTCGTCCCCGCTGTCATCCCCTCACGTGCTCGAGGATGGAGGCGAGGACGCGGCGCATGTCGATGGGCTTGGAGAGGTGCGCGTTCATGCCGCTGGCCAGCGAAGCGCGCACGTCCTCGGAGAACGCGTTGGCCGACATGGCGATGATGGGCACGCCCGCGGCGTCGGCGCGCGCGAGGCCGCGGATGCAGCGGGTGGCGTCGTAGCCGTTCATGTTCGGCATCTGCACGTCCATGAGCACCACGTCGTAGAAGCCCTCGGCGGAGCCCTTGAACAGGTCGCACGCCTCGCGTCCGTCGCGAGCCCAATCCACCTTGAGGCCCGCCTCGGACAACAGCTCGCAGGCGATCTCGGCGTTCAGATCGTTGTCCTCGGCCAGAAGCACCCGCAGCCCGGCCAGATCGCCGGGATCGATGGCGGGCGGAACGGGCGCGGCCATCGCGGGGATGGACGACCGGCCCTTTTCGCCGGCGCGCGCGGCGGCGCCCTCCGAGCCGCGTCCGTCGGCGAACGCCTGCCGCTCCGTCTCCATGGCGATGCGCAGGTTGAGCGCCACCTTGAACGTGGTGCCCCTGCCTTCGGCGGAGTCCACATCGATGCTCCCGCCCATGAGGCTCACGATGGTCTTGACGATGGGCATGCCGAGCCCCGTGCCCTGCTCGCGGGAGCGCCCCTCCATGACGAACGGCTCGAACAGGCGCTCCTGGAACTGCGCCGACATGCCGATGCCGTCATCGCTCACGACGAACGTGATCTGGCGGTACCCCATCACCGCGCCCGGCGAGACGGTACCCTCGAAGCGGACATGGCCCCCTGCGGGCGTGTACTTCACGGCGTTCGTCAGCAGGTTGAGCAACAGCTGCTTGAGGCGCATGGAATCGCCCACGAACACGCCTTCGGCCCCGTCGGGCATCCGCGCGTCCAGGTCGAGGCCCTTCGCCTCGCATTGCGCGCGCACCACCGCCAGGACGTCCTCGACGATGTCGGCCAGGCAGAACGGCTCGCTGGTCAGGGTCATCTTGCCGTTCTCTATCTTCGACAGGTCGAGCACGTCGTTGATCAGCCCCAGCAGATGGTCGGACGCCGCGCCTATCTTGTCCAGGTTCTCGCGCGTCTTCACGGGGTCGTCCACGTTGCCGCGCGCGATCTGGAGCATCCCGATGATCACGTTCATCGGCGTGCGGATCTCGTGGCTCATGCGGGAGAGGAACTCCGATTTCGCCTGGTTCGCCGATTCGGCGGCGTCCATGGCGTCCTTCATGGAGAGCTGGATCTTCTTGTCGGCGGTGGCGTCGCGCAGCACGATGAGCAGCTGGGGCTTCTCGTCGAACACGAGCGGCTTCACCGAATAGGCGGCCCAGCGCGTGCAGTCGGCCTCCGAGCCGCGGAACGAGAACTCGCCCTGTTCGAACCCGTCCACCTGGCCGGCCCTGATGCGGTCGAACAGCCTCGTGCCGCGCTCGGACAGGCGGATGGCGCGCGCGAGGTCGGGGTTCTTGAGGAAGTCGCGCATGGAGTAGCCGATGATGCTGCGCGCCTTCGCCACGATGGGCGTGACCTGCCCGTCCGCGGGCGAGTACAGGTTCACCGCCATCTCGATGCTGTCGGAGAGCGCCTCGTAGAGCTGGGAGAGCATGTCGACGTTGCGCTCGCGCACGCGCCGCCGGTACGTGAAGAACGCAAGCAGGCCCACCGCCACCAGGCAGACGATCACGATGCCGAACACCACCTGAAAGGTGGTGGCCACCACGTCGGCCTCGGCCCGCACGTTGCCCACCGGCACCACGCTGCACACGTACCAATGGCCCTCGCCCACGGGGGCCACGCAGACGTAGCTGGCCTTCCCCTCGACGGGCGCGGCGATGAGCCCGGTCGCGCCGCTGTCCACCGTGTCGCGCAGCGAGCCGAGATCGGCGTTCTCCCGCGCCTTGAGGGAGCGCAGCGCGTCGCCCGCCTCCTCGGCCGAGTCGAACGACTCGGGGGCCGTGTAATGGGCGGCCTCGTCGAGGAAGTCGAAGATCGAGTCCCCCTGTGCAAGCGGCGCCTGCGTCTCGTCCCGAGGCGGCACGAGCACCTCGCCCGTATCCGCCTGGAACAGCATGAAGTAGCCCCGCCCGTCGAACATGTCGAGATGCCGGGGCAGCGTGAACATGCTGAGCGGGATCTGCACGTAGAGCGCGCCCGCCAGATCGCCGTCGAGGTAGAGGGGCTGCTGGGCCAGGCGCACGCACGCGCCCTCGTCGTTGACGAACGTGTCGGAGTACGAGGACTGTCCCTGGGAGAGCGCCGTCTCCTCGAACTCGATGTCGGAGGTGGAGAACGGGGAGCCGTCGGCCGTGCGCCCGATGCCGTCGAGGCCCGCGAACGCCGCGTCGACGAAGCCGTTGCGATCGCGAAAAGCCGCGAGCGCGGGAACCACCTGATCGGGGTCGGCAACCTGCACGGCGAACGAGCCGATGGCGTTCTGCACCATGAACATGCGGTCGGACACCCCGCCCGCCGCCTGCTCGGTGAACGTGACCACCTGGTGCTCGGCGCTTTGGTTGAGCTTGCCTTCTATGAACGATGTGAGGCTGAGCACCGCGCACAGCACGAACGCGGCCAGCCCGACGACGGCAACGGCGACGACGACGCGCCGCCTCTGCTTCTCCCTGCTCACAGCATGCATGCGCCAGCCCTTCCAGCCTTTCATCGAAGCACGGTAGAGAATAAAGGAATATCGAAACTAAAGCCAGCTAATCGGCCGGGCATAGTATACTCTAACGCGTAAATCTAAATGGCCCGTGGAAACCATAGGAAGCCACGGTGAATCGAGAGGGAATAACGAGGTAGTCATGGATTTCGGAGCGTTGTACGACTTTCTCTTCAACACCTACGCCGGCATCGGATGCCTGGTGGGGGCCGGCCTTGTCATCAGCCTCATCGCCTGCGTCATCATGGAGCGCCGCACGCGCAAGATCTTCGCCAGCCGCGAGGCCGACGAGGACGATTGGTCGTTCTTCGACGACGATGACGACGAGGGAGACGGCAAGTAGGCCGCCCGCGCGTTTTCAGATTGTCAACCGAACAGCAGAGCTTTGCCATACACTTGGAGCATACTGTTGCAATCGCGGCGCCCGATGGCGCTGCGAGTTTTTTCAGCCCTCGACCAGAAAGGCCGCTCATGAACGAAACCACCCTGTACACGCGCGAAGGCGCCTACATCCCGCGCGTGGCCGCCGTGCACGATCTGTGCGGATACGGAAAGTGCTCGCTCGGCGTGGCCATTCCGGTGCTCTCGGCCGCCGGCTGCGACGTGTGCCCCGTGCCCACCGGCCTGTTCTCGTCGCACACGGCGTTCCCCGGCTGGTACATGCACGACACCACCGCCATGCTGGAGGACTACCTGGCGGCGTGGAAGAACATCGGCGTGGAGATCGACGCGGTGTACTCGGGCTTCCTGGGCGCGCCCGAGCAGGTGGAGCGCATCCGCGACCTGTACGCCATGTACCCGGCGGCGCTGCGCGTGGTGGACCCGGTGATGGCCGACCACGGCAAGGTGTACCCCACCTACACGCCCGAGCTCTGCGACGCCATGGCCGAGCTGGCCTGCGGGGCCGACATCCTGACGCCGAACCTGACCGAGGCCGCCATCATCCTGGGCGAACCCATCGGGGAGGAGTGGGGCGGCACCGACATCTCCGACGAAGAGGCGCACCGCCTGGTGGACGCCCTGGTGGCGAAGGGCGCGAAGCACGTGGTGCTCAAGGGCATCCAGCGCGAGGGCGAGACGTGCATCCGCAACTTCGTGGGCGGCTTAGGTATGGACACGGTGGAGGTGCACAACGAGTATCTGCCCTACATGCTGCACGGCACCGGCGACCTGTACGCGTCGTGCCTGATGGCGGCTGTGATGGCGGGCCGCACGCTCGAGGAGGCCGTGCGCTTCGCCGGCGACTTCGTGCACGATGCCATGATCGTGAGCGCCCAGCAGCCCGAGTTCGAGGCCCGCGGCGTGAGCTTCGAGCCGCTCCTCGGCAAAGTGTGCGAACTGCTCTAGCAAGGTAGCGATTTGTCATAAAAGGGGACAGTCCCCTTTTATGACATTTTTCGGCCAAAAGATCGAATTTTTTGGGATAAAGCTCAAAAATTTCGATCTTCACTCCAATTTTTCGGCTTTTTGGCTCAAAATTTTTGGCATATCCGAAAAAAGATCGATCTTTTGCTCTACAATGATCTAAATTTCGACCAAAACAAGGGAACTGCTATGGGCATCGATACTCTTGAAGGGCTCGTCGCGGATGTGCAGGCGAAGCAATGCGAGAGCCAGACCGTCGAGATCAAAGCGGCTCGTGATGGAGCCCCGCGTCTTTACGACACTATTTCGAGTTTCTCCAATCAAAACGACGGCGGAGTCATCATCTTCGGACTCGACGAATCGGACCGCTTCAAGGCAGCCGGCGTCTACGACGCGCACGAGCTTCAAAAAAGCGTCTGCGAGCAGTGCGCCGAGATGAGCCCCGAGGTGCGGCCCGTGTTCGCCGACGCCCTCATCGACGGAAAGGTGATCGTCGCTGCCTATATCGAGGGGCGGCCGATGAGCGAGCGGCCTGTATACCGCCTCAAGGCCGGCATGACCAAAGGGTCGTACGTCCGTCTCGGCGATGCGGACAAGCACATGACGCCGTCAGAGCTTTACGAGATCGAGGTGTTCAAGAACGGCAAGCGCGACGACGTGTCCGTCAGCCCCGAAGCCAGCCTCAATATGCTTGACGAGGATCTCGTGTCCTCATTCGTCGTCTCTGCCAAAGAAGACCGGCCCCACATGGCGCGACGTAAACGGGACGAGATCCTCAAGCTGACCGGTGCCGAGAAAGAAGGGAAGCCCACATTGTCGGGTATGATGACGCTGTGCGATTATCCCCAGCAGATCTATCCCAACCTCTGCATCACCGCTTCGGCCGTAGCGGGAACCGAAATCGTCACAGGATCGGACGGGTCGCGCTTCCTGGACAACAAAAGATTCGAGGGGCCTATCGCCCAGATGATCGACGACGCGATAGCCTTCGTCAAACGCAACACGAAGACCAGGGTGGTCGTCCGCGACGGCGTGCGGCACGACATCTCCGAATATCCGGAGAATGCCGTCCGCGAGATCATAACCAATTCGCTGATGCATCGCGACTACGGGCCCTACTGCAACGGGACGCCCGTTCGCCTGACGCTGTATTCCGACCGCCTCGAGTGTTGGAACCCGGGAGGAGTGTACGGAGGTCAAAGCGTCGAGGACCTCGGATATGCCAACATCCAGACGCGCAACCCCACGCTCGTGTCGATCCTCGAAATCCAGGGAGTGGGCGAGAACCGCCACTCAGGCATACCGGTCATCCGCGACGAGATGCGCGCCGCCGGTTTGCGCCCGCCGGTTTTCTCCGACGTGCGCGGGTCGTTCCAAGCGCAGTTGTTCAATGCGCCCGAAGAGGCATCTGAGCCGAAAACCCGGCAGGCAAAGCCGGCAGCGGCGGACGTCCGAGACGAGATCGTAGCGTTTTGCGCGATCCCCCGCAGCAGGAACGAGATTGCCGACCATCTGGGCCTCAACGCGCGTTACCTTGCCAAAACGCACCTTACCCCGCTCGTGCAAGAAGGGAAGCTCCAGCTCACCATGCCTGAGAAGCCTCGAAGTAAATTCCAGCGCTTCATCGCGAAAAGAGCCGCGCGTCCCTCAAAATAGCCTACTCCAGCCAATGGTGCATTTCCGCCCGAATGTTTCACGTGAAACATTCGGGCTCTAAAGGGATCCTTCTAAAGGAGCGCGGCGGTGGTTTAGCGCGGCACGTTCTTCAGGCAGGCGTAGACGTCTGGGGCTTCGAGGGGCTTGGAGAGGTGGCCGTTCATGCCGGCTTCGCGGCTGGCCTGGCGGTCCTCGTCGAAGGCGTTGGCCGACATGGCGATGATGGGCACGCCGGCATCGGCGCGATCCATCGCGCGGATGGCGCGGGCGGCATCCAAGCCGTTCATGCGCGGCATCTGGATGTCCATGAGCACCAGCTGGAAGCGCCCCTCCTCGGAGCGCGCGAACGCCTCCACGGCCTCCACGCCGTCGACGGCGGTTTCCACCTGGGCGCCCACGGCGTCCAGCATGTCGCAGACGATCTCCAGGTTCACCGGGGTGTCCTCCACCACCAGGATGCGCACGCCGGTCAGGTCGACGGCCGCCTCGTCCTGGGAGCCTTCGTCGACGGCAGCCTCGGCCGCGGCCAGCGGCAGGCGCACCGTGAACGCGGTGCCGACCCCCTGCTCGCTTTCCACCTCGACCGTGCCGCCCATCAGATCGACGAAGCTCTTCACGATGGAAAGCCCCAGGCCGGTGCCGCCATACGTGCGCATCACGCCGGCGCTCTCCTGCTCGAAGGCCTCGAACACGCGGCCCAGATTCTCCGGCGCGATGCCCACGCCCGTGTCGGCCACCCGGAAGCTCACCCACTGCACGTCGCCGCCGCCGGCCGCGCCCGCCGGCGCGTCGCACGCCGCCACGTCGAAGCTCACGCGGCCGCCCTCGGGCGTGAACTTCACCGCATTCGACAGCAGGTTGGTGAGCACCTGCGTGATGCGCAGCGCGTCGCCGCGATACGCCGGCCCCAGGCCCTCCTGCACCAGGGCCTCGAAGCGCACGCCCTTCGTTTCCGCCTGGCCGCGCGCCAGATCCTCCACGTTGGCCACCAGCTCGCCGAAGTCGAAGTCGTCGAAGGCCAGCTCCGTCTTGCCGCTCTCGATGCGCGCCATGTCCAGCACGTCGTTCAGCAGCCTCATGAGGTGCTTGGACGAGCGCAGCGCCTTGTTCAGCGAATCGGTGGCGCGCGCAGGGTCGTCGATGGAGTTCAGCGCCATCTTCGTCATGCCGATGATGCCGTTCATGGGCGTGCGGATCTCGTGCGACATGCGGCTCAAGAACGTGCTCTTCGCCGCGTTGGCCACCTCGGCGCGCTCGTAGGCCTCCTCCAGCCGACGGCGGTTGCGCCGCGCGACCACTGCGTAGCCCGCGAACAGCGCGAACAGCATGGCCACGATAATGCATAGCACCACGAGCGAGTTCACGTTGAGCGAGGTGCGCAGGCCGCTCACCGAGGCGCTCACCACGTCGTAGGGGATGATGGTGGTGACGAACCAGTCGGTGCCGGGCACGGGCTCGTGGAACAGGTAGAGGCGCATGCCCTCCACCGTGAACGACGACAGGCCCGACCCGCCTTCGGCCACCTCCTGCCGCAGCTGCTCGAGCGAGTAGCCCTTCTCGAAGACGGCGTTGCGTTCCAGCAGCGAGAACAGGTTCGTGCCGTTGGGAAGCTGCTCGCTCACGCGCGTGTGGATGACGTAGTCGCCGTCGGAGGCCACCACGCTGGAATACGTCTGGCTGGAATCCTTGCTGAGCGACAGCTGGGTGCTCACCGTGTCCAGCGGCAGGCCCGCCAGCGCCACCACCAGCTGGGTGCCCTCGAAATCGCGGTGGTCGATGGGCAGCGCGATGAGCACGAGATCGCCTTCCAGCAGCGTCTCGTTCACGGCCACCATGGGCTCGGTGGCCTCCAGCATGGCGGCGAGCGAATCGATCTTCGACACGCCCGGCCGCGCGCCGTCCTCGGTGTGGTAGCTTCCGTTCGCGTCCAAATAGGCCAGGAAGTCCAGCCCGCTTTTCTGCTTCCGCTGGGCGATGAACGCCTGCAGCGAGGCCTCGCTGGCCGCGTCGGCGTCGCCGAGCGTGTCCACCACGGTGGCAAGCTGGGCTATCTCGCCGCTCAGGCTGGTTTGGAAGTGGCCGACCGTCTGGGTGGTGAGCTCCTTCAGGTAGAGCTCGCTCATATCGTGCACGGCCTTGTCCGACGCGCTCTCCGACGACCAGTCGAACCAGGCCAGCAGCCCCGCCGCCACGGCCAGGGCGATGGCGGCGAGCACCGCCGCCCGCAGGACGATCTGCCTGCGGGTGGGCGCTTTCAGCACGTCGGTATGCGGCGGTGCGGCCTCCATGCTACGCAGGAGCCCCCTCCACCTTGATGCGGCCCTCCACCTTCGCGGTGATCTCCTCGGATTCGTGCGCGTCGAAGTACGCCTCGAGCGCGTCGGCATAGGTCTTGCCCGTGTCCTCCACCAGCTTCGCGCCCGTGGCGGCCGGCGTGGCGCTGTCGAACACGTTCAGCATGGTGAAGCCGTCGCCCGTGTTGTCGGCGTAGCCCTGCGAGCCGCACATGTAGTTGTTCACGGCAATGCGGTAGGTGGCGGCGTCGTCGACGGGCGAGCCGTCGGGCAGCGTCACGCTCACCAGCTCGGCGGCGACGGGTTCCTTCTCGGTTTCAACCGAGGGGTCCACCTTCACCTCGTAGGACAGCCCGTGCACCTGCAGGAAGCGCCCGCCCGGGGTGCGCGTGTACCGGATCTGCGTGATGGAGTTCGCCAGCAGCTCCTTGAGCGTCTTGCCGTCCACGTCCAGCACCACGATGGTGTTGTCGAACGGCACGACGACTGCCAGATCGCTGCGGTACACGTCGCCCGCGTACAGGCTCGCGCGGATGCCGCCGCCGTTCGCGAACGCGATGGGCGCGCCCGACGCCTCGGCCACCGCGTCGGCCACCAGGTTGCCGAGCGCCGTCTCGCCCTTGCGCGTGTTGAAGTCCTCAAACAGCAGGTCATCGGCCACGCCGCCCACGATGACGTGGTCCTCGGCGGCCTCCTGCGGCCCCGCGCGATGGAACTCGTCCACGTCGGCCAGCACCTCGTCGGGCGTCATCTTGCCCGCGGCGGCCTTCACCGCGTCGACCCCCAGCTTCCACACCACGTTCGCCGGCAGGCGGTTGCTGTAGGTGTAGCCGCCCTCGATGACATCCTCCAGGCCCGTCACCCCCGACTTGGCGGACGGCACGTCGTCGCTCAGATACGAGCTGTCGGCGCGCATGTCCTGCATGACCGCCTGCTGCCCCTCGGGCGTGGAAAGCAGGTCGAGCACCCGCACGCACGCATCCATCTTGGCCGCGTCGCCCGACTCCTCCACCGCCTTGTTGATGGAGATGCACGCCGCCGGGTCGGACAGCGCCCAGGCGGGGCTGCTCGCGCTGCTGAGGAAGGGCAGCATGACGAACTCGTAGTCGGTGTCCTCGGCGCGGATGGTATCGAGGTAGAGCGACGAGCCGAAGCACGCGATAAGGTCGCCCTTCGCCATGCCGCCCATCACGTCCACCACGTTGCGGCTGCCGTTGAGCCGCTCGACGTCCATGAACCCTTCATTCGTGAGCGTAAGGAAGAACGCGAGGCCGTCTTCCCAGGTGCCCGCGAACGTGGCCTTATTCTCCAGGAAGTCGGCGAGCCACTTCTCGCCCTGCGCGGTGCCCAGGAAGTCGGGGACCTCGGCGCCCACGATGAGGTTGCCCATGGCCGTGCCGTCCACGTTGTTCGTGGAGATGACGAAGCCCTCCTCGCTGCGGCCGACGCCCGTTTCCTTGGCCGTGCGCAGCAGGTCGAGCAGCTCCTGCTGCGTGGTGGGAAGGGCCAGGCCCATCTGCTCCACGAGCGTCTTGTTCACCACGAAGCCGAAATAGTTCGACGGCAGGGGCAGATAGAGCGTCTTGCCGTCCTGCTTCACGCGGCTCATGATGGAGCTTTCGTAGCGCGTGGAGAAGTCGTAGGCGCTCAGGTCGGCCACGTAGTCTTTGATGTCGCCGGTGGGCATGCTGGTGAGCACCAGGTCGTGGCCGTGGCCGTTCTTCACGCGGCGCACCTCGTCGCTGTTGAACTTGGCCAGGGTGGACTGCTCGTAGTCCAGCTGGATGTCGTCGTAGGTGGATTCCACCAGCGCCTTGAAGGCGTCGAGGTTGTTGTAGAACATGAGCGAGACGGTGGTCTTGCCGCCGCTTGAACTGCTGCTTGCGCCGCCCGTGCCTGCGCCGGAGCCGCCGCCCGCGCACCCCGCGAGCGAGCACGCCATCGCGGCCGCAACCGCCAGCGCCAGAATCTTCTTCACCATCATCGGACCTCCCCTGCGTGCTTACTATGGTCGCGGCTTACTCCGCCTCGCTGTCCATGGGGGACAGGGCCGACAGCTCGCCGCGCATCGACTCGTCGAATACGCTGATGCGGCCGCGGCCGTTGCGCTTCGAGCGGTAGAGCGCCTCGTCGGCATGGTGGAACAGCTCGCGGTACGTCCGCCCGTTGTCGGGATAGAACGCCACGCCCATGCTCACCGACACGTCGAACCCCTCGAAGGTGTCGGTGAGGGTGTCGAACAGCCGCCTCACCAGGCGCTCGAAGGCAGGATCACCCTCTTCGCCGCACGGCACGAACACCAGGAACTCGTCGCCGCCCACGCGGGCCGCCACGTCGTCGCGACGGATGGAGCGCTGCACCTTGCGCGCCACGAAGCTGAGCACCTCGTCGCCGAACGCGTGGCCGAACTCGTCGTTGGCCCCCTTGAAGCGGTCGAGGTCGAACAGGATGAACGCGAAGCGCCCGTCGGGCCGCTCGGCAAACGCGCGCTCGGCCAGCTCCTCGGCGGCCGGGCGGTTGTACAGCCCGGTGAGCGCGTCGTGGGTGGCCCGGTGCCGCAGCTCCTCCATAGCCAGGCGCTCGTCGTTCACGTCCACGATCTTGCCAATCACGCCGGTGCATTCGGCCCGGCCGTCCTCGCCCATCCACAGCGTCTGCGCCATGGTGCGGCACCAGCGGTGCTCGCCCCTCACCAGCATCTTGCAGGTGAAGTCCACCGTGGGGCTCAGCATGGTAGTGGCGCGCACCATCTCGATGAAGCGGTCGCGATCCTCGGGCTCCACCAGGTCGAACGGCCCCGCCTTGTCGTAGGGATGCACGATGAGCTCGTCAACGCCCAGCTGCGCCGCGCCCCATTCCGAGAACGAGAGGATGTCGGTGCCGTAGCTGTACTCGAACTGGATCTCCTTGGACATGGAGGCGAAGAAGCGGTACTTCGTGCGCTCCTGCTCCAGCAGCGACAGCGTGCGGTTCGACACGTGGAAGCCGCTGCCCGAGAGCAGCTGCGCCTCCAAGCTGGCCGCCTCGATGCGCGTGATGCCGCCGAGCGACTGCGTTTTGAGCTCGTCGGCCAGATGGTCGCCCACGTCCTCCAGGCATTGCAGGAGCACCGGGTTGAACGCGCCGCATTCGCCGTTGCGGATCATGTCCATGGCGCGGCTGTGCGAGTAGGCCGGCTTGTATACGCGCTCGCTGGTGAGGGCGTCGTACACGTCGGCCAGCGACACCACCTGCGCCGCGATGGGAATGTCCTCGCCCGCCAGGCCGTCGGGGTAGCCGCCCCCGTCCCAGCGCTCGTGGTGCCAGCGGCAGATGTCGCGCGCCGTTTGCACCAGCAGCTCGCGCTTGGCGTAGGGCGAGTTCTCCAGGATGTTGGCGCCCACGGCCGCGTGCGTCTTCATGATGTCGAACTCCTCGGGCGTGAGCTTGCCCGGCTTGTTCAGGATGCTCTCGGGGATGGAGATCTTCCCGATGTCGTGCAGCGCCGAGGCGTTCACGATGAGCGCCAGCAGAGGCGGCGTGAGGTCGGGTCGGCGCGTCACTTCCACATAGCGCTTGAGCAGGGTTTCCGTGATCATGCGGATGTGCATGACGTGCAGGCCGCTTTCCCCATTGCGGAATTCCACGATGTTGCTGAGGATTTCCACCATGAGGTAGTTCGACTTCTCCTTCTCCACTATCTGGTCGAGCACCATGCCCTCGAGCTGCTTTTGCTTCGAGTACAGCTTGATGGTGTTCTCCACGCGATGGCGGATGATGCGGCCGTCGAACGGGCGGCTGATGTATTCGGTGGCACCCAGGTCGTAGGCGTGGTCGATGTAGGCGGGCGACGTCTCCGACGAGATGATGATGACGGGCATGCTGCCGATGAGGCCGCTCTTGTTCATGGCGGCCAGCACCTCGAAGCCGTCCATGTCGGGCATGATGATGTCCAGCAGCATAAGCGCGATATCGCCGTCCGCGCGCCGCAGCGCGTCCATGGCCTGCACGCCGTTGGCTGCTTCCACGATGTCGAAGGTGTCGGAGAGGATGTCCGCCAGAAGCGAGCGGTTCATCTCGGTGTCGTCGACGATGAGGATGCGCTTCTTCATCTCAGTCGCCGCCGGTTTGCTCGTCGGGGTCATGGCTGGCTAAGCCCCCCCCCCGCGGCAATAGCGGGCCACCGCGTCGTAGGTGGCGCGGTAGTCCTGCTTCACCTGGCTGAACAGGCCGTCCACGTCGTTGCCGTAGGAGCCGCCGCGCAGCGCCTCGGTGAGGGCCGACGCCGATGCGCCCAGGGCCTTGAAGTCGAAGTTCTGGCAGATGCCCTTGAGCGAGTGCACCGCGCGGAAGGCGGCCTCCACGTCGCGGCTGGCGAGCGCCGTCTCGAGCGCGGCGAAGTTCTCGTCGCGCAGGAAGGAGTTCAGGTACTTCGCCACCAGGGCCTCGCTGCCCAGGCGACGCACGATATCGTCGCTGGACACCCCGCCGCCCAGCTCGGCGTAGCATTCTTGAAGCGTGGTCATACCGCCCCCTTCCGCGCATTTCGACCGCGGATGGTTGAATTCCGCAATGGTGCAAGTGTAACCGATTTCGCAGGAAAAGGCTTGCCCTGATCAAAGAGGTGAGCGTTGCATTGAGGCGAATGTCACAAAAGGGGACAGTCCCCTTTTGTGGCATTCTGGCGTCAGAGGGCGAAATCGAGGGCTTCGAGGACGTACTTCGGCACCATGAAGCGGACGGTCTTCTGGGGGTCGACCATCTGGCACACCTGCACGTCGGCTACCAGCGACAACAGCATGACCAGCTCATCTTGCGGCGTGCCGGTGCGGTCGTGCAGCAGGTCCACCATCTGGTGCACGGCGCGGTCGGCCGCCTCGTCGAGCGAGCCCGCCGACACGATGATGCCGAAGTGCGTGTCGTTCTCGATGAGCGGGTCCGTCAGGCGCAGGTCGGGCAGCGCCGTCAGCGTGACCGTGGCCCAGCCGGCCACTTCCGCGCCCGACACGCTCACCTCGCCGTCGCCCATCACCGCGTGCATGTCGCCGCAGCCGAAGAGCGCGCCCTCGGCGGCCACCGGGAAGTAGAGCGTGGCGCCGGCGGCGATGGCGGTGTTGTCCATGTTGCCGCCGTGGCTGCCGGGCGTGCCGCAGTTCACGGGCTCGCCAGCGGGCGCGACGCCGATGACGCCGATCATGGGCTTGAGCGGGATGGACAGCTTGTCGTTCCAGACGAGCTTGTCGCCATCGATGGCGCACAGGTGCGTGCTCCACGCGTCGAAGCGGTCGCCGCACACGCCTTCATCCTTGCCGGTGCACGAGGCCGTCTGCGGGTCGAGCTCGATGTTCTCGATGGCCACCTTCAGCGCGCCGCCGGGTACCGCGCCCTCCACGAACACGGGGCCGGTGGCCGGGTTGATGTGGTCCCAGTCGATCTCGTCCAGCTCGTCGTCGGGCGATTGCACCTGGTTGCCGAAGCAATCCTGCGTGCGGATGCGCACCGTGTCGCCCGACTTCACCGTGATCGCCGGCTCGAGGTCGCGCGCGAACGCGAACAGCACGCGATCGTCGTTGAGCTGCTGCATGGGGGCTCTCCTCTCTCGTTCGGCCTCGCTTTCGCGGCCGTTTCCTGCTGAGGTTCAGCATACCCCAGCATGCGAGGGCGTGCACGCGGGATTGCGGAGCAGATTGCGCTTCCGAGACAGCGGTGCCTCGATTGTCGACCCAAACACACGAAAAACGCCCCTGTGGCGTGTGCTTCGGTCGACAATCGGGCATCCATGCCGAAGGAACGCCGGGGAAGGCGCTCCTTCGGTCGAACGGACTCGCCGCAAGACACGGGGAGGGAGGGATCGGCCCCGCGACGGTCCGGGCATTAGATGCGCTAGGCGGCGCTCCAGTCGGAGAGCGCGTTCACCTGCTGGCCGGTCATCATACCGCTGGCGAAGCACTCGTTGATATTGCCGCCACCCCAATAGTAATGGTAGAACACCGAGCCGAATTCGCCGGCGGAGTACAGCCGCCCTATGGGCTCGTCGTTCCAGTCGAGGGCCTGCCACTTGTCGTTGCGCGCCGGCCCGCCGTTGGTGTTGAGGAACGAGATGCAGCACTGCACCGCGTAGAACGGCGGGTTGACCAGCGGGTTCACCGGCGTCACGTCGCCCTTCTGGGACTTCGACGGCGCGCGACCGAACACGCTGTCGGTGCCGCCGTCGGCCACGTCGGCGTTGAACTTCTCCACCGTGGCCACGAACGTTGCCAGGTCCTCGTCGGCGAAGCCCATGAGGCCGCCCAGCTCTTCGATGGTGTCGGCCTTGAGCACAACGCCGTCCTCGACTTCCTTCATGTTGTCGTCAGACCAGTGGTACACGTTGCGCACGGCCGCCCAGCCCTCGTTGCGCTCGGGGTTCGACCAGGCGAACAGCGTGCCCTTCGTGCGGCGTGTCTCGTCAAAGACCATCCACCAAGGATAGTTGGGCGTCTCGGCCGTATCCTTGTTCTCGGTGAAGCAGGGATACGGGTAGCGCTTGTCGTGCGCGGGCCACTTGCCGTCCTCGGCCATGAAGCGCTCGCCGTGCTGACTCACGTATATCATGGACGTGGTGTCGCCCCCGTTATAGCAGGCGATGGCCTGGTTGTACTTCTCGGACAGCTCGAGGCAGGCCGGAGAGCCGTACTCCACGGCGGCCATGTGGCGAAGCTTCGCGCCGATGCCAGCCACCATGCGGATGCCGTCACCGGTGTTGTAAGGGCTGCCGATGGGGTACTGCTTGTAGTGCGTGAGCACGAAGTTCTCGATCATCTCGGGATTGCCTTCATAGCCGCCGCACGCCATGATGACGCCCTTCTTGGCCTTGCAATACTTCGTCTGGCCGCCTTCCTCGTATTGCACGCCGAGCACTTCTTTGGCCTCGGCGTCGTACACGAGGTCGGTCACCGGCGCGGAGTACAGCACGGTGATGGAGTCGGCGTAGCGATCGGCCATGACGTCGGCAACGAGCTTGTGCAAAAACGCACCGCCGCCCGTCTGGCCCTTGCCCTCGATAGTGAGGTTCACCGCGTTGGCGTCCGGATACTCCTTGCCCCACAGCTTGCGCACCGCGTCGGCGCCCTCCTTGTGGATGACCTCGCTCTCCACGATATTGTCGCTGAACCACTGGGGCATGTCGGTGGAAGCTTTGGCCACCGCGACGCACTCGGCGTCGGTCACGCCGCCGTCGGTGATGGCCTTCCACGCCTCGGCCGCGCCGTCGCCCGAGCAGATGTTCAGGAACCCGCAGCTCACCGCGCTGTTCCCGCCCGCATGCTCCTCGGGCGCTTTCTCGAACACGATCACCTGCGAACCCTCGGCTGCAGCGCTGATGGCCGACGCCTCGCCGGCGAAGCCATAGCCCATGACCACGACGTCGGTTTCGGCATCCCACGCCTCGGGCTCGCAGGCGCGCTTGCCGGAAGTGGCCGCATCGGCCGCGGCGTCGGCGCCACCAGTCGAGCAGCCGGCCATGCCCATCGCCGCAGCTCCGGCTGCTATGACCGCAGCCCCCTTCAGAAAGTCGCGACGGTTAACCTCGCGCAGCTCGTTGTTCTTCCCCATGATGGATCCCCTTTCCTTCTATTCGTGACACGTCCGACATTCGAACACGTCTTCGTGATGACAGCTCAGGCAGAGCTGCTTCTGGTCGTCCTCGACCTCGTGCACGGTATGGCAGCTCGTGCACGTGATGGATGAATGGTCGCCCGTGCGGTCCATGGCATGCGGGTTGACCGTCGTGCCGTCTGCGTCGGTTAGCACGTCGACGTCGGCGGTCTTCGCCGCCAGGTCGTCCCAGCCTCCATGGCAGCTGAGGCACGTGTCCTCGGGCACGGCGTTCTCCTTGCTCAGCTTCTTGGGCATCTCGGCGGTGGCCGTGGCGTTCGCATGGGCGGTGGCCAAGGAGTCTGCGACGCCGTGGCAGCTTTCGCATGTGGCGGCGGGATGCTTGGAGGCCAGGCAGGACGCGTCCGACGCCGAGGCTTCCTCGACGGCATGGCAGGAGGCGCAATCCATGTCGGGCGACCATGCCACTTGGACGGCGTCGCCGCCCTGCTGCGCTGCCGCCTGGTCGGGCTGCACGCTCTGCGGTGCGCAGCCGGCTGCAAGCCCGAGCGCAGCCACCAGCACGGCAACGGTTGCAGCCTTCTTGATAGGCGCTTTCATGTTTTCTTTCCCTCCTCTCGCTGTTCTCCGTGTTTCGGCTGTCGCCACCATACGACCGCAGCGGCCGCCGCCTCTAGCTCCGAAGCGTGCCCACTTCGCCGGATCCGCCCGCACGAAGCGTGCCTCGGGCGCAGCGCAGGGAGCACGAAAGGTGTTGTTTTGCCCTCCACCGCCGTTTCAGCCGATCGACGGGTCGTATAATCGACTGCGGGATCGCATTCAGCGGGACGCAGAGGGGCGTCCCGCACGTGCAGGGGAGGTCGTCATGGGAGGTTCGTCCTCGCAGCGGTCGCTGTTCGAGGGAGCGCTCGTCAAGGCGGGCGGACCGCGTGCGTACGCGTCGCTTGTGCGTACGGCGCTGCCATGCTTCGGCGTGTGGACGCTGCACACGTGGATCATGTGGCTCAATACCAACGTTCCGGTCAACGTCCCCGGCGCCCCGTGGGTCACCGTCTACCTCGCGCAATCGCTGCTCCTCGTCGCGGTCGTGGTGCTGTTCCGCGCGAAGCCGAAGCCCTCGGCGGCGAAAGCGAACCGTGCCGACGTCGCCTTCACCATGATCGGGTGCGCGACGACCGGGCTGTACGCTGCGGACTCGCTGGTCGGGCCTCTGCCCGGATGGCTGGCCGTAGCGGCCGTCTCTCTTGGCGGCGTGTGCCTGGGTTGGGGCTACCTTCGCTGGGGCGTGTTCTACAGCGGGCTCGACCTGCGTAACGCGCTCGGGTGCATCTTCGCTGCCTGCATACTGGGGGCAGTGGCGAAATCGTTCATCTCGGAGGCCGGCTGGCTGATAGGGTTCGTCTTCGCCCTTGCGCTGCCGGCGCTCTCGGGCGCGTTTCTTACTCGGGCGTTCAAGCTGCAGCGTCCGCAGGCAACGGGCGAGATCCGCTACACGCGCGAGACAGCGTGGTCGCTGTGGAAGATAATGAGCTGCGTGGCCATCTTCGCGTTCGTGTACGCGTTCTCGACCAGGCTGCCCAAGATGTTCGACAATCCGCTGCCGTACGCACAACTGCTTGGTCACGCCATCGAGATCGCTGTGTCCGCGTTCATCCTGTGGTGGGTTATCGGAAAGCGGCGGTCGCTCGGCTTCGCGCAGCTGTGGCGCTGCGTGATGGTGCTCATCGGCGTCATGCTGGTGCTGGGGGTGTTCGAGCCGACGGCGCAGCTGCAGACGGCCTGTTCGACAAGCATCTCGTATCTGGTGGTGGTGTTCCTATGGCTGCTGCTGTCCGACATCGCGCACCACAGCGACCTGCACCCCTACGTGGTGTTCGGCGCGGGGTGGCTCGCCTACACGTTCCCCAATTACCTGGGCAAGGCGCTCGGCGGGAGCGGCTTGATAGCGCCTGCGATGACGCCGTCCATCGCTCTCGTGCTGCTGCTGGTGATCATGCTTGCCATCACGCTCCTACTGGAAACACGCGATCCTGCCATGCAGCGCATCTTCTCCGACCTGGAATCGCGGCCCGCGCCGCAGGACTTCTCGTTCATCGACGAACGGTGCGCCGCGCTGGGCGGCCAGTACGCGCTGACGGCGCGCGAGGTGGAGGTCATGCAGCTTCTGTGCAAGGGGCGCAGCAAGGCCTACATCGCCGAGACGCTGTTCATCACCGAGAACACCGTGCGGGGCCATGCGCGGCGCCTGTACGCGAAGCTCGATGTGCACAGCAAGAAGGAGTTGCAGGAGCTGATCGGGATTTAGCAGCGCGATGGCGACCGACGACACAAAAACATGCCGGTTTGTGGCTCTTTTGGGATCGGGGCGAAGAGCCACCTGGGGGAACGCTGAGTGGAAGCGCTCCGGGGGCCCTCGATCCCACGGTTTCAGCCGCAAACCGGCATGTTTTTGTGTCGTGCACCCTGGTTTCGATGTTGCATGGCCTTCCGAAAGGTGGGCCGTGCAGCTTTCCTGACCTATCATGCAACTTTTTCGAAGTAATGATGGCTCAAAGGGCTTGAAGCAGATGGATTTTCTTTCTTTTTGTTGCAATACCAACGGAAATAGGAGCTTAGCGACCCGCATAGCCATCATTGCTTCGAAAAAGTTGCAGAGCGGGTGCGAAAAGCTGCATGCGCCCCGTTTCAGGCCTCTTCCTCATCCCAGTCGTCTTCGTAATCAGGCTCGGGGACGAGGATGCAAGCGAACAGCAGGGCGAGGGTCGGCACGAGGGTGCCGACGAGGTTGCGGACCGACGGCATGAGCGCGGCGCCGCCTGATGCGAACCACGCCGCCGCGCAGATGCCCGCCACGAGCACCGCCGCCGCGCAGAGCGTGCCGAGCACGGCGAACGCCCGCGTCGGACGCAAGCGCACGACGGCAAGCACGAGCGCCGCCACAGGCCAGCTGGCGGCTACGCACCAGAAGGCCGGCTGCACGAGCATCGCGCCGAGGGCCGCCTGCACGTCGACCCCGGCGAGGGAGGCGTTCGCGAGGGCGTCCCAGCCGATGAGCGTGTGCGTCCCGAAGGCGGCCAGCAGCGTCGCGATCAGCAGCGAGAACAGGGCCGTCCCCAGCGCGCGGGCGGGCGGCAGGCAGAAGCCGGCCGCAAGCGGGGCGAGCTGCCCGCCGCCGAACGCGCCCGCCAAAGGCGCGGCGAAGGCGGCGTTCGCATCGGCGTCGCTCGCGCGGCCCGCGAAGTACCACCAGGCGCACGTGGCCGCAAGCAGCACGCACCCTGCGGCAGGCGCGTTCTGTGCGATGAGCGCGATGCCGAGTGCCGCGTAGGACAGCAGCGCGCCCAGGTGCGGCTTGAGCGCGCCCGCGAGCGCGAGCAGGCCGAGCAGCCCCCAGAACACCGGGTTGTCCAGACCGCTTGTCTGCGGGATGTTCATCAGTGCCACGAGCGCGACGAATCCCGCGCCCACCGCACCCAGAACGCGCGCGGCCGCCAGGCGATGCCACGGCGTGATGCGCTCGCGCAAGGGGACGCGCGGCACGGCGGGTGCAGAGACGGGGGCGTCTTCGGCCTCTTCCTCGTCAGCGCAGTTCACGATGGCGGCCAGCTCGCGCACGCCGCGCTTCGGGTCGCCCAGGAACGGCTCGAGCTCCTCCGCGAAATCGGTGACGTTGTCGTAGCGCTCCTCGCGGTCGGGGTCGAGCGCGTAGAAGATGACGTCGTCGGCCGCCGGGTCGAGCTCGTCCCAGCACAGCGACGGCAGCACGAGCTCGGCGTCCTCGATGGCCGCCTCGGCCCGCTCCAGGTCGGGCGCGACGAAGGGGTTCTCCCCCGCCAGCATCTCGTACATCACCGAGGCGAGCGCCCACTCGTCGCAGCGCGCGTCGAGGCTTTCCAGGCGCATCTGCTCGAGCGGCATGTAGCCGATGGTGCCGCCGGCGGCCGCGCCGAAGCCGGACGGGTCCGCGAGCATCGCCAGGCCGAAGTCGGTCACCTTCACCTGGCCCTGGCGGTTGATGAGCACGTTGTCGGGCTTGATGTCCAGGTGGAGCACCTGGTTGTCGTGCGCCACCTCCAGCGCGTGCGACACGGCCGAGAACACGGCCGCCGCCACGTCGAGCGTGAGGCGGTCTGCGAAGCGGTCGAGCAGCTCGGAGAGCGTGATGCCGTCCACGTACTCCATGATGAGGTAGGCGGTGGAGCCCTGCACCTCGAAGTCGTACACGGCCACGATGCTGGCGTCGGAAAGCATGGCCGCCGTGCGCGCCTCGTCGAGGCCCGGCAGGTGCGCGGGCGTGCGGTCGGGCGCGGGGGCGGCGTCGAAGAAGTCGTCGTCGAGCTGGAAGTCGTCGGAGTCGAGCTCGTCGTCCAGCCAGGGGGGAAGCGCGGAATCGGGCGCGGGAAGGGGCGCGGGCTCGGCCCCCGGCAGCGCCGCGCGGGCGGCGTCCACGTCGTCGAGCTCGATGCACTTGATGGCCACCTTGCGCTGGATGCGCGTATCCCACGCCACCTGGACCGTGCTGAACCCTCCCGAGCCTGCTTCGGCGATGGGTCGGTAACGGTTCAGTATGAGCTGTCGGTTGCGCGCCATGCCGCCTATTATACGGCAACGCCAGCGCGCGGCGAGCCCGCGCTAGAAGGCCGCGTCGAAGGGCTCGCTTACGCGCACGTCCTCCTGCCCGCGCTCGAGCTCGGTGAGCTTCGCGAGCAGCGGGCCCTGCGTGCCGTCGAGCATGCGCAGGCGCAGCGTGACCGCATCGGCGAACTGCGTGTCGAGCACCTTCGCGCCGCAGTCGGCGGCGATGCGCGCCAGCTGCTCGTAGCGCGCGTAGGCGATGCGCACCTCGAGGTCCACGCAGCGCGACACCACCGTGAGCCTGGCCGCCTCGATGGCCGCCTGCGTGGCCTGGGTGTAGGCGCGCACGAGCCCGCCCGTACCCAGCAGCACGCCGCCGAAGTAGCGCGTGACCACGGCTATCACGTCGGTGAGCCCCGCGTGCCGCAGCATCTCGAGCGTGGGAAGGCCCGCCGTCTTCTGCGGCTCGCCGTCGTCGGAGTAGCGCACGCGCCCCTCCGCGCCCGCGCCGCCCTCGCGCAGCACGTAGGCGTACACGTTGTGGCGCGCCATGCGGTTGGCCGCGCGCACCTCCTCGAGGAAGGCGAGCGCCTCCTCCTCGGTTTCGACGTGCGCGAGCTGGCCGATGAAGCGGCTCTTCTTCTCTTCTATCTCGGCGGTCGCCCGCCCCGCGATGGTGGTATAGGAGTCCATGGGGAAAGTGTAGCACGAGCGGGGGCGGCGCGCCTCAGCTGCGGCCGTCCACCAGATCGATCAGTTCCTGGTGGCTGCTCACGCCCAGCTTCTGGTAGATGTGCTTCACGTGGGCCTTCACCGTGTTGTTCGTGATGACGAGCTCCTTCTGGATGTACGGGCTGTTCCTGCCGCGCGCGAGGAGCCGGAACACCTCGCATTCGCGCGGCGTCAGGCCGCACCGCTCGGCGATCTCCTCGCACCGATTCTCCCACCGGGCGGAATGGGCGGAAAGCTCCAGCGCGTCGTCGGGCTCGATGCCGTCGATGGTGCGGTCGAAGCTGAACGACCGGACGGTGAACAGGATGCACGCGAGGATCACCATCACCACCGCGATGCTCAACATCGACACCGCCGCGTGGTCGGAGGCGAACAGGCTGAGGATGGTCGTGCCGGACCACTCGCCCGCGAGCATGAACACGCCTTCGACGCACGCGCCCCACGCGAGCACAGGGATGGTGTTGATCTGGTTCTTCGCGCTGATCACGAGCAGCGTGTACAAGTACAGCAGGTTGAAGCACGCCACGCCCGACGACAGCAGCACGGCCGCCAGGTCGCCCTCCACTTCGGCGATGGGCGCGAGCAGGATGCCGCCGATGACGAACAGCACGGACACCGAGAACAGCGCGTCGGGGAACATCCGCCCCTTGCGCGCGATCAGCGCCAGGACGATCACGGCGATCGTCGCCACCGTGAACAGCGCGCCGGGGGTGGAAGCACCGGTCGAAGCGAACGACAGCAAGTACCCGTGGGCGAAGTTGAACAGGGCCAGGTAGATGAACACCTGATGGCCGAACGGAAGGAATGCCTTCGGACGTGCGGCGGCGAGCGCGCCGGGAGCTTCGGATTCTTTAAGCCTGTTCAGAAGCGGACGATAGTACGGGTGGCTGGCGATCAGCGCGAACACCGTGACGCCAACGCAGACCGCGATGGAGCCGCCCGTGCCCACGAACGAGAACGCGAAGCTCCACACGTGTCCCAACAGGAAGCTCACGATGATATAGACGAGGATGCGCCCCGGGCCCATTGAGACGCAGCCGGCTTTCACGAGCAGCGCCGAAAGGCTCCCCGCCGCGAAGAGCCCGGACAGCCCCACGGCACGCGCGAGCGGCCCTCCTCCGCCGAAGCCCCACGCCAGGCCCACGACGCCGATACACAGAAGGAAGGCGCAAACGCCCGTCACCAGCCGCGAGCCCAGCAGCGAAGGTCGCCACGTCGATGCGAAGGCGAGCCAGACCATCACCGCGCACGAGACAATCGAGGCGGCGATGCGCATCCACGGCGCGGCATCCACCGCCGCATACACATCTTCCGAAAGCGAGAGCACGATAGCGTAGGTGAGGCTGAGCGAAAGGCAGCACAGGGCGAACTGCACCGCCTCCCTGCCGAAGGTTTTCTCGAACATGCGCCTGACCTCCCCTTCTGCGCGTCTCACCCGTTTGCGGTAAGGCCGTTTTCCTGCCAACGTTCCCCAAGTTTACCCGTCAGGGGTGATTATTTCTGCCCACCTGTCGGGCGATAGTGTAGCAGAGACGCGAGGACGAGCGGACAGGCGGCTCGCGCACAGAGATCCACGAAAGAGGAGGAAGGTATGAAGGAACAGCATGCGGAAGCGGCTCTTTCACGAAGGGGCTTCATCATGGGAGCGGCATCGGCGGGAGCCTTGACGGCCCTCGGAAGCCTGATGGGGTGCGCGCCCCAGCAGCAGGCGGCGGAGGCGGCGGCGCAAGACGGCAGCGGTGCGCCAGCTGCAACCGACTGGCTGGGGCCGGAGCCCGAGATTGCGGACGCAGACATCGTCGAGACACTCGAGGCCGAAGTGCTCGTCGTGGGCGGGGGCACGGCGGGATTGTTCGCCGCCGCAGCGGCCGCTGAGGAAGGCGCCAAAACCATTGTGGCCGAGAAGTACAAGGGCGGCGGCGTGCGCGTGGGCTTCGGCGCGCTCGGCTCGCGCCTGCAGAAGGAGGCCGGGATCGAGCCGGACAAGCACGAGGTGGTCAACGAGCTTCTTCGCTACTCCAGCCACAATGCGAAAACCTCGCTCTTGCACGTGTGGGCCGACCGTTCGGGCGAGGCCGTCGATTGGTGGCAGGACCGCTGCGCCGAGCAGGGAATCCCCATGTGGTTCGAGCCGAGCGACGAGGAGCCCGGCGAGAATTTCCCCTACATTCAGACCTGCCATTCGCCGCAGTTCGCCGTCGGCCCCGACGGCAAGCCCGCTGGCCCGGACGGTGCCGCCGTGCTCACCGATTACTGCACGGGCCTCGGCGTGGAATTCCGCTACGACACCGCCATGGTGAAGCTGGTGAAGGAAGGCGAGCGCGTCACGGGCATCATCGCTCAGAACGCCGACAAAAGCTACGTGCGCATCAACGCGTCGAAGGGCGTGGTCGTCTGCACCGGCGGCTACGGGCAGAACATGGACATGCTGGCCGCCTTGCAACCGGAAACGCTCAAGAAGATCGGCTACAGCTCGGCCATCCCCGGCACCACGGGTGACGGCATCAAGGCGTGCCTGTGGGCCGGCGCCGCGTTCGACGACACCCATTGCAGCGCCATGTTCGACCGCGCCTGCGTGAAGCCGGACGAGGTGGGCGGCCTGAACAACGGCAGCAACGGATGGTTCTGGATGGGCAGCCAGCCGTTCCTCAAAGTGAACCTGAGGGGCGAGCGATTCATGAGCGAGTCGGTGCCCTACGACTACATCCTGCAGGAGGCGCTCAACCAGCCCGACAACACCTGGTGTACCATCTGGGACTCCAACCTTGAGGAGGACGTCTACCGGTTCAAGACGCAGGGCTGCTCGCGCTACTTCGAGTTCAAGAACGGCGCGCCGCCGCAGATCCCGTTGCCGGCGGTCATGGGCATGAACGAGGGACTGGTGGCCGACGGCTTCATCCAGCAGGCCGACACGGTGGAGGAGCTGGCCGAGAAGCTGAACATCCCGGCGGACGCCTTCGCCAAGACGGTCGAGCGCTACAACGAGCTGTATGACCAGCAGGAGGACGTCGACTTCGGCAAGGAGGCGTACCGTCTTTCGGCCCTGCGCACGCCACCGTTCTTTGGCGTGCGGCAGACGGGGTATTTGCTGTGCACCCTCGATGGCATCAAGGTTGACGAACAGATGAGGGCGCTCGACGAGAAGGGCGAGGTCATCCCCGGCCTGTTCATGGCGGGCGTGGACAGCGGCGGCTATTACGCGCACACGTATCCGAGCCACTCGGCGGGCAACTGCTGCGGCCACAACGCGACGTTCGGCCGCCTCGCCGGCAAGTACGCGGCAAAGGCGTAAGGCTTTGAGCAGGAGGGGTGAGTGCGCCCCTCCTGCTCGTCTGCCTCTCCGAAGCGCGGGGATGACGGACGAAGCGGAATTTCGTGCGTCCACCATCCCCGCGCCCATTTTCAACTGCACGTCTTTCGAGGGGCAGAACAGCATGTCAGCCGCATTGGTGAGCTTGCTTTCAACCATCAAGTCGAGTTGACTCAACACATCGCTCACATCGGCGAACTCTTACCTGCGTCCGCGGCGGCGTTTCGGGGCGAGGGCGAGCGCCGCTGCGAAGGAGGCTGCGGCGACGAGGGCGGGAGCAGCGAGGGCAATCCCGTCCCCCGTGGTCGCGAGCGGCTGCGGCCGGGCCCCGACAGGCGGTTCGGATCCATCTTCGGGCTCGGGTTCGGGCGCAGGACCGGGCTCGTCGGGCGCGACGTCCAGCACGCCGGTGAGGTCGTAGCGAACCCGCAGGTAGTCCGCCGCCGCCTCGGCGGGCGCACCGGCGCCTCCCGTCGCGGCGAACAGCCCCCAGCCCACGGCCAGCCAACGCCCTTCGATCCACGCGCCGTCGGCCTTCGACGTGGTCAGCAGATGCGGACCCTCGCGCAACGAGGCGTCGAAGAAGACCGTCTCGTGCTCGGCGAACGGGCCGGTCGAGCCCGGGGAACGACGGCTGGCGGCCACGGAGCCGTGCGGTGCCACGGACAGGCGCGAGAACGTCAGCGCGTCTCCGCGCGTGGAATGGAACTCCGTACGCGACACCTCGGTGCCCGCGCCGTCGAACGCCGCGAGGACGTTCCCCTGCTCCACGGTGCCGTCGGCGCCGATGCGCGTGCTGGCCAAGACGAGGATGCGATCGCCGTCCCGGCGCGCATCGTCCAGGCTGAGGTAGCCCGGAAGAGCCGCCTCCACATCCGATGCAAGGCCCTCGTCCAGCGAGCCGACGTCGGCCGGGATCTCGGCTGCGGGCTCGGGCATGAGTGCGCGCAGCCGCTCGGCCACGGCCTTCGCCGGCACGACGCGCGCCGCAGCCGCAGGCAAACCGCCGCCCGCCGTCTCCGTCCCGCAAAACGCGATCGCATCCTCGTCGACGTTGACCAGGCGCTCGGCCCGAGTGGTGCCGCAGCGCATGGCCACCGTGCCATCGCCTTGCGGCTGAAGCGTCGACACCAGCTGCGCCGAGCCGCTCCATGGGCTCACCATCGCCGCGACGTCGCCCACGCGCACGAAGCGCGGCAGCCATCCTGCGGAAAGCGGGGCCTGCGCTTCGAGCGAGCCGTCCCCGACGTCGATCCAGTACGCTTCCAGCGCCCCGGCCAGCTCGACGGCCACGAACACGCGCGTCCCGCCCAAGGGCACGACGGCGAGCTCCGGCGCGTCCGACCCCTCGTCCGAGAAGGGCGCGACGGCGCCAGAAACGTCCCGCACGGTCGCGGATAACGGATCCTTCCCAAGCGTGACCAGGCGAAGCGTCGGCCCCTCTGTTTGGAAGAAACGCTTTTCGCCGTCCTCGCATGCGAACACGTCGGACACCCCTGCGCGCGCCGAGGGACTCTCGGTGCCCGCATACTCGCCCGACCGCTCGATCGGCGCCACGGGGCCCGGCGCGAGGGGCACGCGGATCTCGGGCGAATAGAGGTCGCCCTGCGCCGTGCGGGCGACGAGGAACATCCGCGCGGGAAAGACGAGCTCGCAGGTGGACCCCGGCTTGACGGCATCGGCGGCGAGTGCGAAGGACGCGGTGACGACGGTGCCGGAGAGGCGCGCGCTCGCGTACTGGCCGACGCCGTCCACCACGAGCGATGGCTGCATCTCCGGATCAGCGGGAAACGCGAGCATTGGCGCGCTCGACGCCTCCAGCGTCACGGCGTCGATGTTCATGATCCCGCGCCCGGGCCTGGGCGTGAGCGTGAACGACCCCACGTCGGGCCGGCCCGCGCTCGAGTACGCCACGCGGACGGTTCCGCGCGCGCTCTCGACGTTCGTCGCTTCGAACGAGAGCCCCGTGAAGCCGATGCCCGCGTTCTCGTAGAAGTTCGACGAGGGCCGGCTGGCGGGCGTGATCGCGTCGCCAGCGAGCAGCATGCAGCGGAAGCCTTCCGCCGCATGCGGGACGCTGCCGGCCTCGATGAGATGAGGCGCGTCCATGTCGGGGTCGACCAACTCGATGAGCTGGTCGTTCACGCGTCCATAGGCGTTCGTATGCGCGAACTCCGCACCATCCGGCGTGAGCGCCGCCTGCACGCGGAACAGCCGGAAGCCGGAGGGCAGATCGTGCCAGACGCGTTCGCCATCGAAGAAGCCCACGCTCTGGTTACCCGCCGCGCAATCGTATTGCAGCAGGTAGTACGACGAGAACAGGCCCTCATCCTCGTTCGAGACGACGACGATGCCGCCGCTTTCGGAGGCCTCTTGCGCCGTGAACGCCTCGAGCGCCTGCTCGATTGCGACCTCCTTTCCCTCCTCCCCCAGGTTCACGCGGGCGATTTCGAGCTGCCCGCGCTTGACGACGATGCCGCCGTCGTTGGCGACCACGCGGACGATCCGGTCTCCGCCGATCCAGCCGAGCAGCCACTTCGAGAACCCGTTGTGGTCGCCCTGGTTGTCCATCATCATGTCGAACGTGAGGATGCCGGAACGCTCCGGAGCGCCACCCTGCTGGCTCGCGTACGAGTAGTAGTCGGGCAGCCCCAGGACGTGCCCGGTCTCGTGGATCATCATGCGCGCAGCCGCCTCGCTGTTCGACGGCTCGTGGAGCGTGACGATGTTCCACAGCTGCTTGCCGTCGTACACCGCCTGCGGGTCCGCATAGCGGCGCTCGTTGCTCCACCACGTGCTGCCCCAGCCCTCGTGACCGCCGGCGAAATGCAGGTAGACGGCGTCGATGCGCCCGTCGCCGTTGCCGTCGTAATCGGCGAAGTCGATGCCGCCATCGAGGGCGGCGAGCGCCTCCATGAACAGTATGCCCACGTCGTTGGTGTAATAACCGCGCTCATGCTGCGCGACGTAGTCCACGGCGGTGCCGGCCAGGGAAAGCGTGCCGTAGGACGCGCGCTCGTAATAGGCGCGCAAGCTCTCGTAGGGATAGGCCTGCGAAGCGGGAGCGGGGTCGCCGTCGACGAGCGCCTGCAGCGCCTCGAGCGTGTCGCCCGACTCGAACTCCTTGTCGGGGAAGGATACGCGCAGGGCGAGCACCTTCGCGGGGCCCGTCGCGCCCATCCCGCTCGTCCAGTTCGAGGGGACGGCGCGGGCGTCGGCGCCGTTTTCCACATCTTGGCGCACGAGCGCCTGCTGGATGAGCCCTGCATCGGCCTGTTCGTTGCCGAGCGCGTCCTGGAACGACGCGCGCGCCGCCCAGCTGCCGTCGGCCTCGTATTCCGCGCGCTGCTCAGCAGTGGGAGCGCACGCGCCGCCCGCTTCATCGGCCAGCGCCTGCCGCGCGCCCGCCCCGAGACACCATGCGAGCGCGAGCGCCGTTGCCAGCAGGGCCGCTCGCGTTGCCATATGCTTCCCCGCCCGAACGCCGACTCCCATCCCAAGCCCCCTGATCCCGAAGCTTCGCGTACCCCGCCATCATACCCGCTTCGCAGTGGGCGCGGTGCCGAGGGCGGCGAAGCAAAGCGGACGGATCGCACGAAGGCCCCGCAAAGTCGATCTTCGGCCGAAACACACGCAAAACCGCGCTGTGGCGTGTGTTTCGGCCGAAGATTACAAAAAGAAAGGCCGGAAGCGCCTGTTTGGGCTTCCGGCCTGGTGTTTCAAATGGTGCGGGCGAAAGGACTTGAACCTTCATGGGGTTGCCCCCATACGGACCTGAACCGTACGCGTCTGCCAATTCCGCCACGCCCGCACAACGCGCGCTTCTTGTCGAAGCGAGTGAACATGATACCCCAGTTGGCAATCCGTGACAAGAAGAAATTGCTCGGCGTGAAGATTTCTCCGGAGCGAGCCGCGCACGCCGTATGCGGGCACGGGTTGCACTACAATCGGAAAGGCGCGCGGAAGCGCGTCCCCCGACACCGCCCGCGAAGGAGCACGCAGCCATGACCGTCATCGACGTCCACACCCATATCTACCCCGAGAAGATCGCCGAGCGCGCGGTGGATGCCGTGGGCGACTTCTACCTCTTGGACATGTATGGGCAGGGCACGGCGGCGCACCTCCTGGCCTCGCAGGAGCAGGCCCCCCTCACGCACTTCGTCGTGCACTCGGTGGCCACGAAGCCCAGCGCGGTTGCCACCATCAACGACTTCATCGCCGAGCAGTGCCGCATCCACCCCGAGTTCATCGGCTTCATGGCCATGCACCAGGACCTCGAAGACCCCGAAGCCGAAATCGAGCGCGCCGTGGGCCTGGGCCTGCGCGGCATGAAGCTGCACCCCGACACGCAGAAGGTGGACATGGACGACCCGCGCCTCATGCGCATCTACGAGATGATCGAGGGCCGTCTGCCGCTCATCGTGCACACCGGCGACTACCGCACCGACTTCTCGCACCCGCGGCGGCTCAAGAACATCCTGCACACGTTCCCCGACCTCGTAGTGGACGCGGCGCATTTCGGCGGCTGGTCGGTGCCCGAGATAGGCTACGACGTGCTGCACGACGAGAACGTGCTCATCGACGTGTCCAGCTCCATGGCGTTTCTCGGGCCGCGTCGCACGCGCGAGCTCGTGGGCATGTGGGGCGCCGACCGCGTGATGTTCGGCTCCGACTTCCCCATGTGGGACCCGGCGCACGAGTACGACACGTTCACGTCGCTCGGCTTCTCCGACGACGACCTCGACAAGATGCTCTGGAAGAACGCCGCCCGCTTCACGGGGCTTGAGCTCAGATAAAATTGCACAGGCAATGAGAGGGGATCTGAATGCAGCTGCCAATCAATTCAAATAACCCCGAGGTGTTCGCTTCTGAAACCGAGTCGTACTTCTTCGATCGCAAAAGCGCTCGTAAGGATGTTGCAGAAATAGCAAGGCATCTATCGGCTTTCGCCAACGCACTTGGCGGTAAGCTAATCATCGGAATTGAAGATAACGGTGAGATTACTGGCTTCAAACGCAATGGCGCGCATGCTATTGAGGCGTTTGAACAGGCAGCGATAACAACTTGCTCCCCCTCGCCAGACGTAAAATGCCGTCGCATTTCCGTAATCAACTCAAAGGAAGAGGATGACCTGATTCTGATTATGGACATTGCCGCCTCAACCGATCGCGTTGTTTCAAGACGCAGCGACAAAGAGGTGTTTCTTCGTCAAGGCGACAAAAGCATAAAGCTTGATCACGAGCAGGTTCTTGCTTTGGAATACGACAAACACCAGCGAATTTTCGAGGAAGAAGTTGACGAGAGATCTAGTATTGACGACCTTGACAGGGAGATAGTCGCCAGATATAAAAACGCACTTGGCACCGAAGTTTCTGACGAGCAGCTGTTGCGTAGTCGTGGTTTTTTGCTGGATGGGCATCTGACAAAGGCGGGCATCCTTTTGTTCGCTGAAAGCCCTACGAGATTTATGCCATGCGCCCGCGTTCGCGTGCTCAAGTTTGATGGAAACAAAATGGAAACCGGCCGCCGGCTGAACATCGTAAAAGAACGCACTTTCGACAAATGCCTACCACGGATTATTGAAGAGGCTAAAGATTTCATCGCGAGTCAGCTTCGTGAATTTCAATTCTTGGGCGATGACGGAAAGTTCAAAATTATTCCCGAGTACCCTGAGTTTGCTTGGTTTGAAGGATTGGTCAATGCAGTAACGCATAGAAATTACGCTATGGCTGGTGAGCATATTCGCGTCTCGCTCTATGACGACAGAATGGAGATACTCAGCCCAGGCAGTCTACCGAATATTGTCACCTTGGACAATATGCGCACAAGGCGTTATTCACGCAACTCCGGCATAGCGCGCGTTCTTGTTGAGATGGGTTGGGTTCGTGAATTGAACGAAGGCGTGCAGCGTATCTATGACGAGATGCAGGCGTCATTTTTGCATGATCCCGTATTCAGTGAACCAAATGAGGCGGCTGTACTGTTAACGCTTGAGAATAGCGCAACTTCCCGCGTTCTGCGCCAAAGCGATTCTATGGCCGCTGACTTCGGCAAAGATAGAATGGGGGCTCTCAACGAATACGAAGTCGCTGTTATGCAATATGTTTATGCAAAGGGCAGAGCTCAGACTAAAACCGTATCCGAGCTACTAGGACGAAGCGCCACTATCGCCGCGCGTACTCTAAAATCTTTAAGTGATAAGGGATTTCTCGAGTGGCACGGAACGAGCAGAAACGACCCCTCGCAATACTATTCCTTAAAAAGTACGGAGTAGTAGGGAGTAATTACGGAGTAATGGGTAGTGCAGGAGCTCCGCTTTCGGCAGTTACTCCTTAAGCTCCGTAGGGAGTATAAGGAGTAACGCTCCTGCCGATAAGCTCTAGCGCTCCTTGCTGCCGTCGGCCTCGGGCTCCGCGTGCTCCACGACCACGCGGATCTTGTCGATGCGGTGGCGGTCCATGTCCACCACGGTGAACGCGGCCTTGTCGCCGTCGTCCTCCACGGTCACGGCGTCGCCCTCGTCGGGGATGCGGTCGAACAGCGTGAGCAGCAGACCGCCCGCCGTCTCGCACTCCTCGGACTCGGGCGGCTCGAAGCCGATGAGCTCGCCCACCTCGTCGATGGGCAGCGAGCCGTCCACCAAATAGCTGCCGTCGTCCAGCTTCACCACCTCGTCGGAGCCGCCGTGCGCGTACTCGTCGTCGATGCGGCCGACGATCTGCTCCATGATGTCGCTCATCGTGACGATGCCGGCCGTGCCGCCGTGCTCGTCGATGACCACAGCGATCTTCGTGCGCTTCTCCTGCAGCGTCTGCAGCAGCTTCGCGATGGGCACGCCCTCGGGCACGGCCTGGATCACGCGGATGCGCAAATCGTCGATCGTGGCGTCCTTCGGCAGCGTGTAGAGGTCCTTCACGTGCACGAAGCCGACGATGCGGTCCTTGTTGCCGCGGCACACCGGATAGCGCGTGTATTTGTAGCGCAGCACCGTCTCCAGGTTCTCCTCGAGCGGATCCTCCAGATCGATGCAGATCACGTCGGTGCGCGGGGTCATGATGGCCTCGGCGTCCTTGTCGCCCAGGTCGAAGATGTTGTCCACGTACTCGTGCTGCTCGGGGTCGATGAGGCCGCTTTCGGAGCTCTCGTCGATGAGCAGCTTGATCTCCTCGCCGGTGTACACCTCGTGCTCGTTGGCGATGTCATGGCCCAGAAGCTTCATGACGCCGTTCGTGATGGAGTTGAACAGCCACATGATGGGGTACGTGATGCGGTAGAACCACACGAGCGGCGCGGCCGTGAACAGGGCGTAGCGCTCCGTGGAGAAGATGGCGAGCGATTTGGGGATGAGCTCGCCCACCACGATGTGCAGCGCCGTGATGATGATGAAGCCCACGGCGATGGCGATGGCATGGATGGCCGCCTCGGGCAGCCCGAACGCGGAAAGCAGCGGCGAGATGAGGGCGGAGACGGCGGGTTCGCCCAGCCAGCCCAAAGCGAGCGAGGCCAGCGTGATGCCCAGCTGGCAGGCGGAGAGGTAGGCGTTCACGTTGTCGGCGACGAGCTTAGTGTACTTGGCGCCGCCGCGCCCCTCGTCGACGAGGATTTCGACTTGCGACTTGCGCACGCGCACGAGCGAGAACTCGGCAGCGACGAAGAACGCGTTCATAATCAGGAAGAACAGGACGAGCAAAAGGCTTAACGCAGGGTGCATTAAAGCGGGTCTCCTTCAAGACGATTGTCAAGTCTGCCGGCGCGTCCGTACGCCGCGCAGCAAGCACGTCAAATGCTTAACTGACAATTGTGCCAGCAACCCAAGGCCACCCTGCGAAAATCCATGCTCAATACAGAAGTCGCGCCCTGCGCCTCGGACCGAGGCGCAGGGCGTTCGTGGCAGGATTTTTCGGCTGTGGCACGGATCGGGCGGGTTTTGGACGGCTCGGGCGACCAGCCGCCGACGTTTTCCCAGGCCGCGAATTTCCCGAGCGCGTTGCGCGTGCCACAGCCGCAAATTCCTGCCACTTCGGGGGCCTGCGCCGCTATGCGCTTGCCAGCTCCTCGTCGTCGAGGGGGGCGGGCTCGCTCGCGGGCGCCTCGCTTGCGGGCGCGGCGTCCTTCGGCAGCACGAGGTTCGCCACCACGGCCACCAGGAACACCACGGCCACGCAGTTCTGCGCGAACACGCTCTGCACCAGCTCCGGGAACACGCTGAACAGCGCCGACACCTGCGTGAACCCGATGCCTACGGCCAGCGACAGCGCGGCGATGGTGATGTTGCGCTGCGTGAACCCGGCCCGCGCGATCATCTGGAAGCCGCTCACGATGATGTTGCCGAACATCATGATGGTGCACCCGCCCAGCACCGCCTCGGGCAGCGACGAGAACACCACGCTGATCACCGGCAGGAACGCCGCGAGGATCATGATGACCGCGCCCGTGGCGATGGCGCGGCGGTTGACCACCTTCGTCATGGCCACGAGGCCCACGTTCTGCGAGAACGACGTGATGGGCAGGCAGCCGAAGCACGCGGACAGCGAGCTCACGAAGCCGTCGCACGCGATGGAGCCGGAAAGCTCGCGCTCGCGCACCTCGCGGTTGAGGCCCACCATGGTCAGCGCCGAGGTGTCGCCGATGGTCTCGGTGGCCGACACCAGGAAGATGAGCGCCACCGACACGATGGCCCCCAGGTTGAACTCCGGCGTGAACGGCATGATCTGCGGCAGCGCGAACAGCCCCACGTCCGCGAAGCCGCTGAAGTCCACCTGGCCCATGAACACGGCCAGCACATAGCCTACGATCAGGCCGAACAGCACTGAAAGCTGCTTTGTCTTGCCCTTCGCCATCACCTGGAACACCAGGCACGCCGCCAGCGACACGCAGCCCAGCACGAGATTCTGCGGCGAGCCGAAGTCCGGCGCGCCCGAGCCGCCGCCGAACGACGTGGCCCCCACGCCCAGCAGCGAGAACCCGATGGAGGTGACCACCACGGCCGCCACGATGGGCGAGATGATGCGCCGCCAGTATTTCGCGAACAGGCCGAGCACGCCCTCGATGATGCCGCCCACGATGATGGCCCCGATGGCGGTGTTGTAGCCGTAGGTGGCCACCACGCCCGTGAGCACCGTGACGAACGTGAAGCTGATGCCCATGACGATAGGCAGGCCGGAGCCCACGCGCCACAGCGGGAACAGCTGGATGAGCGTGCCGATGCCCGCGATGAGCATGGCGCTCTGCACGAGCGTGCCGGTTTGCGCGTCGCCGAGCCCGGCCACGCCCGCGATGATGAGGATGGGCGCGAGGTTGGCCACGAACATGGCCAGGATGTGCTGGATGCCGTAGGGCACCGCATGCAAGAGGGGGATGTCGCCGTCGAGCTTGAAAAGGTCCTCGTGGTTGAACGTCTTCGCCTTCATCGGAACACAACCTCCCCCGTGGCCGGATCCATCGACTCCACGATGGCGAGCGACTCAAGCCGAAAGCCGCGCTCGCGCAGGTCGTCGCCGCCGGGCTGGAAGCCCTTCTCCACCGCGATGCCGATGCCCTCCACCGTGGCGCCGGCCTCTTCCACGAGCTCGATCAGGCCGTTCAGCGCGCAGCCGTTGGCCAGGAAGTCGTCGATGATGAGCACGTGGTCGCTCGCGTCCAGGAACTTCTTCGACACGATCACGTCGTAGATGCGCCCGTGCGTGAACGATTGGATGCGCGTGGTGTACATGTCGCCGTCCAGGTTGATGGACTGCGCCTTCTTCGCGAACACCACCGGCACGCCGAAGTGGCGCGCCACCACGCAGGCGATGCCGATGCCCGACGCCTCGATGGTGAGGATCTTCGTGACCGGCGCGTCGGCGAACAGCCGCTTGAACTCCGCCCCCATCGCGTCGAACAGCTCGATGTCCAGCTGGTGGTTGAGGAAGCTGTCCACTTTGAGGACGCCTTCCGACTTCACCACCCCGTCGCGCCTGATGCGCTCCTCCAATAGCTCCATTGCGCTTCCTCCGTGCACCGCCTCGAACCCCGTCAGAACCCGTCAAAACCTGTTCTCCACAGTGTAGCCGAGTAGATGCCTGAGCGGGAGATATTTTAATCCACCGGTGGTATGATGAATGTATCTGCGCATTGCCCGGCCCGCCGCGTCCTTGAAAGGGGGAGCGTTGCTCGGTCCGTTCCGCCTGCTCGCCTTCGCGATGATCGTGCCGTACACGGTGGCGGCGCTGCATTTCGCGCGCTCCGTCAACGGCGGGCAGCCCCTGCGCCGCGCCACCGGGCTCACGTTCGGCGTCCTGACCGCCTGCGCGGTCGTGCCGTTCTGCTTCGACGCGCTGCCCATCGCGGGGCTGTACGCGGGCATGTGGGTGGCCGCGCTCGCATCGTTCGCCGTGACGCGGCGCGACTCGATGCGCCGCGCGCTGCTCACCGCCAACACCGTCGCGCTCTCCGCGATGCTGGCGTGCGGGCTGGTCTACTTCGGGTTCATGAGCCTGGCCAACGCGGGCGGGGGCGCGAGCGCGGAAGGCGAGGGCCTCGGGCTGCGCTGCGCGCTGCTCGCCGAGGCCTTCCTGCTGGCGTCGTTGCTGCTGCTGGGGCTCGGGCGCATCCTGGACGGGGCGTACCCCGCGTCCAAGCGCGCCGACCACGCGCTGCAGCCGTTCCTGGTGTTCTCGCTCTTCGGCATCGCCTACGAGCTGCTCGACCTCGTCCCCTCCCTGCTAGGCGTGCAGTTCGCCCTCATGCCGCTCTTCCTCCTCGACGGCACGGTTCTGCTCGCGGTGTTCTGCGCCGTGTTCGCGTTCGTGTCGGCCCGCCTGGGCGCGGAGGCCTTCCGCGAAACGGAGAGCCTGCTGCTTGAGCGCAGGAAGCTCGACCAGGAGATGCGGCTGCGCCTGAATCGGGCCCGCGCCGCCATCGACCAGCTGACCGGCCTCGCCACCAGGCGCATCGGCCAGCGCCGACTCGACGAGCTGCAGGACGCGCGCCTGCCCTTCACGGTGGCCTTCCTCGATATGGACGGCCTCAAGGCGGTCAACGACGAACGCGGCCACCTGGCCGGAGACGAGTACCTGTCCTCGTTCGCCAAGCGGCTGGGCGAGGCGTTCCCCGAGGCCGACGTGGTGCGATGGGGCGGCGACGAGTTCCTGGTCATCGAAGGGGTCCCCGACGAGAAGGGCATGAGAGCGCGCCTCGGAGAGCTGGAGGCGGGCCTGGCCGCCGAAGAGCACGACCCGCCGCTCCGGTTCAGCTTCGGCGTCGCCAGCTCGCGGGAGACGGAGAACTCCGACAGCCTGGTCCGGCGCGCCGACGCGGCGATGTACGCCGCCAAGCGCGCCAAGCGCCGCGCGGCCGGAGGGCCGGGGGCAGGGGGCGCGCCATGCTGCTGATCGTTTCGGCCATGATCGCGTACTTCACCTGCCACTGGGCGTTCTTCGGCTTCGCCTCGCATATGTTCGGCATGCGCCCCGCGCGCTACAAGACGCTCGGCATCGCGTTCGCGGTGAACTACGGCCTGTTCATCGCCGTGACCTTCCTCATGCTGCCCCTGCCGGTGAACTGGACGATGATCGCCGTGCTGTTCGCCGTGGAGGTGAAGGTGCTCTACCGCGTCAACTGGGCCGACTGCCTACTCGTGGCCCTGCTGGGAACGGCCCTCGGGCTGTCGAGCACCATCCTCATGCGCTCGCTCTGCTCGCTTGCGTTCGACATGCCGCTGTCGCTGCTGGGCAACGGCGCGGACAACGCGAAGGGGCTGTCGGTCATCCTGGGGTTCCTGTTCTCGGCGGTCTGCCTGCGCGTCATCGACATCCCGGGCAACCGCAGCGTGCTGGCCACCATCATGGCCGAGCGGCGCACCCTCGCCTTCCTCATCGTGGAGCTGGTGCTGTGCTATCTGTACCTGTGCCTGAACCTGCTGTTGTACGAGTCGTCCCTCAACTCGGCCATCGTGAAGCTGTGGAGCATCAAGACCTCCGTGTTCGTGGCGCTCGGCGGGGTGCTGGCCGTCTGGTTCTCCTACCGCATGGCCTCGGTGCTCGCGTTCGCGCGGCGGCGGGAGACGCTTGCGCGCGAGATCGCCTCGGACGAGCGCGCGAGCGCCGAGCTGGAGGAGCTGGCCGACCGCGACACGCTCACCGGCTGCTTCACGCGCGACTACGCCCTGCGCGAGGCGGCGCGCCTGTTCGCGCAGGGCGGGCGGCCCACCGTCGTGTTCGTGGACCTCGACGAGCTGAAGGCGGTGAACGACCGGCACGGACACGAGGCCGGAGACGCCTACCTGGCCGCAGCCGCCTCGGCGCTGCAGAGCGTGCGGGCGTCGGCGGACGATTTCGTCGCGCGCTACGGAGGCGACGAGTTCCTGGCGGTGCTCGCCGGGCCGCTTGCGCCGGGCGCGCTTGCCGAGCGCATGAACGTGGTGCAGCGCAGCCTGCGCGCCACGGGAAGCAGCGAGGGCTTCTCGTTCGAGCCTTCGATGAGCTGGGGCGCGGCCACCGCCGACGAGGACGAGGGCTTCGAGGATGTCGTGGCGCGCGCCGACGCGGCGATGTACCGCCGCAAGCGCCAGGTCAAAGCCGCGACGCGCTAGGGCGCGCGGCAAATCCGTCTAGATGGCCACGACGCCCGTGGCGATGAGCACGATGGAGGCCACGGCGGCCAGCAGGATGATGGCCAGCACCACCCGGTCCACGGTGCTCTTCAGGTAGGGCTCGCCCTTCTCCTTCTTCCCCTTGATGTACATAAGCACGCCCGGCGCGTACAGAAGCGACATGATGGTGAGGCCCACCGCGCCCGACGCCCACGCCAGGAAGAAGCTGTACACCACGCCGAAGATGCCGAACACCCGCCACAGCGCGATGGGGCCGCCCACCTTGCCCTTGAACGCGCCCGGCTCGGTGAATGTGAGCTTGGCGAAGTATGCCGCCGACAGCAGATACGGCAACAGGATCATGCCGGCGGAGAGCGTGTAGAAGAACTGATACGTGCTGTCCGAGAACAGCATGACGATGAGGAACGCCTCGATGACCAGGTTCGTCACCACGAGCGTGACGATGGGCGCGCCCTTCTTGTTGGTCTTCGCGAAGGCCTTGATGAACGAGCCCTGCTCAGCGGCCTCATAGGGCATCTCGCTCGAGAGCACCGTGTAGCCCAGCATCGCGCCCACGAGCGAGAGCACCACGCCGAAGTTGATGAGGGTGGCGCCCCACGGCCCCACCGCATGCTCCATGACGCCGGCGAGCGCGGGGTTGGGCAGCTCGGCCAGGTCGGCCAGCGGCATGACGCCCATGGACAGCGTGCTCACCATGAGGTAGATGGACAGCACGCACACGAAGGCGATGATGGTGGCCTTGCCCACGTCCTTGTCCTTCTTGGCGCGGCCCGAGATGGCCACCGCGCCCTCGATGCCCACGAACACCCAGATGGTGATCATCATGGTGTTGCTCACCTGGTCGAAGAACGGCAGACCGGGGTCGGCGCCCTGCGCCATGTTGGCCAGGAAGATGCCCAGGTCGAACTTCTGGAAGAAGATGATGGCGGTGATGGCCACGAAGATGGGCACGAACTTGCTGATGGTGATGATGGCGTTCACGCCCGTGGCCTCCTTCACGCCGCGAGACACAAGGAACGCGTAGAACCAGATGACGCAGCTGGCGCCGATGATGGACGGCAGGTTGTTGCCGCCGCCGAACACGGGGAAGAAGTACGAGAGCGCCCCGAACAAAAGCGCCGAGAAGCTCACCGTGCACAGAAGCGCGCTGATCCAGTAGCCCCATGCGCTGTTGAAGCCGAGGAAGTCGCCGAAGCCGGCGTTCGCGTAGCTGTAGATGCCGCCCTTGAGCTTGGGCTTCACGCGGGAGAGCGCGAAGAACGTCATGACGAGGCAGAGCACGCCCACGCCCGAGATGCCCCAGGCCGTGAGGATGGCCGCGCCGCTCGCGCCGCCGGTGGCCTGGTCGCCCGACAGCGTGAACACGCCCGCGCCCACGATGAGCGTGATAACGGCGGTGACCAGGCGGAAGATGCCGAGTCCTCCCTGGTTCCCTTGGTCGGGGGCCGCAACGGCCGCTGGCTGGTGGTTCGATGCGGATTCGCTCATGAGATCACCGTTCCTCGTTTGACGACGACGAATAGCATCATACCCCACCGCACTGCATTACGTCAGCCTGTTATGCAATATTTTGCATGCTGACAAAAGGCCGGGGGCGTGACAAAGGGACAATGTCCCGCCCCGGCCTTTTGCCTCATCCCCCGATGACGATGCGGTCGACGGTGACGTTGGCCAGGGTCGAGCGGTTGAGGTCGCAGCCCAGGCCGTGCTCGTGGCCGGCGCGATTGAGGGTCACGTGGCCGCGCTCCGCCGTGTGGGGCGGATCGGTCACGTCGGAGGAGAAGTAGCGGGCCGTCGCGCCGATGTCGCCGGGTGCGGACACGCCCTCGAGCGTCTCGAACGCGGCGTGCATGCGCTTCGACACGCCGGTGTCGTACATGCCGCCCATCCACACGTCGAAGCCGCGCTCGCGGGCCAGCGCCAGGAAGTCGAGCGTGGGCTGGATGCCGCCGAACTTGGCCGCCTTCACGGCGTAGCAGCGCAGCTCGGGGTACGCGAGCGCGCGGGAGAGGTCGCGGGGGCGGGCGATGGACTCGTCCAGGCACACGGGCGTCTTCATGGTGCGCTGCAGCCGAGATAAGCGGCTGAACAGGTTTGACGGCGCGCCCGCAGGCGGGCGGCGCGGGTCGAGCGGCTCCTCGATCCAGGCGATGCCGCACGCGTCGAGCGCGCGCAGCTCTTCGGCATCGCGCTCGATGAAGCTCTGGTTGGCGTCGAGCGTGATCATGAGGTGCGGGAACGTCGCCCGCACGGCGCGGGCGCAGGCGAGCGCGCTGCCCGGCGCCACCTTCAGCTTCACGCGGCGGTAGCCCGACTCCACGCAGCGCCGCGCGGCAGCCACCGTCTCGGCCACCGATCCCAGGCCGATAACCGCACCCGCCGGCACCGAAGCGCTCGCGCCCTGCGCGCCGCCGCGCCGCGTTCCGCCGATGAGCTGCCACAGGGGCTTCTTCACGATCTTGCCGTACAGGTCCCACAGCGCCGGCTCGAGCGCGCCGCAGGCGAGCGGGAACGCCGACGCCTCGGGAACGGCCGCGAAGGCCTCGCTCACCTCGCGCGGATGGAGGAACGCCTCGCCTGTCACGAGCGGCGCCAGCACGTCGCGCAGCACACGCACGTCCTGGTCGAGCGTCTCGGGCAGGTACCAGTCGGTGGAGAACGCCACGCATTCGCCGAGGCCCGTGCGCCCCGCGCGGTCGGTCACCTCCACGATGACGGACTCGCGCTGCGCGAGCGTGCCCTTCGGCGTGCGGAACGGCGTGACGAACGGCAGCTTGATGCGATGGAGCGTGACGCGGGCCACCTCGATGCGCTGCTCGTAGCGCTGCTCGAGCGCGGCGCGATCGACCTTGCCGATGCCCGTGCGCGGGAACTCGTCGAGCACGCAGATGTGCTTGGGCAGGTAGAGCTTCGAGAGCCGCGGCTCGAGGCTGGCCCGCACCGAGGCCGCGAGCTGGCGGTTCGTCTGGCGGTCGGCGCGCTCGCGCTCGACGAACGCGACCGGCCGGCGGCCCCATACGGGGTCGGGCGCGCCGAACACGTGCGCGTCCGCGACGCCGGACACGCGCAGGAGCTTCTCCCTGATCTCGGCGGGGTAGACGTTCTCGCCGCCCGAGACGAACATGTCCTCCGTGCGCTCCTTCACGTAGAGGCGGCCGCCGAAGAGCGCCGCAGTGTCGCCGGTGAGGAAGTACCCGTCCACCGTGAACGCCGCGCGGGCGTTGAGGTAGCCGTCGAACAGGCCCGGGCCCTTCACGGCCAGGCGGCCGAACCCATCCTCGCCGGGATCGACGATGTGCGCGGCGTAACCGGGGAGCAGGCGCAGGCCTCCGCGAAACGATGGCGTCACCTGGGCATGCGCCACCTGGCTGGACGTCTCGGTCATGCCGTAGCTCGCGTACACCCGCGCGCCGGCCGCCCGGGCGCGCTCGAGCGTGCGCGGGTTCGTCGCGCCGCCGCCCAGCAGGATGCACGTGTAGCGGCGCAGGGCCTCGGCCGCCGCGTCGCCGCTTGCGGCCAGCATGTCCTGGAGCATCTTGTCCACCACCGAAACGTGCGTGGCGCCCTTGCGCGCGGCGTCGGCGAGCACGCGGACGGCGTCGAAGCGCCGATAGAGCAGAAACGGCGTGTCGTTGAGCAGGCTGCGCAGCATCACCTGCAAACCGCCGACATGGTAGAGCGGCAGCGCCGCCTGCCACAGCCCCTCGCCGCGGCGGTTGAGCACGGCGTTGGACGCCTCGGACGCGCTGCACAGGTTCTCCCAGGCGAGCGCCACGGCTTTCGCGCGGCCCGTCGTGCCGGAGGTGAACATGACGATGGCGCGCGAGGCGCGGTCGAACACGTGCGCCGCGTGCTCGGCGAAGTGGATGACGCTTTCCACGGCGTCTTGGCGCGCCACCTCGTCGCGGCGCCTGATCGAGGCGCGGCCCGTTCCGGCGCGCCCGAGCGCGCGCGTCGATCGGGGCGCGGCCGTCACCGCGTTCGCCCGCGCGGTGAAACTGGTCCGGCGGATGCGGCCGCTCGTACGGGAGGCGTCGTCGGAGCCGCCTTCGCCGGAGAGCAGGGCGACGGCCTCGTCCGTGAAGCGCTCGACGTTGCCCTCGTCGATGCGCAGGGCCACCCGCATGCCGGGCTTGCGCTCGATCTCCATGAGGCGGGCATACTTCTCCGCGCTGGTCAGACGGTTGTTGAGCGTGACCAGTGCGAAGCCGCCGTAGGCTGCGGCCAGCACGAGGAACACGTACGCGGCGCAGTTCGGCAGGTCGACCGACACGCAGTCGCCGGGGCGGACGCCACGATCCTGCAGAAGACGCGCGAGGGCGGCGGAGAGCATGCGCGTCTCGCGATACGAGTACGCCCGCTCCTCCCCCGCCTCGTCCACGTACGTGAAGCACGTGCGCTGCGGGTGCTGCCGCACCGAGCTTTCAAACGCGCTGATCATCGTATCCTGCGCCCCACCCTCTTATCTTCTTCGCCTGCGCCGCTTGGACGCGTGCCGCCAGATCCTACGGGAACTTCGGGAACTGGGTGAAGTCGGGCACGCGCTTCTCCTTGAACGCGTCGCGGCCCTCCTTCGCCTCATCGGTGGTGTAGTACAGAAGCGTCGCATCGCCGGCCAGCTGCTGAATGCCCGCGAGGCCGTCGGTGGCCGCGTTGAACGAGGCCTTCATGAAGCGCAGCGCCGTGGGGGAAAGGCGCAGCATCTCGCGCGCCCAGCTCACGCACTCCTCTTCCAGCTGGTCGAAGGGCACCACCTTGTTCACCAGGCCCATCTCGAGCGCCTCGGCGGCCGTGTACTGACGGCAGAGGTACCATATCTCGCGTGCCTTCTTCTGGCCCACGATGTTGGCGAGATATCCCGCGCCGTAGCCCGCGTCGAAGCTGCCCACCTTGGGGCCCGTCTGGCCGAACTTGGCCGTGTCGGCCGCAAGCGACAGGTCGCACAGGATGTGCAGCACGTGGCCGCCGCCGATGGCGTAGCCGTTCACCATGGCGATGACGGGCTTGGGCACCACGCGGATGAGGCGCTGCAGGTCGAGCACGTTCAGGCGCGGGATGTTGTCCTCGCCAACGTAGCCGCCGTTGCCGCGGATCTTCTGGTCGCCGCCGCTGCAGAACGCCTGATCCTCGGGGCGGCCGTCGTGATTGGCCCCGGTGAGGATGATGACGCCGATTTCCGCGTCGTCGCGCGCCACAGTGAAGGCGTCGTAGAGCTCGTTGACGGTGAGCGGGGTGAACGCGTTGCGGCGCTCGGGCCGGTTGATGGATATCTTGGCGATGCCCTCGCAGGTTTCATAGATGATCTCGCGGTACGCTTTGCCCGCCTGCCATGCGATGTCGCCCATAGCCATCCTTTCGAATGCGCGCATGACGAAGTGGCCTGACATCGTGCGCGCTGCGTTTGAAGGGGGTTCGATACGATTGCCTATATACTACAGCAACTCAACATCTTGTGTGTCGAGCCTGAGAATATCCTCAGAATTGGTGCTTCCTTCAACCATCCGCTTAAGGGGGGCGCGACGCCCCCCTACCCCGTGTTCTGAAGGCCGGCGGAGACGCCGGTGACGGTGGACAGGATGAGCGCCAGGTAGGCGGCCTTCTGTCCTTTGGTAAGCTCTTCCTGCTGGCTGCGGATGACGCGCAGGGCCCTCACCTGCGCAAGCGAGAGCGCGTCCACGTAGGGGTTGCGCACGCGGATGGCGCAGCCCAGCACGCGGCGGTGCTCCAGCGGCCATTCGTCGCCCACGATGGCGAGCGCCCACGAACGCGTGAGCCGCATCTCCTCCAGCACGGTGCGCGCGAGGTCGTCGCGGTCGCCCAGCGCCAGGTACATCTTGGCGATGCGCCCGTCGGTCTTGGCGATGGACATCTCGATGTTGTCGATGAACGTGGCGAACAGCGGCCACTCGCGGTACGCCTCTCGCAGAAGCTCCAGGTCGCCCAGCTGTTCGCACGCGGTGCCCAGGCCGTACCACGCGGCCAGGTTGATGCGCGCCTGCGACCACGAAAACACCCAGGGGATGGTGCGCAGATCGTCGAGCGACTGCGCACCCAGGCCGCGCTTGGCCGGACGGCTGCCGATGGGCAGCAGGCCCACCTCGGCGAGCGGCGTGACGGTGGAGAACCACGGCGCGAAGTCGTCCGCGTGCAGAAGGTCCAGGTAGCGGCGGTGCGCGGCCTCGTTCAGGCGCGCCGCGGCCTCGGCGTAGCGCTCGGTGGCCTGGGTGTTCGCGCGCTCCACGGACGGCGCGGAGCTCAGCAGCGTGGCCGCCGCCACGCCTTCCACATGGCGCAGGGCCAGCGTGGGGTCGCCGTAGCGCGCGAAGATGACCTCGCCTTGCTCGGTCACCTTGAAGCGGCAGTTCACCGAGCCCTTCGGCTGGGCGAGCACCGCGCGGTTGGCCGGGCCGCCGCCGCGTCCCACCGCGCCGCCGCGGCCGTGCATGAGCACGAGGTCGATGTCGTGCTCCTCGGCCCAGCGCGCGATGCGCTCCTGCGCGGAATGCAGCGCGAGCGTGGCCGTGACCGGACCGGCGTCCTTCGAGGAGTCCGAGTAGCCCAGCATGACCTCCATGCGCCGGTTCGTCTGCTCAAGCCGACGCCGCACGGCCGGCAGCCGCAGCATCTCGTCGAGCACCTCGGTGCACCCCTCCAGGTCCTCCAACTGCTCGAACAGGGGGATCACGTCCAGCGCGGGCACGTCCTGCGCGTGCGAGAAGGCCAGGTCGGCCAGCTCGTACACGTCGGCCATGTGGCTTGCGCGCTTCGTGAACGACACGATGTAGCGGCGCGCCATCTTCTGCCCGTAGCGCTTCTGGATGGCCCCGATGGCGCGGAACGTGTCGAGCACCTCGCGGGTCATGGGGTCGAGCTTGCCGTGCACGCCGTGGGCGCGGATGTCGGCCAGCGCGCGCTCGTGCACCACCGAATGCTGGCGAAACTCCATCTCCACCAGGTGGAACCCGAACGTCTCCACCTGCCACACGAGCGTCTGCACCGGCCCGTAGGCGGCGCGCACGGCCCCGGCTTGCGCGAGCGAGTCCTGCACGATGCGCAGGTCGGCCAAAAGCTCGTCGGGCGAACGGTACATGATGTCCACGTTGCGCGCGGCGGTGCCCTCAAGGCGCGCGGCCATCACCAGCATCACGGTGCGATGCGGCTCGAAGCCCAGCTCATCGGCCACGCGGGCGGTGAGCGTCTCGCTCATCTCTACCTGATGGCTCCATAGGTCCATGAGCTCCTCGGACGGCGGGGTGCGCCGCGCCTCCAGCGTGAGGTTGCGCCCTACCTCGCGGCACGCCTCGGCCAGCTTCGACACCATGTGGCCGAAATACTTGGCGGCCACGCGACGCGACACCTTGGCGGTGACGTTGGGATTGCCATCGCGATCCGACCCGATCCAGCTGCCGGGATGGAAGAACGCCGGGCACACGGGCGGCACGCTGCCGGCGTCCTCGCCCAGCACCCAGTCGTCGAAGCGGCGATACACCTGCGGCACCAGGTCGAACAGCGTGTTGTCGAAGATGTCGATGATGGTGTCGGCCTCTTCGAGCGGCGTGGGCTTCTTCATCTCGGTGGGCGACGTGCGCACGAGCGCGTCGATCTCCTGCAGCATGTGGCGCTCGTTCTCCACCAGGGCCGATCCACCCAGATGCGGATGCTCGTCCAGCAGCTCGGCGATGCGGCGGATCTTGCCCTCCACCGATTTGCGGCGCGCCTCGGTGGGATGCGCGGTGAACACGGGGTGGAATTCCAGGCGGCCGAGCAGCTCGGCCGTGCGCTCGGGGCCCACCTCGTCCAGCAGGCGGCTGTACGCCACCACCAGCTCGTTGGATGCGTCCACGGCCGAATCCATGGACACGCCGCGCTCCAGCTCGCGCAGCGACACCACGCGGTAGTGCTCCTCGGAGAGGTTGGCCAGGTGGAAGAACGACGTGAACGCCCGCACCACCATCTGCGCCTGATCGACCGGCAGCCCGTCGATGAGCGCGACGGCCTGGCGAAACGCCAGCGCACCCGGGGTGTCGGCTGTGGGGATGCCTTGGCCATCCGTTGGCTCTTCGGCCGCCACCGTGCCAGGATTGCCCTCGTTCGCCCTGATCACGCTGTTGAACAGGCGGTCGAACAGCTCGCAGACGGCCGGGTCGTACTCCTTGAGCACCTTGCGCTCCAACCGCAGGAACAGCGCGAGGTCGTCGCGCAGGCTCGCGGGGATCTCGATTTCCGTGTAGGACTTGATCGCCTGGGCGGTGTCGGCCGCGCCGAGGTGGCGGTCGAGGAGTAGGTCGGCCATGTGCTCTCCTGTCGGGCGTGCTTTCGTTTCTCGTCTATTATACGCGCCCGCGGATTAGCGGGCGGAAAGGAACGCGGACACTTCCCGCGCGAACGCGTCGGGGGCTTCGAGGTGGACGTTGTGGCCCGCGCCTTCGATGATGCGCGTCTCGGCCAAGCCGGCAGTCGCGAGCCCTTCGGCGAGGGCGCGGTACTTCGCATCGCGCTCGCCGGCCAGGTAGAGCACGGGGACGCCGCCGTCGCGCAGCTGGGCGAGGGCCGCGAGCACGACGGCGCGGTCGGGCATGGCGTGCTGGCCGGCGTGCTCGAACGTGCGGGCGAGGGACTCGACGTCGTTGGCCAGGCGGCCGGCGCGCACGCCCTCGCGGGTCGCGGCGGGCAGGTCGCGCTGGGTGGCGAACAGGGGCAGGCGCTCCCAGGCGTCCATGAAGGCGAGGACGCCCTCGGCGCGCAGCCGGGCGGCGTTGGCGAGGTCGCGCTCGCGGGCGGCTTCGCGCTCGTCGGCGGTGGCGGGGCCGAGGCCGGCGCCTTCCAGGATGAGGGCGGCGAAGGCGTGCGGGTTTTTGACGGCTGCCGCGAGGGCGACGCGGCCGCCCATCGAGTAGCCGACGACGGCCGGCCGGCGCTCGAAGCCGGCGAGGAATGCAAGCAGCGCTTCGGCCTGCGCGTCGAGGGCGTAGGGGGCCGGATCGACCGGTCGGTCGCTCGCACCATGGCCCGCCAGGTCGAGCGCGCAGACCGCGCGGTCGCGCGCAAGCAGCGGAGCCACCTCGTCCCACGACGCCGCGCTCTGCGCGAATCCGTGCACGAGCACCACCGGCGCGCCGCCCGCCCCCCAGCTCCGGACGCCGTAGCGCACCCCCGCATGCTCGAACCGTTCCACCTGCATCCGCCCTCCTTTCCCCGTTTCGACCACCGATCTTCGCTCCGAAAACACACCTCAGCGCACGAGGCGTGTTTTCGGAGCGATAATGCGCTACCAGTACGGGCGGTAGCGGTCCTTGAGGCCTTCCAGGGGGACGCGGGCCTCGATGAGCGAGATGCCGGGGGTGCCGAGCAGCGCGCGGTAGGCCTCGTCGAACGCCGGCACGGTGTCGGTGCGGCGGTACGGCACGGCGAAGGCACGCGCGGCGGCCTCGAAGTCCACCTCCTGCGGCGTGAGGAACAGCCGCTCGAAGTAGGCGTCCTCCGACTTCTGGGGCAGCATGTCGAAGATGCCGCCGCCGTCGTTGTTGAGCAGCACGATGACGATGCTGGGCGCGGGTCCGCCCGCAGTGCGCTGCACGCGCAGCTCGCGTTGGAGCGCGAGCGCGTTCAGGTCGTGCAGCAGCGTGAGGTCGCCGGTGACGAGCGTGGTCTGCGCGAAGCGCTGCGCCGCGCCGAGCGCCGTGGACACCGTGCCGTCGATGCCGTTGAGGCCGCGATTGCACAGCACCGTCAGGCGCTTGGCGCTTTTCAGGTAGAACGTGTCGAGCGCCCGCACGCTCATGGAATTAGCCGCGAACAGGCACGACCCCTCCGGCGCAAGCTCCACGACGCGCCGGACGAACGCGCCCTCGAAGCCGGCCTCCACGTCGTCCACCGCCGCGATGCGCTCGCGGGCGGCGTCGTTCGCGGCGATCCACGCGCTCGCGAAGGCCCCGGACGCTGGCACCGGGTCGGGCAGCGCCGCGAGCAGCGAGCGGGCGAACTCCGCAGGCTCGCACGGCGCGAACACGTCGGTGGCGGCGTTGAAGTCGCGTGTCTCGAGGGGATCCACCACCACCTGCGCCGCGCCCGACGCGGCGGCCATCTGCGCGGCCTTCTTCGACACCGGATAGCGGCCGAATCGCACGATCGCCTCGGGCCGCAGCTCGTCGGGAGCCACGCCGCCTGCGGCAATAATGCTGTCGTAGTTATCGATGACCAGCGCGTCATCGAAGTCGCGCAGACCCGAGAGCGGATCGGCCAGAAGCGGCAGGTCGAACGCGTGCGCCCAGGCCAGCACCGCGCGCGCCTCGTCATCGTTCGCGCAGGTTCCCTCACCCGCGTAGACGAGCGCGCGTCGGCCGGTCAGCAGCGCGGCCAGGCGCTCGGCGGCCTCCGGCGCAAGCTGCCGCGAAACGGCGACGGATGTTTCACGTGAAACATCCGCGCGACGACCCGCTTCGAACAGGCCTTCCACGGCGAAATCGGGCTTGAGCGGCTCGTCGAACGGGAAGTTCAAGTGCACGGGCCCGCCGCAGCAGCCCTCGCCCGCCGCGATGACCGCCTCGCGCGCGGCCTGGCGGGCGAACGCGAGCGCCATGCCGTCGGCCGTCGGCAGCGGCATCTGGCGAAACGCCCGCACGTGGTCGCCGTAGGCGTTCAGCTGGTCGCACGTCTGCGGTGCGCCGAGGCCCTGCAGCCGCGGCGGCCGGTCGCCCGTGAGCACGAGCAGCGGCACGCGCGACGACTCGGCCTCCATCACGGCCGGGTAGTAGTTCGCCACCGCCGTGCCCGACGTGCAGACGACGGCGGCGGGGCGGCCGCTCGCCTTCGCCAGCCCGAGCGCGAAGAAGGCCGCGCCGCGCTCGTCCACGTCCACGAACAGGCGCATCCGCTCCGGCGCGCGCCGCGACAGCTCGTAGGCCGTCATGGACAGCGGCGTCGAGCGCGAACCGGGGCTCACCACCACGTCGCGCACGCCCCAGCGAGCCAGCTCGTCGAAGAACGCGCCCAGGAACAACGCCGTTGCGGCCGGGTCGGCCGTCATCATGCCTCGCCTCCCTCGAAGGCGCTGAGGATGGTCTTCAGCTTCATGCCGATCTCGTCGTACTCGTCGTCGGCCACGCTGCCGGCTACGATGCCGCAGCCGGCGTACACCCAGCCGATCTCGCCGTCGAACACGCCCGTGCGCAGCGCCACGGAGAACTCGCCGTCGCCCGCGCCGTCGATGTAGCCGCACGCGCCGGCGAAGAACCCGCGGTTGTACGCCTCGATCTCGCGCAGCAGCATCTGCGCCTCGCCCACCGGCGTGCCCGCCACGGCTGGCGTGGGATGCAGGTCGCCCATCATCGTCCACAAATCAACGCCCTCCAGCATGCGCGCCCGCGCCGGCGTGCACAGGTGCTGCACGTGCGTGAGCGGGAGGATCCCCGGCTCGGCGGGCACGTCCACGCCGTAACACGTGCGGCAGAACACCTCGCGGATGAACTTCACCACGTAGTCGTGCTCGGCGCGGTTCTTCTCGTCGGCCATGAGCTCGGCCGCCAGCCGCGCGCGCTCCTCCTCGGATCCGCCCGCGGGGCACGTTCCCGCCAGGCACATGCTCTCGACTTCGGCGCCGCGCTTGCGCACGAGCAGCTCCGGCGTGCAGCCGCAGAAGAACACGTCGGCGTAGCGGTACAGCAGCACCGTGCCGCGCGCCGGGCCGTCGATGAGGTTCACCAGCAGGTCCTTCGACGAGAAGGGGTGCTCGGCCACCAGCTTCTGCCGGCGCGAGAGCACCACCTTGTCCACGCGGCCCTCCTCGATGGCCGCAAGCCCTGCCGCCACGGCGTCGGCCCACGCCTCGCGCGAGTCCGGCACGATGCGGTACGGCACCGTCTCGCGGCGGCGCGGCGGTGCGGCCAGCGCTTGGCGGACGAAGCGCTCGATGCGCCCCGCGTACACCGGGCCGAGCGAGTTCACCTGGAGGAGCGGCCCGTGCTCGTTCTCAATGAGCACGATCTCCGGCAGCATGAACTTCAGGCGCGGGAACGCCTCGAACAGGTCGTCGGTAGGCGCGGGGTTCTCCGCGTCAAAGCGGTTGAACGAGAAGAAGACAGGCTGCTGGCCCACGGGGCCTTCCAGCTCGCAGTCGGCGTCGTCGAGCGTCGGCAGCGCGATGCAGCGACCGAGGCCCATGAGGCGCACCGGGCGGTCCTTGCGGTAGTAGACGAACTGGTCGGTGAACCCTTTCTGCAGCGCGCAGAACGCGTCGACGATATCGGCGTTGATGGAGCAGGTGTAGGAATGGATTTTCGTCATGGCTCTCCCGTCGCTTCGTCACGCGTGCCAACCAGTCGTGCAAGATGGCATTCTAGCACGACGGTTCGCCGGACCGATTCCGACGGCGGTCAGCGTCGCGCCGCAGTCCGATCTTCGGCCGAAACACACGCCACAGCGCGGTTTTGCGTGTGTTTCGGCCGAAGATGAACTCCTCCGCATGCGAAAACGGGCCGCGGCTTGGCAGCTGCGGCCCGTTGGCTATCGGAAAACTCCCTGGCGGGGCGAGCGACTAGCAGCCGTTTGAGCAGTTGAAGGCGCGCTCCTCGCGGGTGACGCCGTGCTTGACGCGGTCGGACTCCTCGGCGGTCTTCGCGTCGTTCCAGCGATCCATCGTGCCCACCAGGTATCCGGTGATGCGGCGGATGCGGTCGAAGGGCACCGGCGCCAGCTCGTAGCGGATGTCCACGTCGGCGCCGTCCACGTCCAGCTCGAGCGCCGTGACCATGCTGTTGGGATGCTGCTCGTTGCCGCGCGCGATGTAGGAGCGGATCTCGTCGTCGCCCACCGGCGCGTCGTCCTCGTTCAGGTACGTGATCTTCACGACCACGCTGTCGACCGTCCTCTGCTCCCACTGCGCCGTCGCGCGCTTCACCATCGTCTCCACCGCCGTTGCCATGCCGCTCCTCCCGTTTGTGATACCTTTATATGGTACCAGTATAGTACCATTTATGGAGACGAACGGCCACCACCTTTCGGTAACGGGTTATGACGAAACGGACGCGGGCGCGCAACGGCGAGAAACGGCGTATGATGGTAGGATACGAGAAAGGAGCCCGATATGTCCGCGCGCGCCCGCACCCTCGTCTGCACGATAGCCTTGGCGGCCGCTGCGATCCTGGCCGGCTGCTCGAACGCCGCGCCGTCTGCTGACGGCGGCGCCTCGACCGGCGGCTCCTTCGCCGACCTGGGCGGCGACCTCACCTACGAGCAGGCGAAGGCCCTCCCTTTCAAGCAGGTGGAGCCGGATCTAGGCAATCTGCACGAAGTCTACTTCGCCGGCGGCTGCTTCTGGGGCGTGGACGCATACTTCTCGCTCGTGCCCGGCGTGGCGGAAACGACGTCCGGTTACGCGAACGGCACCGGCGAGAACCCCACGTACGAGCAGGTGTGCACCGGCGCCACCGGGTTCGCCGAGACGGTGCGCGTGCGCTACGACCCCGATGCGGTGAGCCTGCAGACGCTGGTCGAGCATTACTTCGGGCTGATCGACCCCACCAGCGTGAACCGCCAGGGCAACGATGCCGGCACGCAGTACCGCACCGGCATCTACTACGCGGACGAGGCCGACCTTGCCGTGCTCGAGGCCGCGATGGAGGCCGAGCGCGCGGCCGTCGGGAAGGACCTGGCCGTGGAGCTGGCGCCGCTCTCCAACTTCTACGAGGCCGAGGAGTACCATCAGGACTACCTGGACAAGAACCCTGGCGGCTACTGCCACGTGGACTTTTCGGAGCTTCGGGCGTTCGTCGAGGAGGGGTCGCTCGATGCGAGCCTCTACGAGAAGCCGAGCGAAGGCGAGCTGCGCGAGTCGCTGAGCGCCGAGCAGTTCGACGTCACGCAGAACGCCGCGACCGAGCAGCCGTTCAGCGGCGAGTATTACGACAACGTCGAGCCCGGCATCTACGTGGACGTGGTCACCGGCGAGCCGCTATTCTCGTCGGCCGACCAGTACGACGCGGGCTGCGGCTGGCCCAGCTTCACCAAGCCCATCGACCCGGAGGTGATCGTCGAGCGCGAGGACGGCAGCCACGGCATGGACCGCACCGAGGTGAAGAGCCGCGTGGGCGACTCGCACCTGGGCCACGTGTTCACCGACGGCCCCGCCGCCGAGGGCGGGCTGCGCTACTGCATCAACAGCGCGTCGCTGCGCTTCGTCCCCCTTGAGGACATGGACGCCGAAGGCTATGGCGACCTGAAGCCCCTGGTGGAAGTGGAGTGAGGCTATTCGTAGTCTCGCAGTGACTCCATAAGCTCGCCGACACTCACGTCGAAGCCATCAGCGATACGCCTGATGTTGTCCAAGCTGATGTTGCGAGCGCCGCGTTCGACGTCGGCGAGGTACGTGGCGCTCATGCCTATCCTCTTCGCGAAAGCGCGCTGCGACAATCCACGCTCCTCGCGCAGATCCTTGATGCGCCAACCAAGCTGTACCCGTAAAGTGGACATTCGCCTATGCTCGCGCACCGCCTGGCGTTAGCTGCAACACTTTAAGTGAGCATTTTGCTTTTTGCTATGCTACTGTGAAAAACGCGTAGTGCAGCTCAATTCAAAGGGAAACGAATGACTATGCCCCAACTAGCCGAAACCGGCGAACTCATCGCCGAGGTAGAACTTACACTCGCAGGAATAATTTTTTGCTTCGAGTTGTTTTGGCAACGTCTTCAAAGCGGCCAAAAGCTTGACCATCGAGATTCTCTCGCGACAGTATGGCTCGCGATTACGACCCTCAAACAGTGCGCAACGCAACTGAGCGAAGCTGCGGAATCACTTGAGTCGCTCCAGACCGCAAACTGAAGACGAGCCGAACCACCTGCACGCGAAACGAGTCACGCTGCACAAAAACCGTTCTCGTGAAAGCCGTGAGGGACTTCGGAGGTGCTTTTCGCTCATGGCGGCTCATGAGTTGCCAGCATAACCCCAGGTCGATGAAAATCACCACCCGGAAACCTTTCGCCGCCTCTCGCACGAGGGGCGGTTTTGTGTCGCCGGAGGGCGATTCGCGTGCACGGCTGCTGCGGCAGCGGTCAGTCGCTTTCTGGTTCCGCGGGCTTCGGTTGCAAGGCGGCGGTTATGGTGGTAGCCAGGTCGGCATCGCGGTCGGCGGCTCGTTCGGCGGCGCGGTTGTACCGGGCCACGTTGACGCGCCTCGCGTTCAGGAAGGCGTGCAGGATGAGGGCGAACGACGCGGCGATGGCGAGCCAGAACAGGAAGGGGGTCATCCAGTTCACGGCCATCACCGGCACCCACAGGTCGAACATGCTCACGATGGCGAGCATGAACGTGCTTGCCAGGAACAGCGCAACCGCAAGCAGTGCAACGCCAGCCAACACCCCGCGCTTCCGGCTGCGGCGCGCGGCGGCCTTCTGCTCTTCCGTGTAGAAATCCTCGATGTAGGGATGCTCCCGGCGAAACCTCCGATACCCCAGGCACGCGGACGCCGCCAGCCCCACACCCACCGCCGCGCACAGGAGGTACGCAAGGTAGGGATACGCACTCGGATTAGCGGCGAACAGGCTGGTGGCAATGGCCGCCACCCCGAATCCCACCACGAACATTGCCAGACCCGCCGGCAGCTTCCACGCGAACCGCCGCATGGCCTCGTCGTAGCCGCACGCGTCCACCGGCGGCGCGTCCTCGGGCATCGAGCGGGCAAGGTCGGGCGCGCGGCCGGTCAGATCGCCGCGCACGAGGTCGTCTATCGTGCACTCGAACAGCTCGCACAGCCGGATGAGCTTGTCCATCTCAGGGTAGCTCTTCTCGGCTTCCCACTTCGTCACCGACTGGCGGCTCACGCCCACCAGCATCGCCAGCTCGCTCTGGGTCATGGTGCGCGTCTCGCGTAGGTGTTGCAGGTTCTCGCGGAATCCCATGGCGCTCTCCTCTCGTACGCTGATCACGCCTTCAGTGTGCGCCGAGCCGCCGGTTTCCTCAACCAACTAGGGGATGCTTTTCGCCCGCCGCCGAGGCCACCGGAAGTAGCCTCCCCAGGTGAGACGCCCGCCGCTAGATTTTGTACATGTACTGGAAGACGTCCTCGCGCTGGATGATGATCTGCACGCCGAGGTCGGCGCCCACCTGCTCGAGGCGCTCCTGCACGGTGTTGAAGTCGGCCACCTCGGGGTTGAGCGTAGTGAGCATCGTCATGGAGAAGATGTCCTCCAAGATGGTCTGGCTGATGTCGTCGATGTTCGCGCCGCACTCCGCGAGCGCCGTAGCCACCGCCGCAACGATGCCGCTGCGATCCTTGCCCAGAACCGAGATAACGCACTTCATTGGCTGTCCTTCCCTCGCCTGCACCAAAATGTGTGAAGACTATAGTACCTGATCACAAACAGATGTTTCACGTGAAACATCCGATACGCACAGGGAACCCGCGGCGCGCTCAGTCCCTTCGGGCGAAGATGAGGGACAGGGCCTCGGCGCGGGTGGCCTGGCTGCGCTCGAAGGCGCCGCGGACGGCGCTCGTGGTGGTCTTCGCGCCGGCCTTCTTCACGCCGCGCATGCTCATGCACAGATGCTCCGCCTCGAGCACCACGATCACGCCCTGGGGATGCAGCTCCTCGATGAGCGTGTCGGCGATTTGCGAGGTCAGGCGCTCCTGCACCTGCGGGCGCTTCGCGAACACGTCCACGAGGCGCGCGAGCTTCGACAGGCCGCAGATGCGCCCGTCGGCCGCCGGGATGTAGGCTACGTGCGCCATGCCGAAGAACGGCACCAGGTGGTGCTCGCACATCGAGTAGAACGGGATGTCGCGCACGAGCACCATTTCCTCGTGGTGCTCGTCGAACGTCGTCTCGAAGTGCTCGGCCGGGTCCTGCTCGAGGCCGGCGAACACCTCTTCGTACATCTTCGCTACGCGCTCGGGCGTCTTGAGCAGCCCCTCGCGGTCGGGATCCTCGCCCACGCCCTCGAGGATGAGCCGCACGCCCTCTTCGATTTTCGCTCTGTCCATTAACATCCTTCTATCGCAAGATAACGCGCAGCATCATACCACGGACGGCTCTCTGCCGCCTCAATCCAGCAGCCAGCTCCAAGCCGGCACGACATGGATGGTTCCCGCCCCGGTTTCGATCGTCTCGGTTTCGTCCAGGGTGACGATCCACGACTCGTCCACGCCGTACAACGGCATGGCGGCCTCCAGAGCGCGCACCTCGCGCCGGCGCGTCTTCGCATCTGCCAAGCTGCACGACACCTGCACGAGCTGCCACGCCTCTTGTAGCAGCACATCGCCGACGACGAAATCGACTTCGTGCCTGGCCGAGTCTTTCTCGAACGATAAGCGGGCGATGCTTCCCTGCCGAACCAGATTCGTCTGACGCCGGAGCTTGTTGAATACCGCCGTCTCGAGCTTCTGACCCTCGTCGCGCGTCGGGGAGGGCGAGAACGCCGAGAACATGGCCGGATCGACCGCGTACACTTTCGCGCTCGAGCGCGCGTTTTCGGAAATCGCCCTCGAGAACTCCTTCACCGTGAACAACAGGTACGCCTCTTGATAATAGCGAAGCAACCGGGCAAGCATCTCGCGCGATGTGGACAACCCCCTGCTTCGAAACTCTCCGTGCACCTTGCTCAACGAAAGCTCGCGCCCGGAAGAGGCGAGACACCGGGACAGAAAACTGCTGGCAACCAGAGGATTTGAGATATTGTACCGCTCGATCACGTCGTAGTTCACCGTGCGATTCGCGTACTCCTGCAGCAGCAGCGTCGCATCGGACGGCTCCAGGTTTTGGACGGCGACGAAGCCGCCCCTACTCAGGTATTTGTCGCAGTCGTGCCGCAAATGCGAGCGCTTGCTGCTTGAGAAAGCACGCTCGACGGAAGCGGAGTCGTTCGGGGAAGGCACCTCATGCCCCTGATAGCGAACGAATTCGGAAAAGCTGAGGGGAAAGAGCTCGCGCGGCAAGGCGCGGCCGCGGAACTCGGAGGCCACTTCCGTTGAAAGCATTTTCGAAGACGAGCCGGTCGCGTATATAGTCGCCTTGTAGGTGTCGACCATGCGACGCAGAAACAAACCCCAGTCCGGCACCTCCTGGATCTCGTCGAAAAAGAAGAAGGCACCTTCTTGCCGCGCTCGTGGGTTGCGTGCGTAAAAAACCTCGACGACCTCTTGCAGCAGCTCCGTTTCGTAAGGCTTCAGTCGCTCGTCTTCGAAATTGAAATACAGGATGGAGTCCTGCGGATATCCTTCCGCGACGATCCGGCGCATTTCCTGATACAGACGGTAGGTCTTCCCGCAGCGCCGCACGCCAACTACCACGTTCACCAGGTTGCCTCGCGCCGGCGGCTGGACGCGGCCTAAGGATAAGTCGCGGTCGAAAACCTCGGGGATGCCCTCTTCGGCGAAATCCTCGATCTTCTCAGCTATGACCGTCCTCATAGACGCGTCCATGTCGACCCCTCCTGCAAGGCGATTGAATTTCTTGCCATATCATTTGGCAAGATCACTATATATCTTGCCAAATGATATGGCAAGATTCGTTGCAGGATCGTCAACCAGCTCGGCAGGATGCGAGCCTTCTACAGCTCCAGCTCCAGGCCCACGGGACAGTGGTCGCTGCCGAAGACCTCGTCGTAGATGCAGGCGCTCGCCACCTTGGGGACCAGCGCGTCGCTGACCAGGAAGTAGTCGATGCGCCATCCGGCGTTGTTCTGCCGCGCCTTGAAGCGGTAGCTCCACCACGAGTACGCGCCGGTCACGTCGGGATGCAGGTGGCGGAACGTGTCGGTGAACCCGGCTTCCAGCAAGTCGGTGAACTTGCCGCGCTCCTCGTCGGAGAAGCCGGCATTGCCGCGGTTCGGGCCCGGGTTCTTGAGGTCGATCTCCTGGTGCGCCACGTTGAAATCGCCGCACATGACCACGGGCTTCGGCTCGGCCGTCTCGCCGGGCTCGGTGAGCGGCAGCTCGCTGATGGTCACATGGCCCTCACCCGGCGCGGGGCGCTGCACCGGGACCTCGGCCGGCAGCACGCCCTCCTCAAGCCCCTTGCAGAAGTCGCGGAAGGCGTCGTCCCACTCCATGCGGTGGCCGATGCGTGCAAGCTCGTTCTGCGCGTTCGGCGTGTACACGTCCACGAACCAGAACCCCGGGAACTCGAGCGCCACGATGCGCCCCTCCGCGTCCAGGTAGTCGCTGCCCAGACCGTGCAGCACTTGCAGCGGCTGCTCCTTCGTGAACACGGCGGTGCCGGAGTAGCCCTTCTTCTGCGCATAGCTCCAATATTCGCGGTACTGCGGCAGGTCGAGCGTGGCCTGGCCTTCTTGCAGCTTCGTCTCCTGCAGCGCCACGATGTCGGCGTCGAGCTCGCACACGATGTCCTCGAAGCCCTTTTTCTGCACGGCCCGCAAGCCGTTCACATTCCACGAGATGAAGCGCATAGGGATGCCTTTCTTAGTCGGTCAACTTAGTCGTTCTGCGGTACTTCTGCTTGTTGCTGTTCGGCGTTTCCGGGATAGTCCGCTCTATGAGTCCTAGCTCAAGGGCGGGGTCGATATATCTGCGGCGAAAAGCCGTTCGATGGCTCAGGCCAAGTGCTTTCATGAGATCCGTTGTGCCGAGCTCGTCAGATCCTAAAACCTCGAGCAACATCGCAACTTGGTCGGTAACTTGGTCGGTGCCGGCCTCTACTGGGTCACTCACTGGGTCACTCACTGGGTCACTCACTGGGTCACTCACTGGGTCACTCACTGGGTCACTCGGCATCTTAACTGGGTCGGTAACTAGGTCGGTCGGCGTCTTAACTGGGTCGGTGGCCTCCCGCACCACGCGCTCGGGGAGCGTGACGAACTTGACCATGGTCGTTCCGGCCTTGATGGTGTACTCGGGGTTCGGGATGCCGTCGGCCGCGCACGCGTCGCAGATCTTGCCGACGCCGCGCCCCCAGTTCTCGATGTCTCCCATGAGATAGAACGCCGTCGCGATGTTCGGGTTGTTGGGCTCGGACGTATGCTTCCCCAGCAAGTCCTCGAGCGTCCACTCCTGCGGCGGGCACCCCTTGTTCGCGATGTACAGCTTGTCGGGGTACACGCTGATCTGGATGGCAATGCCTGTCGCGTACTCCTTGTGCACCAGCGCGTTGTACACCGCCTCGCGCACGGCCGCATCGGGATAAGGATACTGATCCACACGCTGGAACCCTTCGTAGTGGATGGGCGCCTTGAAATACTTCGTGTACAGCATGTCGACGACCCGATCTGCCTGCTCAACCAGCGGGCCCCCTATGTCATCCTGGTAGCGAAGGTCCCAGTCGGCGTTCTCGAAATAGCCGATCTTCGTATGCGCCCCGGTGAAGTAGCGGCCCGGATCCTCGTGGAACAGCAGCACCGCTGCATTCGTGAGCATCCCAGTGCGCTCGTCCACCAGACGCAGATGCATGAGCAGCTCCTCAAGCGACTCCTCAAGCACCGATTCGGGCAAGCGCCCCTTCCGCACCGCACGCTCCTTGAACCGTTTCACCACGTCAAGGCGAAGGTCTTCAAGGCGCGCCGTCGGATGAGGCAGCGAATCCCAGGTGCGACCCTTCTTCTGCAGGAGAAACCGATCGAGCGTCGCGCCCGTCAGTAATTGGTTCGTGCTGCCGCTGCGATAATAGTAGAGGCCTTTATAGCTGATGGGAACGGGGTACGGCGGCACCGTGATGGAGAGGTACGGCACGCCTTCGGCGTCGTTGCGAAGGTCGACATCGCAGATGATGCCAAGCGTCTGGCGCAACTTATTGGGGATATCCTCGAGAAGACGGCTCGAGTTCTTCAGGCCGACGGGCCTTCCCTCGTCGTCGACGCCGACGAGCAGCGTGCCGCCCTGCGCGTTCGCGAAGCCGCACACCCACTGGAACAGCTCGTCCTTCCAAGCCGATTTCCATTCTATGTTCTGCTGCTCCGGCATGGTCGCCCCCACCCTACGGTTTCTCGGTTTCGCCATTATAGCGCTCCTGGCGAAGCGGGTTCGGACGAACGCGAGTGCATGAGATTTGCGTCTGTGCGAGGTGTTGGGGGAGGCTAACTTGCTTTCGAGGGGATTTAGCGAAGCGCGACCTGGCATTATGGAGACGGGAAGCATCCGCAAGCGAGTTAGATTCGGCTAACAGCTCGCACAGGCGTGAATTTCGTGCATGCGGGGAAACGGCTGGCGCCGCGGGGGATCCTTCGACTCCGCGGCTACGCCGCTCCGCTCAGGATGACAATAGGGGGCAGCTTCGCTCGCTCATAGGATGACAACGGAGGGGGCTTCGCTCGCTCAGACAACAAGGCCGCCCCCTCCCGCGACAGAAGGCGGCCTCACTTGTGGTACGGTTCGCCGCGGGAGATTTTTTGGGCTCGGTAGAGTTGCTCCAAAAGCACCACGCGGGCGAGGTTGTGGGGCAGGGTGATCTTGCCGAACGAGAGCGTCTCGTCGGCGCGGGCGCGCACGGCGTCGCTCACACCGTCGGAGCCGCCCACCACGAACGCGATGTCGCTCGTGCCGCGCAGCTTCAGCTCGTCCAGCCGCTGCGCCAGCCCCTCGCTCGAGCGCTCCTTCCCCTCGATGGCCAGCAGCACCACGTGCGACGACGCCGTCAGCGCCGCCAGCACGGCGGCCCCCTCCCGCTCGCGCGCGGCCGCCACCCCGCCGGCGCGCGCGGGGTCCACGTCGGCTACCTCGCGCACCTCGGTCTTCGCGTAGGGCTGCAGGCGCTTCAGGTACTCGGCGCACGCGTCCGTCCAGAAGCGCTCCTTCAGCTTCCCCACCGCCACGACGGTGAACCTCATGCCGGCCGCCCCTTACTTCTTCTTGTTGGCCTCGACGGCGGCGAAGCCCTCGTCGATGGCGGCGTTGCACGTCTCATCGATGGCGGCGGCCACTTCCTCGGGCGTCTTGGTGCCGCGCAGCAGGTCCTGCATGTTCGGGTAGAACGCCGCGCGCACGGCCTCCCAGTTCGGCGTGTTGTGCAGGAAGTCCACCGTGTTTTCGGAGTTCTGGCTGTACGCCTCGATAAGCTCCACGTCGCCCTTGCGCTTCTCCACATACGACTTGTTCACCGGCGTGCCGGCAATGCCGTACTGCAGGTACTCGTCGTGGTCGTAGACGAAGCGCACGAAGTCCTTCGCCACCTGCACCTTGTCGGCATCGTCGTTGTCGAACACGGTGAAGCCGCTCAAGAACGTGGTGGCCAGGCCGTCGCCGTCCATGCTGGGGAAGTTGGCCAGGAACACATCCAGCCCCAGGTTGCGCTCGTTGTTCAGGATGGTCTTGTTGCCGGGCACGATGGCCTCCTGGCCGCTCTCGAACAGCTTGATGTTGCTGGAGAAATCCATGTTCTCGGCCCCGCGCGGGATGATGCCCTGCTCGTTCAGATCGGCTATCCACTGGAGCGCCTTGATGCCCTCGGGCGTGTTCAGGTTGAAGTGGCCCGTCTCGTCGTAGAAGTCGCAGCCATAGGCGCGCAGCAGCGTCATGGTATGCGTGTCGCCCTGGTTGTCGGCCGCGAACATGGCCAGCGGGAAGCTGGCATCGCCGCCCATGGAGGCCTTCAGCGCCTGGAGGATCTCGTTGAACTCGTCGGTGGACCATTGCGCGATCTGCCCGTCGGCGGGGATGTACTTGTCGAGCCCCGCCTCGCGCATGAGGTCGGCACGCACCAGGTAAGTGTTCTGCAGCTGGTAGAACGGCATCACGTAGGTTTGGCCGCCCGACGAGCACTGCTCCCAGATGGCGTCGTCGATGTCGGCGCGCAGCTCGTTGTCTATCATGTCGTCGAGCGGAGCAACGCGTCCCTCATGGATATAGGTGGGCACGTTGAAGGGGCCCGCGAACACCACGTCGGCCGCCTCGGGCGTGCCGAACATATCGATGATGTACTCCTTCTCTTCCACGTAGGGGAACTTCGTGTAGTTGATGGTGACGTCGGCGCCCTCGTACTGGGCGCAGAACGCCTCGCCGGCCGCCTGCAGCATGTCGATCACCTCGGCATCGGCGTGCTCCTCGTCGAAGGCCATGGCCATGGGCGGGCACTTGACGTTGATGGTCACCTGCTTCTTCTCGGTCGAGCCGGAACCCGGGGCGTCCCCACCCGCCGCGCCGCCCGTGCCGCCCGCACCGCCGCACGATGCCAGCACGCAGGCCAGCGCGGCCGCAAGCGCCACCGAGAGCGCCTTCTTCGTCAGTTTCATCGTGGTTCCTCCTTATCCACCGGGGCCGCAGGGGATGCGTCCGCCTGCCCCGCCCGGCCGCCGTCGGCGCGTTTCGCCGCGTCGTCCACCACTTTCAGCTTGTCCAGCAGAAGCCCCACGTCGAGCGGCTTCGTTACCACCTCGTCGATGCCGCAGCGCTTGGCGTGCTCCACGTCCTCATGGAACGCATTGGCGGTGAGCGCCAGAATGGGCACGCGCGCGCCGTCGGGCCTATCGAGCGCGCGGATGGCCTCGGCGGCCTCGTAGCCGGTCATCACCGGCATCTGCAAATCCAGCAGCACCACGCCGAACGCGTCCAGGTCGCTGTCGACGAAGGCGTCCACAGCCTGCCGCCCGTCGCACACGGCGGTGACGTCGCAACCCTCGTCGGCCAGGATGTCCTCGATGATCATGCGGTTCACGTCGTTGTCCTCGGCCACCAGCACGCGCATGCCCTCCAGCGTGACCTCGTCGCGCCCCTCGTGCGACCGGGCGGCGGTATCGTCCTGCTCCTCCGCAAGGGGCAGCGGCACGTCGATGGTGAACGTCGAGCCCTGCCCCAGCTGGCTTTTCACGCTGATGGTGCCGCCCATCTTCTCCACCAGCACCTTGGTGAGCGCGGTGCCCAGGCCCGTGCCGTTGCGCGAGGCGGTGCGCCTCTCCTGCTCGAAGGGCTCCCAGATACGCTCGAGGAACTCCGGCGACATGCCGCAGCCGGTGTCGGACACCGTGAACGTGGTAATGAATCCTTCGGTGGCCGGCGTCTGGAGAGCACAGAGCGTGATGGCGCCTCCTTCCGGCGTGAACTTGAGCGAGTTGCCCAGCAGGTTCACGATGGACTGCTTGATGCGCATCTCGTCGCCGACGACGCGCGGCGCCTGCACGCCTCCGGCATCGATGGCGAAGCTCAGGTTGCGCGCCTTGGCCTGCGAGCCGATAAGCACGTCGATGTCGCGCAGCATGCTCCCCAGGTCGAACGGCTGCGGGTACAGCTCCATCTGGCCGCTTTCTATCTTGCTCATGTCCAGCACGTCGGTAATGACGCTTTTCAGGTACTCGGCCGACACGTCGGCCTGGTCGAGGTACTCGGCCACCTTGGCCTTGTCGCCCAGGTTCTGCCGCATGAGGTATTGCAGGCCCACCAGGCCGTTGAGCGGCGTGCGGATCTCGTGACTCATGTTGGCCAGAAACGCCGACTTGGCCTTCTCGGACTCGCGGGCGATGCGCGCGTTCTGCACCGAGCGGTACACCACCACGAGCACGGCCGCCAGCACGATGCCCGCCAGGGCGAAGAACAGCAGCGAGCGTGCCATGAGCTCGCCCACCTGCTTGGTGGTCACCGCGCTGCTCACCTTCACCACCAGGTACCAGTCGCTGCCCTCGATGGGCGCGAGCGCGGCATAGAATCGCCCGTCGGCACCCCGGTATTCCACGAACGCGTTCTCGCGCTGCTCCACCGCCTGCACGCAATCGGCGTAGGAGCCGCTCAGGAACGTGGCGCCCTCGATGCTTTTGAAGTAGTTGTTGCCGTGGATGCTGTTGGAGTAGCGCCCCGCCGTCACCACGTCGCCCGACGACTGGATGACCATCGCCACGCCCTCGCCGTCGAAGCTCTCGAACTGCATGCTGCTCTCGATGTTCGACAGCGGAACCAGGCCCACCACGCCCTCGACAAGCTCGCCGGCGCAGGCGATGGGCGCGTCCAGCTTCACGCCGTACAGCAGGTACTCGCCCCATATCTCGGGTTCTTCCAGGTCGTAGCGCTGCGCGAAGCGATCGTCCTGCGTTTCGTAGAGACCGCCCCACGGCATGCTGCCGAGGTCCGCCTTCAAATACGAGTCGGCGTACACCGTGCCGCCTTCGGTGATCAGGTACAGCTGCTCGAACGCCGAGGCGCGCCGTTCGATGCCCAGCATGTACGAGATGTCGGAGATGTTCTCCTCGCGGTTGAGCCGGATGCGCTCGCTCAGGGCCTCGAGGTAGTCCCATTTGCCATTCATCTGATTGCGGATGCCCTGCGCGTCGTGCTCGGCCACCTGGGCCATGAACGACGACGTGGTGCCGCCCACCGCGTCGGCCACGCTCTGCTGGTACAGCCAGTAGCCCCCGCCCAGCAGCGCGGCGGCCACGGCGAAGATAGCCGCGTAGGCGAGGAAGCGGCTTCCCAGAGTGGCCCGCGCCCGCGCGATCATGCCGAGCCGTCCACAACCTTGAGCCGCCCCACCGTCCCCATGCGGCGCGGCAGGCCGCCGTCGGTCAGCCAGATAACCCGGAACGTGGCCAAGCACGCATGGCGCACGCCTTCCACGTCCACGGCCTCGAATTCAACGTTCGCCACCGGGTTATCCTCCGTCGCGGCGTACACGGCGTCGCGCACCAGCCCGAAGGCGGGCTTCACCTGGGGCGGCACGTCGGCATCGGCGATGCCCACCACTATCTCGGGCAGGCCGAACTGCGCGCGCTGCGTCCCCGAAAACACGAGCGTATCGCTGCCCGGGTCGAAGTCGAACAGCACACCTTCCTCAAGCGACGCGAAAAACGCCGTCTTCACGCGCTCGCGCTCCAGCAGCAACACCGTACGGTCGGACAGCCCCGGCGCGGTGCGCTCCATCACCTCGCGCGAGAGCTTTCCCACGTCGAACACCTCGTTCGAGCCGTCGCTGCGGATGCGCACCATCTCTTTGATGTAGTCGGCGTCGTCGAGGAAGCACTGCAAAAGGTCGGGGTTGAACGCACCACACTCGCCGTTCGTGATCATGGCGATAGCCTGCTCGTGGGTGTAGGGCGGCTTGTACACGCGCGCGCTTACCAGGGCGTCGTACACGTCGGCCAGCGACACCGCCTGCGCGGCCACGGGAATCTGAGCTCCCACCAGACCGTCGGGGTAGCCGCCGCCGTCCCAGCGCTCGTGGTGCCAACGGCATATCTGGCGCGCGTACTGCACCAAGTGCTCGTCTTTGCCGAAGTGCAGCCCTGCCAACATGTCGTCGCCCACGGCGGCGTGCTCCTTCATGATCTCGAACTCTTCGGGCGTCAGGCGGCCCGGCTTGTTCAGAATCTCTTCGGGAGTGGCAATTTTGCCTATATCGTGCAGCGCCGCCGCGTTGGAGATGAGCGCTATTTTCGACGGCGTGAGCTCGTATTCGGGGAAGCGCCGCTTCATGGCCTCCAGCAATAGCTCGGTGATGATGCGGATGCGCGTGACGTGCAACCCTGATTCGCCGTTGCGGAACTCCACGATGGTGCTCAGGATGTCCACCATGAGCGTGTTCGTTTTCTCGCGCTCGCCCACCTGCTCAACCACGAGGTCTTTGAGCCGGCTCTGTTTCGCGTACAGCGCGATGGTGTTGCGCACGCGTTGCAGCACCACCTCGGGGTCGAACGGGCGATTCACGTAGTCCACCACGCCCAGCTCGAAGCCCTTGCGGATGTAGGCGGGCGAGGTCTCGGCCGAAATCACAATGACGGGTATCTCGGCGCTCCAGTTGTGGCGGTGCAGGTAGGCCAGCACGTCGAAGCCGTCCATGTTCGGCATGACGATGTCCAGCAGAAGCAGCGAGATGGCGCCTTCCTTGCGGCGCAGCAACTCCACGGCCTCCACGCCGTCGCGCGCCTCTAAGATGTCGTATTCCTGCGAGAGGATGTCGGAGAGCAACGACCGGTTCAGCGCCGTGTCGTCCACGATGAGGATGGTCTGTCGCTTGCCTGCGCTCATGGCGTCACGAGAGGCCGCCCACCAAGGCGGCCAGGTTGTCGCCCTCCTTCTTGAGCCGGCCGTACAGCGCCTCTGCCTCGGCTTCGTCGGGCGAGCCGCTGCGAAGGCATTCCACCAACGGCACCGCAGCGTCCGTGAGCGGGTTCAGCATGAGGTTCAGGCCCATGCCCTTGATGGTGTGGGCCGCCCGGAACGCCGCCGGGTAGTCGCGCGCGGCCATGGCGTCGGCGAGCGCGGCGAACGACGGGTCGCCCACCGTCTGCTCGAGGTAGACCTTGATGCGATCCTCCTTGCGCAGCACGGCAAGCACTCCCTCGAAGGGAACGCCCAGCGTTTCGTATAGCTCCCGTACCTCCATGCGCGCTCTCCAGCCTCCCCTGACAGATGAGCAAAGCGTGTTACCGCATATCATAACCGTTTTCAACCAGTTCCGACAGGGGCAGGTTCTGCTTATCAGCCGCGATGTCAGCCGCGGCTTACATCCTGCCGCTCGCGTTGCTTGTCGCGGTACATGAGGGCGTCGGCGCGTTCGAGCAGCTCCTCGGGGTCGCAGCGCTCCCCCTTCGCAACCGGCGCGTAGCCCGCGCTGAACCCCACCGAGGCGAACCATCCCCGCTGCGTCCACAGGCTCTCGAGCGTGCGCGCCACCTCGGCGATGGCCCCGCGCGCCTCGTCCTCGCCGGCGCCGTCGTACAGCACGACGAACTCGTCGCCGCCGAAGCGGGCCAGAAAGGCCGACTTCCGCCCGAACACGATCTTGAGCGCGTGGGCCATGGTGCGCAGGACCTCGTCGCCCGCCACGTGCCCGTAGCGGTCGTTCACCCACTTGAACTGGTCGATGTCGAGCATGACGAGGCACCAGGGCTGCGACGCCGCCTCGCCGCAGCGGTGCTCGAGCGTGCTCTCGAGGCTCGCCCGGTTGCTCAGGCCCGTCAGCCCGTCGAGCGAGATCTCGTCGCGCTGCAGGGCCACGTACACCAGCAGCACGGAAAGGGCCATCGACGGCAGCAGCACCGCGATCCCGTCCAGCACCACCTGCAAAACGGCGCCGAAAAACGGCGGCACCACGAACGCGGCCAGGTCGTACAGCCGGCGGCGCTTCCAGGGAAACGTCTCGCGCGCGGCGCGGACCAGGGCTATCGCCGAAGCCGCCACCACATAGCTGTACCCCAGCGCGTACAGGAGGTAGTAGCGCGTGCCCTCCTGGTAATGGCCGGTGCCGTCGATGGTGAACAGGGCGTGCGTCCACGGCGCGGAGAGCGCGACGACCCCGAAGGCGAGGGCCGGCAGCGACACCGCGAAGATAAGCAGCCGCCTCCGGAAGAAGGCCTCGTAGTCGAAGGCGACGGCGCACACGTAGAGGAACCAGGTGAACGACACGGCGCCCGACAGCAGACCGAGCGCGACGTTAACCCCGTACAGCGCCCACGCGGGCGCCCATCCGTCGCACGTCCACGACACCGCATCGCACGCCGAGGCCGCCATCAGCAGCACCACGAGGATGCGGAAGAGCTTGTTCGTCTGCGAGTACGGCAGGCGCAGCGCCGAGTTCACCAACAGGATGGCCAGCACCAACACGGTGATGGCATCCACCTGCAGATACGCTATGCCGCTCATGCGCCGTCCCTCCCCGCCGTCCCCGCGAACACGCGCCCGGAGGCGCTCGCGTGCCGGCGCGCCTCCTTGCAGCGGTACATCGCCTCGTCGGCCCGTTTCACCAGCGCCGCAGGGTCGTCGTCGGCATGGCCGAGCACGAATCCCGCGCTGAACTCGAGCGCCACCCCGTCGAGCCCCGAGCCCACGGCGAGCGCCTCGCGCCCCAGGCGCGCCACGAGCGCCTCGGCCCCCTCGTTGCCCGCGCAGGGGGCGATGACGGCGAACTCGTCGCCGCCGAACCGCGCGATGAACGAATCGCTCGCGCCGAACGTGGCGCGCAGGGCGTCGGCCATGCGGCAGAGCGCCTCGTCGCCCGCCGCGTGGCCGCGCGTGTCGTTGATGATCTTCAGCCCGTCCACGTCGATCACCATCAAGCACCAGCCGCTGTCGCCGGGCCGATGCAGCTGCGCCTGCAGCCGGCGGTCGAACGCGCGGCGGTTGCCGAGGCCGGTGAGCGGGTCGCTCTCGAGGCGCCTGTTCTGGATGGTGAGGTACACCAGAAGCAGCATGACCACCACGCTCGGCCACATGAGCCACCAGCCGTAGAAGGACATCTGCACGACGGCGCCCACGATGGGCAGCAGCCCCACCAGCGCCAGGAAGAGCGCCCGGTTCCGAGCGCTGGCCGAAGCCTGCCGGGAGCGCGCGACGAGCGCCGACGTGAATCCGGCCGCGAGGTACGCCATCATCAGCGCGTACGGCAGGAAGAACAGCGGCCCGCGCCGGTACCCCTCCACGGCGTCCACCGTGAAGATGAGGCCGGTGACGATGTTCGAGAGCACGAGCGCGGCCATCACGACGTAGGGCGCTATGACCGCGAACGCGAGGCGGCGGCTGCTCAGAAGGCTGCGGTTCCCGCGCAGCTGCACGTGCAGGTAGGCGGGCCACAGAAGCGTGCTCGCGCCAGCCACCAGCAGGTAGGCCGTATTCAGCCCCAGGACGAGCTCGCAAGGGAACCCGCCCTCGCCGTTCATGAACCACATGGTCGCCTCAAGCGCCATGGCGGCGAACGAGAACGCGAGCGAGGCGCGGAACAGCCTCGCGGAGCGGTCGCGCGGGCCGCTCACGAGGCTGTCGTACCACATGATGGCCAGCACCATGAGGGGGAAGAAATAGATGTTAACCTGCGCGGCGATGCCCAAACGACTTCCTCTCGACTCGAGCGCAGGCCCTCTTGGCTCGAAACCGGCACCCCGCGCCTCCGAAAAGCCTGCACATCACCGCAGTGTAGAGCACGTTGCCTATCAAAATGACACCACGACGCAGGGGCGGGAGGGGCCGATTCGGTCAGCGCGTTGAAGGGGTCGCGTCTTCGGGCGCGGGAGCCTCGGCCGGCTGCTCCGAACCCGGCTGCGCCGTCCCCAGCGCGAGCTTGATGGAGCTCGTGGGGCAGTTCTCCATGCAGTCGAGACAGAACGTGCAGCTGTCGAGCGCGGCCGTACCGGGATGCGCGACGTCGATGTCCTCCGGGCACACCGTCGAGCACGTGCGGCAGCCTTCGTGCGAGATGCACGTGGTGCAGTCAGCCGCCGGACGGACGCCGAAGCCGAGCTTCGCGCGCAGCCTGCCCACCAGCCCGAAGAAGAACCCGAGCGGGCAGATGGCCGCGCACCAGCGCTTGAACAGGAAGAGTTCGGCCAGCAGCATGAGCGGGAATATCACGAGCTCCCAGCCCGGCTGCAAGAGCACGAACACGCGGTTCAGCGCCCAGAGCGTGCCGAACACGAGCCCGATGGGGCACAGCAGGCAGAACACCGGGAACCCGACGGCGAAGGACACGGCCAGCAGCACGGCGAGCACCGCGCCCTGCGATTTCAGGCTGGCGCTGCCGCACGACGAGCAACCGAAGGCGACTGCGGGAGCCTTCCCGCCGCGCCCGAGGATGCCGCGCGGCGCATGGCCGCCGAACACGTTTTTCAGCAGCTGCGAGGGGCACAGCCACGCGCAGAACGCCCGCCCGAGCAGAAACACGATGGCGAGCACCGCCAGCACGCCGGGCAGCAGCGCCCACGGCACGCTCTTGGCGGCCACCGCGATCTGGGCGAACCCCACGGGGCAGAGCGCGCAGAGCGTCCCGACCGCCGCGCCGCCGCCCAGGTGGGCCGACACGACGGCCAGCGCGAGCACGCCCGCGGCCACGACGATGCGGGCCATCTTCATATGCGTCTTCATGCCGCTCCTCCCGCCTCGCGCGTGTTGTCAGGCCCGTCCGGATGCACGCCCTTATCGTGCGGCGCGAGCGGCTGCGCGGCCTTGGCGAAACGGCCCGCCGCCAGCTCGCCGCTCGATACGGCGCCCTCGGCCCACGCGGCCTCGCTCGCGCGCGACACCACCACGATGCCCTTGCTCGCAACGCTCGCGTCGTAGGCGCGCAGCGACGCCGAAGGGCACACCTGCTCGCACTTGCCGCAGCCGTCGCAGTAATCCGCGTGCACGATGGGACGGTCGTGGTCGTCCAGCGTGATGGCGCCCTCCACCGGGCACTCGTCCTTGCACACGGTGCAGCCGGCCCAGTCCCAGGCCACGCACGCGTCGCGCAGCACCACGGCCACGCCCAGGTCGCGCTCGAGCGGCCCGCCGAACGAAAGCGCGCCGGTGGGGCACGCCTCGACGCACTTCATGCAGAAGTCGCAGCAGCCGTGCTCGAACGACAGCGTCGGCGTGCCGTAGGCCACCAGGCTCTCGGACAGCGGCACGGGCGTCACGATGCCGTAGGGGCATGCCTGCAGGCACTTCTGGCAGCGGTCGCACGCGGCCGCCACCTGCGCGTTCGATGCCGCGCCCGGAGGCCGCACGAACGCCGCGTCGGCCTGCCGCGTCACCGCGCCGAACCCGCCGACGCCCACCATCGCCGCACCCGCCACCCCCGCGGCCAGAAAGCCGCGCCGGGAAATCTCTTCCACACCCATCATCCCTCTCGTCTCAAAATGGCATAAAAGGGGACAGTCCCCTTTTATGCCAAAATGGGGACTGTCCCGTTTGGGACACCGCCACTTACTCCACGACCTCGGCGAGCGCTCGCGCGTCGGCGTCCAGATACGCCTCGGTGAACGAAGCCAGGTGCTCGTAGAACCCGCCTTCGGCCGCCGCGCGCATTTCGCAGGCGAAGACGGGCACCCAGTTCAGCAGGTGCTCGCGCGCGAAGGAGGCCTGGGCGCGCAGCTGCCGCTCGGCGCCCGCCTCGTCGCCCGCCCGCAGGGCCTCCACCGCGCGCCCGCAGAGAAGCGCCATGAAGGCCAGCTCGATGGCCAGGTGGTCCTCCGGCTCGGTGAAGCCTGGGTCCTTCGCGAAGCCGGCCGCGCGGTAGAGGCCCAGCACCTCGCTGTAGGCGTCCTGCATCATGAGGCCGCCCTCGCTCGTGTACACCGACTCGTAGGGGAACGCCTTCTGCGCGGTGCGCGGGCCCATCCCGAAGAACGCGCGGTTGAACACGACGGCCAGCTCCTCGAGCGCGGCGTCGTCGCACGCGGCGAGGTCGGCCTTGAGGGCGGCGAAGCCCTCGGCAAGCGCCGGGTCGTCGGACTCGAGGGCCGCCTCGGCAAGCTCCTTTGCGAAGGGGGCGTCCAGCTCCCTCTCGTAGCAGCGCGAGAGCAGCGCGTACACGCGGCGGCGGTTCTCGCAGAAGTCGATGAGGTTGTCCGCCAGCTCGGCTGGCATGGTTTCGGTCATGGCTGTCTCCTTGGTTCTCGTTCCTCAGTTCTCGTCGGCCGTCCCCCGTACCTGAACGCAGTGGGGGGGGTGCCGCGTTCAGGCACGGGGGAAGGTCGAGGGGCCGGGCGCGCCCGTTGCAGGGCGCGCCCGCCGTTACGATCAGTGGTAGATGAACTGCTCCACGCTCGTGCCCACGCCGTACATGATGATGCGGATCACCACGGCGCCGATGGCGGTGCACGCGCAGGCGCCGAACATCATGAACGCGAGCGCCTTCGGGTCGGCCACGCCGGAGCCGCCGTCGCCCTTCGTCGCCTTCACGCAGGCCAGCGCGGTCAGCGCGACCGGCGCCACGATGCCGATCACCACGACGCCCGCCCAGAACATCATGGCCATATCGCCCGACACCAAGCGCTCGATGGAGCGCGACGGCGCAGGGAACGGCGCGATGGCGATCCACACCACGTACGCCGCCGTGGTCACCACCATGATGACGACGCCCGCCAGCGCCAGCTTCAGCGCGAATCCGCCCTCTTCGGCGGCCTTGCCGCGCAGCAGCACGAGGCCCGCCATCAAGGTCATGCCCATGGCCAGCCCGGCGCCCAAAAACATCAAGGGCAGCGCCACGCTATCCCACGCGGGACGGGCGGCGATCAGATACGACGCGCCCGCCACGAAGGGCAGCACCAGGCCCAGCACCGCGCCCAGCACGCCGAACGCCTTCGACGCCCCGGGGTAGTCCTTCTTCGCCAGCACCAGGTACACCAACGCCACGATGCCCATGAGCGCCACGATGAACAGCTCTTTCGAGAGCCCCGAGCCCAGGTTGCCCAGAAGGTGCGTCGCGCGCTCCGGATGCCCCATGTGCAGCACCGACACACAGCCGCCCACGGCCAGGCAGATGAGCGCGATCAGGGCGCCCATGAACCGCACGTCCTTGAACTTGCCGCGCAGCTCGCCCACGCCCAGGAACACGAACGCTCCCGAGGTCACGCCCAGAAGGACGCTGAAGATCAGAAGGGGCCATTGGATATCCATGCTCACTCATCTCCCTTCCAGGTGAACTTGTCCAAGCCGTACGACACGCCCGGATGGTTCCCCACGTCCTTGAGCTTGTGCACGCTCTTCTTGGCGATCATCTTCGACACATCCGACTCGGGGTCGTCCGCGTCGCCGAACAGGCGCGCCTGGCCGGGGCAGTGCTTCACGCACGCCGGCTTCTCGCCCTTGTCGATGAGGTGCGCGCACATCGTGCACTTCTCGATGACGCCCTTGTCCTTGCTCTCGTCGTACGTGCGCACGCCGTAAGGGCACGCCATGACACAATACTGGCAGCCGATGCACTTGCTGTGGTCCACCAGCACCACGCCGTCCTCGCGGCGGTAGCTCGCGCCGGTGGGGCACACGCTCACGCACTCCGGGTTGTCGCAGTGCTGGCACGCCACGGGCAGGTAGTACATCTCCAGGTCGGGGTACGTGCCGGACGGGCCCACGGTGAGCACCTTGTTGTAGAACGTGCCCAGCCCCACGTTGTTCTCCTGCTTGCACACCACGGCGCAGGAGTGGCAGCCGATGCAGCTATCCAGATCGATAGCGATGATGTTCCGCGTCATGCTACGCCACACCTCCCTTCACGGTCACCTGCGACACGCCGTCGGTTTGCTCGTCGGCGGCGAGCGTCTCGGCGCTCAGCGGCAGGAATATCTTCAGATCCTCGGACGTCATGCAGATGTTGTCGGGCGCGCCCTCCTCGGCTTTGTAGATCTTGCACAGGCCGCCGTAGTTGTCCGTGCCCACGGCCGGGTCGTAGGGCCCGTCGTTCTCGAACAGGATGTTGCAGTTGCAGTCGAACGCGCCGTGCAGATCGTCGGTGGCCTCGCGCTCGGGGAACCACCAGTCGTGCTCCACGTGAATCATGTCGGGCTTCATCGACTCGGTCAGGTTCGCGCGCTGGCGGATGCGGTCCACGTACGTCTCGATCCACACCCAGTCGTCTTGCTGGATGCCGTGCTCGGCGGCGGTCGCCGGATTGATGTCCACCGTCGGGAACATGTGCACCTCGCGCATCCACGGGCTGTTGCGGTACTCGGTGTGGAAGAACGCGTGGCTGCGGCCGCCCGTGATCAGCGTGTAGGGGTACTCCTCCACGAGGTCGGGGCGCGAGCGCTTCGTGATGGGCGGCTCGATGTACAGGGGCAGCGGGCCGTTGCCGTACAGGAACAGGTCCTCGCTCCACAGCTCCATCTTGCCGTTGTCGGACTGCGGATGGCCGGGCACCTCGGTGCCGTCGGGCAGTTTGTAGCCGGGCGTGCGGTAGACGGCGCCCTGCTTGTTGCCGCGGTACATGGTGCTGAAGCCGGGCTTCATGTCGCCGCTCTTGCGCATCATGCCGCTCTTGTACTTCGGCATGCCGCGCACCTCGGACATCTGCACGCCGGTGATGGAGATGCGCTGGCGGAAGTCCTCGAAGTTCGACTTGAGGTTCTCGGGCAGCGTCTTGGGGCCGGCCAGCATGTAGTCGAACCACTCGTACTTGTCCTTCCAGTACATGTTCACGTTCATGTACTTGGCGAACTCGAAGCAGATGTCCATGTCGTCCTTGCACTCGCCGAGCGGCGCATGGAACGGCTGGCGGATGAGCAGCGTGTGGCTGGTGGGATAGCCGTGGCCGGAGTGCGGCCACTCCACGCGGTCCACCTCGTTGGGGTGCGCCGGCGGCAGCAGGAGGTCGGCCAGCTCGCCGGAAGGGGTGATGTACATGTCCACGTTCACGAAGAAGTCGAGCTTCTTCATGCCCTCGGCGATATCGCGGCCGGCCTCGATGGACATGATGGGCTCGGACGTCTGCTGCCACAGGCCGTGGATCTGGAACGGGTCGCCCTCCAGCATGGCCTTGGTGGTGGCCGCGCCGAAGCCGCCCTGCTGGCCGAGGACCACCTGGCCGCCGTTCTTCTGCTCGGTCTCGATCAGCTCGCCGGTCTTGTCGTCGGCGACGAGGATCTTCTGGTGGCCGGTGTTCTGGCACACGGACAGCTTGTGGATGTTGCGCGCGGTGTTCATGCGCAGCTCGCTCATCAGGCCCTGCATCTGCGGCACGATGTCGAACATGGAGTTCTCGTAGCCGGTGGCGGGCTCGCGGCCGATGTTCTGGCCGCCTTCGGTGTCGAAGTTGCCGGCCAGCGCCATCATGATGGTGAACGCCTGCGAGATGCCGGACGTGTTGATGGAGAACTCCACCTTCTGGCCGCGCGTGAAGCACGCGTGGGGGCTCGCGTCGATGTAGAGCTTGATGGCCTCGCGGATCTTGTCCTCGGGCAGCTCGCAGAAGTCGGCGGCGCGCTCGATGGTCCACGGGGTGACGTGCTCAACGAGGATGTCCCAGCTGGTGCGGTAGGTCTTGCCGTTGATCTCGCGGCTGCCGGAGAGCGCCGGAACCGCGTCGGCCACGATGTTGCCCTCGGCGTCGAGCCACTGCAGCGCCTTGTCGCCGCCCACGCCGTTCTTGTTCTGCCAGTCGCCCGACCAGTAGATCAGCTGGTCGTGCGCCTCGTCCCATGCGGGGTAGAGCTCGACGTTGCCGCCCTCCTTGATCATCGACTCGCGCAGCTGGTAACCCGTGCCCTCCTCGTCGATGAAGAACGGCGCGTTCGTCCAGTAGCGGGCGAAGTCGGTGTCGCACTTGTCCGAGTGCACGATCTCGTTGATGAACGCGAGCGCGAGCGCCATGTCCGATCCGGGGCGGATGGGCAGCCACAGATCGGCCTTGCTGGCCGTGCACGTGTAGCGCGGGTCGACCGCGATCACCTTCGCGCCGCGCTCCTGCGCGCGCTTGACGGTGAGCCAGTCGTAGTAGCCGCGGCTGCGCTCCTGGCGGCACCAGATGAGGATGCAGTCGGCGTTGTTGCCGTCCCAGCCGGTGTACTGCGTCTCGTCGCCGTACAGGCGCTGGCTCGTGAAGTACGAGCCCAGCCAGCACAGGTTGCCCACGCCGAACGTGGCGGTGCTGCCCAGCTCCAGCCACAGGCGGTTGATGGCCTGGAACTGGTGGTTGTCGCGGCCCGTGCCGTACTGATGGGCGATGGTGTGCCAGCCGTACTCCTCGCCGATCTTGGTGTAGGCGTCGCGCGCGGTCTCGTAGGCCTCCTCCCACGAGATGCGCTTCCACTTGCCCTCGCCGCGCTCGCCGACGCGCTTCTGCGGGTAGCGGATGCGCGTGGGGTTGTACAGCTCTTGCGGGATGGCGAACGCGCGCCCGCACAGGGTACCCTCGCTGAACAGGTCGGGGTTGCCCTCCACCTTGATCAGGCGGCCGTCCTTCACATGGCCGAACAGCGCGCAGCGGCCGTAGCACTGGCGGCACGCGCTGGGGATGATCTCAACATCGCCGGTCGAACTGGCGGCCGCGCCCTCTGCATCCTGCGCCAACGCGCTCGCAGGATTGAGGAGCATGGCCGAAGAAGCTGCTAGAGCCGAGGCTTTCACAAAGCCCCGACGACTCATTTTGAGCGACATCTCTCCTCCGTCTTCCTCGTCTCGTCGTTTCTGTTTGCTTGGCCAAAGCAGAACCGAAGGCGAGTATGCGACGGACGGGCGAGAAGCACATACCCCTCGCAAGCATATTCACGTGGGGAAACAAGAAATACCCCTTGAGGTGGTAGCAACAGATGGAGCGAAGCGCTATTCCTTGATGCTCTCTTCGGTGCTTTCCACGAGGTCGATGAGCTCCTGCTTGGAGTGGATGCCCATCTTCTGGTAGATGTTGCGCGCGTGCACCTTCACCGTGCCCTCGGAGATGTAGAGCTTCTCGGCGATGGCCTGCTTGTCGCGCCCCTTCACCATGAGCGCCACGATCTCGCTCTCGCGCTTGGTGAGACCCCACTTCTCGGCCAGGATCAAGCAGCTCTGCTCGAACGTGAGCCCCACCTTCTCCTCCGAGTCGTCGATGGCCACCATGCCCCAGCGCGTCTTCAGGTTGCTCGCGCTCATCAGGTAGATGGCCACCAGCAGCACGCCGAGGAGCAGATACACCAGAAACGTCGGCGGCAGAATGGCGGGCGGGGCCGTCTGGCCGAGGAAGCCGTACAGCGCCAGCCCCACGCAGCTTCCCAGCATGGCGCCCACCACCGCGCTGACGCTGAGCAGGTAGTAATCGGAGCCGAGATAGCGGATGAGGTACACCACCAGCGCCAATATGGTGGCCGCGAACAGCTGCCTGCCCACCAGGAAGATGAAGGTGCCCACGTTGAGCGCGAACGCGCCCTCGAACACGAACAGCGAGACGCCGGCCGCCATGACGGGGAAGCACACCCGGAAGATGGCGTTGTTGTAGTTGCTCCGCGACCGCAGCACCACGACGTAGATCAGCCCCGCCGCCACGATGTAGGCCAGCGAGAACACCACGATCTTCGAGACGTCGTCCATCTCGGAGTAGTCGACGGCCGCCACCACGCCCTCCATCACGCATGCCGCGATGATGGTGAGCAGCAGGATCTTGGGGATCTTCTGCCCCTCCTGCACCTCAACCGACGCCACGCTCGTGCTGGCGGCGCTCGACGCGCGCAGGCAGTACAGGGTGAGCGCGGGGTTCAGGCACATGGCGACGATGAACACCTCCATGGGAACGAGGCTCGAGAGCGGCGCGACCACCAGCAGCGCGATGCAGGCGGCGATGTTGCAGCGAACCGAGCACGACACGCCCACCGATGCCAGCCGGCGCACCATCTCGGGAAGGAAGCAGATGAACCCGGCGGCGGTGAGCACGATGCAGGGGATGATGGCCCACGATTGGCGCAGGGCGTGCCCGACGACCAGCTGGAACATCGGAGCCACCGAAGAGCAGATGCACGCCGCCACCAGGTGCCGGTCGCTGCCGATCCGCTTCTTGAACACGATGTAGGCCGCCAGCAGCGCGAGGCACAGCGCCAATGCCGAGATGACGGCGACGAAGCTGCCGAACAAGGGGATGGTGATGGACTCCAGGTAATCGGCGGGGATGCGGAAGTTGCGGTACAGGAAGAATATCTCGCAGCACGACAGGCAGTACGCCGCCACCAGCAGAGCCTCGCCCCTTTGCGCGGCCCCCGTCTTCTTCTTGCCCGCTGTGCCGTTCCCCATCACGATCGCCCCCCAGCGTCCGCTCGACGTCCCCACGATGTTCCATTCTAGCCGAGAAGCGCCGGTTTCCCATACCCCCTTAGGTGGTATTCGTCATGCCACCAGCGGAAAAGCATGCAAAAAAGATTTAGGGAGCGCAGGGGGGCGCGCAGCGACGGGAGGCCGTCGTTCCGGGCGGCGCCCGCCTTCCGGCCCGCCCCGCGCTCCCCGCCTCGTCCGCTGCTCGTCCGCAGTTGAAAACTTCTTGTTAACATCCGCGGGCTTACCTGCTACAATGGCGTCCGCAATTTCATAGCGCACCCCGTTGAAACACCCTGGATCGAGCGCCGGCCGCTCGAAACTGGATGCGGAAGGGGCCTCTGGAGAATCCCAAGCGATTGGGTGCCGAAGGGGCAAGGCGGCCGCCCGGCCAGCCGAAACTCTCAGGCCAAAGGACAGAGCACAGCTATCGGCTTGCCGCGCGCACCGCGTCGCGCCCATGCCCTCCTGCGCTTCGTCGTTTCATCGCTCCTTCTTCCCAGGCCGAACCTCCCTTCGGGGCGCGCGGAAACCGTATGAAGGCTTCTGCTTGAAGGAGGAAGGTTCGTGGAAGGGTTCTTTGGCGTCATCGACGCCGCGTTGAAAGCTATCGATGACTTCATCTGGGGCGTGCCCCTCATGGTGCTCATCCTGTTCGGCGGCGTTTTGCTCACGGTGCGCCTGCGCGGCGTGCAGTTCCGCCAGCTGCCGCGCGCGCTGCGCTACATGGTGAAGAACGAAACGGGCGGCGAGGGCGAGGTCACCAGCTTCGGCGCGCTGTGCACGGCGCTGTCGGCCACCATCGGAACGGGCAACATCGTGGGCGTGGCCACGGCCATCGTGGCGGGCGGCCCGGGCGCGCTGTTCTGGATGTGGCTGGCCGCGCTGTTCGGCATGGCCACCAAGTTCTCCGAGGGCCTCTTGGCCGTGAAGTACCGCAGCATCGACAAGAAGACCGGCCACGTGCTGGGCGGCCCGTTCTACTACATCGAGCGCGGCATGGGCAGGAACTGGCGTTGGCTGGCGAAGATCTTCGCGTTCTTCGGCATGTGCGTGGGCCTGTTCGGCATCGGCACGTTCACGCAGGTGAACAGCATCTCGAGCGCCATCACCGGCTTCTTCGATCCCGAGAAGAACGCCACGGTGAGCATCCTCGGGATGGATTACTCCATCTTCACCGTCATCGGATCGCTTTTGCTGGCGCTGCTGGTGGGCCTCGTGGTCATCGGCGGGCTCAAGCGCATCGCGAAGGTGAGCGAGCGCGTGATCCCCGCCATGGTGGTGCTGTACGTGGGCTTCTCGCTCGTGCTCATCTTCACGAACCTCGACAAGGTACCCGGCGCGTTCGCCGTCATCTTCCAGAGCGCGTTCGGCCTGCAGGCGGCAGCCGGCGGCATGCTCGGCGCCATCATCGTGGCCATGCAGAAGGGCATCGCGCGCGGCATCTTCTCCAACGAAGCCGGCCTGGGCTCCGCGCCCATCGCCGCCGCGGCCGCGCAGACGAAGGAGCCGGTGCGCCAGGGCCTCGTGTCCATGACCGGCACGTTCCTCGACACCATCGTGGTGTGCACCATGACGGGCCTCGCGCTCGTGATGACGGGCGCGTACCAGATCCCCGGCCTCGAGGGCGCCGCCGTCACCACAGCCGCGTTCCAGGCGGGCCTGCCGTTCATCCCGGGCGAGGTGGTGTCGTTCGTGCTGATGGCGTGCCTCGTGCTGTTCGGGTTCACCACCATCCTCGGGTGGGACTACTACGGCGAGCGGTGCCTCGAGTATTTCAGCAACGGCAACATGAAGGCGGTGAAGGCGTACCGCTGGCTCTACATCTTCTGCGTGTTCATCGGCCCCTACATGACCGTGGCGGCCGTGTGGACCATCGCCGACATCTTCAACGGCCTGATGGCGCTGCCGAACATGGTGGCCCTCATCGCGCTGTCCGGCGTGGTGGCGAAGGAGACGCGCGACTACTTCGAGCGCCTGCGCGCCGCCGGCGACGAGGAGGCCATGGCCCCGCACCTGCCCGGCGACGACTGGGACATCCCGCCCATCGACCCCTTGGACGAGCGCCTCGGCGTGAACGCGTAGGGAACCCGCGCACGCGAAACGCCCTTTCGTGGCAGTTTTCGACGCTCATCGATCATCGTCCCCAGCCCTCGCGTCGGACGCGAAATGCGCCATCGCTCTGAGCTGGGGCGATGCGCGTGAGCAGAACCGGTAGCCGCGCCAAAACGAAATTCGGCGCCCTCCGATGATCGATTAACGTCGTTTTCTGCCACGAACACGGGATTTTGCTGCGCGCTGCTCGCGCCGCGCCGCGTCGCTCCGGGCGCGGCGCGTTTTCGGGTACAATACCCACCGACGCAATCGCGGCGCGCCCGGGCGCGCGGAGGGGAAGGAATCGGCATGGAGCAGCACCTCGTTTTCGCCATCAGCAGGGAGTACGGCAGCGGCGGGCGCGAGATCGGCGAGCGGCTGGCCGAGGAGCTGGGCGCGGCCTACTACGACAAGCTGCTGCTCAAGCGCATCGCGGAGGAGAGCGGCCTTTCCGGCGACGTGGTGGAGGACTTCGACGAGAAGCCGATGCGGCCGCTGCTGCTGAACCCCAACAGCTTCTTCTGCGGCACCGACATCGAGCATCCGGTGGCGTCGCGCGTGTACAAGACCGAGGTGGACATCCTGCGCTCCATCGCCGACGAGGGGCCGTGCGTCATCGTGGGCCGCTGCGCCGACTACGTGCTGTCGGGGCATCCGGGCCTCGTGAGCCTGTTCGTGAGCGCGCCGATGGAGGCGCGCGTGGCCCGCGTGATGCGCCGCAACAACCTGTCCGAGGCCGAGGCGCGCTCCCGCATCGCGCGCGTCGACAAGAACCGCGCGAGCTACTACCGCTACTTCACCGACGAGAACTGGGGCCAGGCGCGCAACTACGACCTCTGCCTCAACTCCGGCGACCTCGACGCCGCCGGCGCCGTGTCGGTGATCCGCGCCTTCATCGAAGCGCGTGGCCGCTAGTATCATTTCCACAGGTGAAACGCGAATGTTTCACGTGAAACATTCGCGGCGCGCCCAGAGGCCCTACCCCAGGCGCACGCTGCACGCAAATCAGGCCTGCCCGACACGAAAATCCCCGACGTGAAAGGCTCGGAGGCGGAAAGGGCGGCCGCGGGCTCCCGGAAGCGAAGGGCTCTTGGCGTTTTCCCAGGTCGCGGAAACCCGGCGCTCGCACGGGTCGCCGGGATCCTTTCACGTCGCGGGTTTTCGTGTTGAAGCGGACCGATCCGCGTGCAGCCCTTCCTCCGAAGCGCAGCGCCAGTTGCAACCGTCAGCGCTGACGCCGCAGGGGATCCTTCGACTCCGCTCCCTTCGGTCGCTCCGCTCAGGATGACAAGAAGGGGCTCTGCGCGCTCCCGTGCCCCTGCCTCAGCCCTACTTCAGCGCGTCGGCAACCTTGCGGGCGGCGGCGGTGATGGTGAGGTCGTTCACGTCGACGGTGATCTCGGCGTACTGCTCGTAGAGGGGCTTGCGCTCGTCGTAGAGCTCGCGCAGGCTCATGCCGATGCCGCCTTTGAGCACCACGCCGCGCTCCTGCAAATCGCTCAGGCGGCTGACCAGCTGGTCGTAGGAGATCCGCAGGTACACCACGGTGCCGATCTCGGACAGGTGCCGCATGGCCTCGTCGGAGTACACGGCCGAGCCTCCGGTGGCGACGACGGAGCGCGTGGCCTCCAAATCGCTCAGGATCTGGTTCTCCACCTCGATGAAGCCCTCGGGGCCGCACGCATCGATGAGCTTCTGCAGCGTCTTGTCGCACTGGTTCTGGATGACCAGGTCGGCATCGATGAACTGCATGTTCATGATCTTCGCAAGCACGATGCCCAGCGTCGATTTGCCGGCGCCGGGCATGCCGATGAGCACGATGTTGTCTTTTTCTGCCATGAAAGATCCTCCCTCGCTACTGGTTCGGGAGCATTGTATCACGGCAGCTCGGCGGGGGCGGATTCCAGTTGAGCGGCGGGCGCGTCCTTGCGCTTCAGGGGGAACAGCTCGCTGACCAGGATGGCGCCGAAGATGAGCGCGAAGCCCACGACCAGCTTGAGGCCGATCTGCTCGTTGTACAGCATGACGCTGAACAGCACGCCGAACACGCTCTCAAGGCTGAGGAACAGCGACGCCTGCGCGGGCGGCACGTGCGCGAGCGCGACGTTCTGGATGACGAGCGCCACGCACGAAGCGAATATCACCAGGTAGGCCATGTTCCACAGGAAAGCGGGATCCATCAAGGCCGCGGCCGGCGGCAGCGTCTCGAAGCACGCGCCGTACGCCACGCCCAGCGCCCCGCCCACGATGAACTGCAGCACCGTGAGCACGAGCACGTCGTTGGTCTCGGAATACTTCGACACGAATACGATGTGCACGGCGAACAGCAGCGCCGACACCAGCGTCATGGCGTCGCCGAAGCCCATCGTCAGCTCCTCGATCGAGCCGGTGAGCGACACCATGCCGATGCCCGCCACCGCCAGCACGGCGGCGATCAGGTTGAACGCCGTGGGCCGCTTGCGCGCGATCACCCACCAGGCGAACGGCACGATGACGCAGTACGTGGCCGTGAGGAAGGCGTTCTTGCCGGGCGTGGTGTGGTCGAGCCCGACGGTCTGCACCCAGAACGCGAAGAAGCACATCACGCCCAGGACGAGGCCCTTCACCAGGTAGTCCTTGCGCGTGGCCGCCGCGAGGGCGCGGCGCAGGTTCTTCCAGAACACGGCGGCGAGCAGGATGCCGGTCGCGAGGAAGCGGAAGCCGATGAGGTAGGCGGGCTCGAGCACGTCGACGGCGTCCTTCATGACGACGAAGCTGAGCCCCCAGATGATGGTCGCCACGACAAGCAGGAGCTTGTAGACCCCCGTCGGCACCTTGCTGGCGATGTTCTTGTTCGTGTCCATGGCCGGTCATTATAGCGCGCGGGGCCCTTCGCACATCGCCAATTCGTAGTGAATCGGCGATGTGCGAGGTGCGAGTGAGGCTCGAACGCCACCGATTCAGCGCGCGCCGCCGATTCCGCCGCCGCCGAAGCCGCCTCCCCCGCCGCCGGAGAAGCCGCCGCCGAACCCGCCGCCGCTCGAGAAGTTCCCGCTCGCGCCCGAGAGCGCCGCCTGCGCGGTGGATACCGTGTTGGCGAGCGACGTCTGGAACAGGCTGCCCGCCGACGGCATGGCCGCCCCCGACATGCCGTGGCCGGGGGCGTACCAAAGCCACCAGGGCATATACGTCATGCCCATGGAGGCGCCGGGCTCGAACAGCTGCGGCATGGTGGTCTGCAGCTGTTTGATGGCCTGGTCGGCCACGCCGAACAGGTACGCATACACCATGAACTCGCCCCACACCTTCACGTCGGTGGGAGGGCGCTCGTCGAGCGACGAGAAGTCGCGCAGCCAATTGCGCAGCGCCTTGCACTTAGCCACCAGGTTATTTCCGCGCACACTGCGGCGGGGCATATAGTTGCCGATCACGCCGAGCGCGATGGCCGTGGGCACCATGAACAGCGTCGGAATGAAGTTCTGCGTGAACAGCCCGATGCCGAGGCCCGCCATCGCCACCAGCACGGCCGCCGTCACCAGGTAGCCCTGGTAGCGCTTGCTCTTCGCCTCGAAGAAGTCCTGGCGGTTCGTCTCGGCCGACAGCATGCCCTGCCAGCCCTGCATGGCGTCGACGAACTCCTGCGGATGGTCCTCGCCGTACTTCTTGATGGTGCCGAACCACAGCGAGTCCTCGCCGCCCGCCACGCGGTCGAACAGCAGGTCGAGCGCGGCCCGGTCGAGGGGGTCGCTCACCTCGTCGGCAGCCGGGAGGCGCGTGAGGTAGTAGTCGTCCACCTGCTTCGAGCCGAACACGCCGGGCTGATCGTAGCTGCCGGCGTCGATGCGGATGGCGCCGACGTGCGACAGGTGCATGAGCGTGGCGGTGAAGTCGTCCTGGCTCTCGCGGTCCCAGCGCCACAGGCGGCCGATCACGGCAGGATGCACCGAGGGGTCGGGCACGTCGCGCCAATACTCGTCGGTGAAGTCGGGCTCGTGCTCCTTGCCGTACTTGAAGTACGCGCGCAGCGCCCAGGCCAGAAGCGCCACGCACACCACACCGCAACCGATGATGAACGCGAGCGACATCACGCGGTCGCGGTTCGCCTCGTCGGCCCAGCCCTGCTCCTCCTTGAGCACCGTCTCGAGGCGCGGCTGATCGCGATGGACGAGCGCGTCGTCGCCGGAGAGGTTCGCGAGCCACTCCACCGGGAACGTCACGCGCGCCTCCGCGTACTGCCCGGATGCCACGCGCGGCACGCGGTAGGTGACCGTGCCGTCGGCGTTGATCGAGACCGTTCCGTCGAGCGGGCCGTGGCCCCAGGCGCGCACGTTCTCGCCGGGCTCCACCTCGACTCCCTGGGGCACCGGCAGAGCGAGCGTCATCGTCACGTCGTCGGACGCCTCGGTCCAGCCGGAGTTCACGTACTGCCAGTACACCTCGCCCACGTCCTTGTACGCCTGCGCGCCGTTCACAATGGTGTAGTCCAGCTCCACCATGAGCTTCTCGTCGACGGCGTTGAAGAACACATACAGCGTGTTCTGCGCGGTGTCGAAGGAGTACGCGTCGCCGCCCGGGCCGCCCGCGTCGCGCCAGTCCAGCTGGAACGGCACGTCCTTGAGCGTCGTCCACTCGCCTTCGATGGCGCCGCCGGCACCCACATGCCCCATCCGCACGCCGTTGATCTGGATGGAGGAGTTGTCGGCCAGCTCGCCGAACGGCCAGAACACGGCCGTGAAGTCGCCGTTGAAATCGAACGTGCGCTGCTCGACCACGTGCAGCGAGCCGTCCGTCTCCACCTGCGCCTGGATGTCCACCTTCGGCATGGTGTAGGATTTGGCGAGTGCGGGCGAGGGCGAAAATGCCACGAAGGCGCACGCGAGCGCGACGAGGACGGCGCATAGGAGCGCTGCCGCTTTCCTCGATGTGGCGGGTGGCTCGCAAAGATGCGAACCGCTCGTGGTTTGCACGATCATGCTCCTTGCAACTTGCGGATGGTCACGGTATCATAGCGAATCGCACCTTATTATACTGCGGAGAGCTGACCGAGAGGCCGAAGGTGCTCGCCTGCTAAGCGAGTATACGCCACAAGCGTATCTGGGGTTCGAATCCCCAGCTCTCCGCCACCGAAACGTCAACCCTCACCCGTGAGGGTTTTTTCATGCGCGGGGACGTGAAAATTACCCCGTCCCTTTGTCACGGTCCCTTTGTCTCATCGCCGTTTGCGGATGCCGATGCGGCGGGTCTTCTGGGGCTTGATGCGGTAGGCCGGGTGGTGGCGCAGGAACACGGCGCGGCAGACGCGCGTGACCGCCAGGCCGACGAGGGCCGTGATGAGGAAACTCGCGCTGAGGTCGAACACCGCTTCGTTCGATTCGAGCCACGCGTAGGCGCACACGAGCAGGAAGAGCCCGGACAGCACGCCCGTCAGCACGGTGAACAGGCGGATGAGCACTTCCTTGCCGCGGTTCGGAGAAGAGCGCCAGGCCACCACGAGGTACACCACGAGCGCCAGAACGGCCAACGCCAGCAGCATCGGCACCACGCGCGACAGGCGAGCGATCACGGACGGCCTCCTTTCATTCCGAACCGCATCATACCAGACTCAGCTCCCGCTCGGCGCACGGCTCCTCTTCCGACAACGGCACGTATTCCTCGAACAGGCGGAATATCTCGTCCCTGCCGATGGGCTTCACCGCGTACCCGTCCATGCCCGCCTCGAACGCCCGCTCGCGATCCTCGACATAGGCGTTAGCCGTCATGGCGATGATAGGCGGGCGGGAACGGCCGGCGCGGGCGCATTCCTCGACGATGGCCCGCGCCGCCGCGAGCCCATCCATGCGCGGCATCTGCACGTCCATGAACACGAGGTCGTAGCAGCCCTCCGGCGCGCGCCTGATCAGGTCGAGCGCGTCGGCGCCGTTCCACGCGCGGTCCACGGCGGCGCCGGTTCCCTTGATGAACTCCTCGGCTATCTCGCCCACGATCTCGTCGTCCTCCGCAAGGAGCACCCGGGCATGCGCCCACGCTCCTTCGCGCGCGCCCGCAGGGGCGCATCGGCAGACGGGCCGCGCAGGCTCGGGCGCGCGGGCCTCGCACGGCGCGTCCGCATAGTCCTCGAACGGCAGCACGATGGTGAAGCGCGACCCGCGCCCGCGCGCGCTTTCGACCTCGATGGAGCCGCCCATGCGTTCCACCAGGCTCTTCGCGATGGACATGCCGAGGCCCGTCCCCTCCACCGTGAAGCGCGTCGGCGCGTCCTCCCTCTCGAACGGCTCGAAGATGCGCTCAAGGAACTCCTCCGACATGCCTATCCCGTTGTCCTCCACGACGAAGCGCACCGCGCGCAGCCGCCCTCGGGGCCCGTCGCCGGCGGCACCGCGCGGGTCGCCCAGGCCCTCCGCGCGCGCCCGCTCCACCTCCCCGTCGCTCAGCTCGCGGATGGAGAAGCCCACCTTCCCGCCCGGCTCGGTGTACTTCACCGCGTTGCCCAGCAGGTTGATGAGGATCTGGTTCACCCGCATCTCGTCGCCGACCACCATGCTTTTCCCCACGTCGCAGCAGGAAACCGCGAAGCCGATGCGCTTCACGTCGGCCTGCGGGCGCACGATGGACACGAGCATCTCCACGAGGTTCGTCAGATCGAACGGGGCGCGGCTGAGGTCGATCTGCCCGCTCTCTATCTTGCTCATGTCGAGCACGTCGTTCACGAGGTTCAGCAGGTGGTGCGACGACAGCTTGATCTTCGCGAGCGATTCGCCCACCCGGCCGGGCTCGTCGGCGTGCTCGATCGCGATGTCCGTGAGCCCGATGACGGCCGTCAGCGGCGTGCGGATGTCGTGCGACACGTTGGACAGGAAGCGCGACTTCGCCTCGTTGGCCTCCTGAGCAGCCACGAGCGCCTGGCGCAGGCTCTCCTGCAGCTGCTCCTGCTGGCGGTTCTTACGCCTGATGATGATCACGAACAGGAAGAACGACGCGATGACGGCCAGCATGAGGACGGTGGCCGTCACGATGGTGTCGGTGCGCGTCACAGCAACGGTGTTGTAGAGCTGGTCGAATGAGCGCGACGCGTTCTCGATGATGGCCAGGTTGTCCTCGTACATGGCGTCGATGCGCGGATCGATGACGTCCACGAGGAACCGCGCCACCTCCTCGTCGCTCGCGCCGCCCTCGGCGAGCGCCACAAGCTCCTGCTGCTTGAGGCGGAACTCCTCGTAGCGCTCCGAAAGCTCCTTCGGCTTCTCGGAGCTGCCGCGATGGCGCTCGACGATGGTGTCCAGCCGCTCGCGCACCTCGCCGTCGATGAGGTCGAACTCTTCCTTCACGCTTTCCACCGTCTTGGGCGAATGGGTGAACGCGAGGCGGTCGTCGAGCGTTTTCACCTGCATGAGCAGGGTTTCCGCGCGGCCCGCCGCCACGGTCACCGTGAAAGGATGCTCTTTGAGGTCCTCGGTCTTCTCGTCGATGGAGCCCATGTTCACCATGAGCATGGCGTAGAAGGCAACGAGGAGGCCCGCGATGACGGCGACGGCCGCAGGGAAGGCGACGTTCGAATTGAGCAGGCGGCTGATCAGGCCTTCCCGCCCACGAGCTGAGTGCATGGTCATAAAGCCACTCCGGAAAAAGAGAGCCGACAGGACATCCGCGCGGCGTTCACGCAGAAGCGGCGCGCCCCGGATGCCGAGGCGCGCGTGAGGCGGTCGAGGTTAGAACTGCACGGTGGGGACGACGTCGGCGCCGGCGGCCGCGTCGAAGCTCTGGCGCTCCTTGAAGCCCATCATGCCCGCGACGAGCACGGCGGGGAACGTCTGGATGGCCGTGTTGTACTTCATGACCGTGTCGTTGTAGCTCTGGCGCATGTAGCTGATCTTATCCTCGGTGTTGGCCAGCTCGGTTTGCAGCTGTTGGAAGTTCGTGTTGGCCTTGAGGTCGGGGTAGGCCTCGGCGACGGCGAACAGGTTCTTGAGCGCGCCGGTCAGAATGCCGTCGGCCTGCATCTTGCCGGCCGGCGAGGGGGCGTTCATGACGGCGGTGCGCGCCTGCGTCACCTCTTCGAGCGTGCCGCGCTCGTGCGAAGCGTAGCCCTTCACGGTTTCGACGAGGTTGGGGATGAGGTCGAGGCGGCGCTGCAGCTGGACGTCGATCTGCGCCCAGGCGTTGTCCACCATGTTTCGCAGCTTCACGAGGTTGTTGTACAACCCGATAGCGGCGACGACCACGACAAGAACGATGATAACTACTGCGATCAATGCGATGCTCATAAGTCTCCTTTGCTATTACGTAGATCGCATTCTACCATCGCGCCTTGTCCCGAGGGAACCTTGAATCCTCCGCTGAACCGCCGCTTTTCGCCGATGGTCGTCGAAATGATCCCCCGCGGTTACGTTTCACCGGCGAAAGCGCGCCGCTGGCCGCGTGCGTTCGCGAAAAATCCACGGCGTGCGGCCGGAGGGTGCCGGGGCGGACGGATGCGGAAGGGCCGCGAACGGTCAGCGTGCGGGCAGCACCGCAGCGCGGGCCGAGGAGAACATCGTGGCGCGGGCCCACCAGCCGCGCGCCTGCGCCTGGGCCGCGACGCGCGCGGCGGCGTCGAACGACGGGCAGCACGCGAACACCGCCGAGCCGCTGCCGGACATGAGCGCCTGCTCCACGTCCGGCGACGCCTCCGCCCACGCGCGCACGTCTGCCAGCACGGGCAGCAGCTCCTCGGACGCTTGCACCAGGTTGTTGCGCAGCGGCACGTCGGCGGCGTCGCGCGCGGCGAGGGCGGCTTCGCGATCGGCATCGGGAATGCGCACGGGGTCGGCGTCGAAGGCGCGGTAGGCCGCGGCGGTGGACACGCCCCCCTCGGGCTTGACGAGGGCGACGCAGGAGGTCATGGGCGCGAGCTCGTGGTCGAACACGTCGCCGACGCCCGTGAGGCACGCGCACCCGCCGTGCAGGAAGAACGCCACGTCGGCACCGAGCGAGCGGGCCGCCTCCTCGATGCGCGGGTCGTCGGCGGCAAGGCCCCACAGGCGCGCCGCCCCCACGAGCGCGGCGGCGGCATCGGACGAGCCGCCGCCGAGGCCGGCTTGGGAGGGGATGTGCTTCTCCACGTGCACGGCCACGCCCTCGGCGGCGTCGCGGCCGGTCAGGCGGGCGAGCAGGCGGATGGCCTTCGTCACGATGTTGTCCTCGGGCGCCACGTCGAGCGGAGCCGTTCCCTCGCACGCGCGGCAGGTCAGCTGGATGGAGAGCCCCTCGCCCCGTCCCGGCGTGCGGCGCATGAGCAGCGTATCGTGAAGCGCGAGCGCGTGCATGATGCTGACGGCCTCGTGGTAGCCGTCGGGGCGCTTCCCGCCGATGTCGAGGAACAGGTTCACCTTGGCGGGCGCGACGACGCGGATGGCCCCCGGCACGCGGAACGCGGACGTCTCCACCTGCTGGGCTACGCGGGCCACGTCGAGCATATCCACGAGGCAGGGGTCGTCGGTCTCGCGGCCCAGGCGGGGGGTTTCGGCAGCGTGTTCGTTGGTCATGAGGCTTCCGTTCGCTTCTTCCTCCTGCGCGCGAAGAAGCTGCGCAGGAGCTCGGCGCACTCGTCGCCGAGGATGTGGGGGGTGGTTTCGAAGGTGTGGTTGAGGCGCTCGTCGGCATGGATGGCGTACAGCGTGCCGAGCGCGCCGGCCTTCGGGTCGGCCGCGCCGTACACGCAGCGGTCGATGCGCGCCTGGTGCATGAGGCCGGCGCACATGATGCACGGCTCGAGCGTCACGTACACGGTGCAGCCGGTGAGACGCCACGCGTCCAGTTCGGAGGCCGCCTGCTTCATGGCCAGGAACTCGGCGTGACCGGCGGGATCCTTCGTCGTCTCGCGCAGGTTGCACGCGCGCGCGATGACGCGCGGCTCGGCGAGCGGGCGGCGCGTGGCGGGATCGATGGGCTCGTACACCACGACCGCGCCGATGGGCACTTCGCCCAGCTGCTCGGCCCGGCGCGCCTCGTCGATCGCCATGCGCATGTAGTCTTCGTCAGTCATGCCGCCTATTATATGGTATCCTTTGAGGCGTTCGGGCCCGTCCGCGCGAAATGCGCATCGCGACCGAATGTTTCACGTGAAACATTCGCTCCTCAGCAGCCCGAACGTCCATCTTGAAGCGGAGGCGTGGCCGAGTGGTTGAAGGCGGCAGTCTTGAAAACTGTTAAGCCGCAAGGCTTCGTGGGTTCAAATCCTACCGCCTCCGCCATTATCTTTCCTGTTCAAAAGCATGTTTTCTAGAGAACCAGCAATTTGCCACGACAAGAACTTTAGTTCGTTTTGAGAGCTAAAATGCCCTAAGATGGCACACGATGGCACGAGGCATTGGCCCAGATTTTGCGTATGGACAGAGGCAAAGAGCCGCAAGCATCGACCAGAACACGAGAAGGTTCACACCCATTCTGAGGGCGCTATAATAACTTGGAGCTGCTAGCAAGACGACGAGGAAGTAGGCGACAAGAAGGAAGGGTGCGCCTGCGGGGTACGCTCGAGGACAGGATCTGGCTATCGTGACCCCATTCCGGTACGGAAGGCCGTGCACCGGGCCGAGGCCTTCTCCTGACGTGGCCTTTGAAAATAGGTTCGGCAAAGCTAGTGCGGAAAACGCAAATCTCCGGCAGAAAGAACAAGAGAGGCGAGACAAACATGAACGATTCGGAACACAAAACCTCCGACAGACTCATAAAAAAGTCTCGTGAGGCATTTGTTCTTGCCGTGGAGCTATATAACCGTCCCAGTATACGATATCGCGTCGAGGGTTGCGCATTCTTCTTATGCAATGCTTGGGAGCTGATGCTTAAGGCGAAGCTGATTAAGGATAAAGGGCTGCCATTCATCTATTACAAAGACAATCCCAGTAGAACGAAAAATTTGGAGCAATGCATAGCACTTGTGTTTACCAATGCCAAAGACCCGCTCCGGCGAAATCTTGAATCTATAATCAGATTGAGGAATACGAGCACGCATTTCATCGTTGAAGAGTACGAGCAAGTGTATGCCGGGCTATTCCAATCTTGCGTTACAAACTTCGACGAAAAGCTCTTTGAATTCCACGGCGTACGTATAAGCGACGACATTCCCCGCAACTTCCTTATGCTGTCGATGTCTGCGAATCCAACCACCCCTGACATAATCAGGGCTAAATACTCTCCTGAAGTTGCCGAGAAGTTTCTATTCGACGAAAACGAAGTCATTCAGGAGCAGATTATCCAGTCGAATCAGAGATTCTGTTCCGTCGTAAGAACCGAGCTCGTAGTGGTCAAGGATCCGAAGAAAGCGGATTTTGCCATAGTGCCCGATCCCAGCGCATCATCAAGCGTTCGGGTGGCTAAGGTTCTCCAAGACCCGCATAACACTCACCCTCTATCTGTCGGCAAAGTCGTAGATCACGTGAACAAACGGCTGAGTAAGGACGGAATTTGCCTCATGGCAAACGGCGAATCCAAAAAGTTCACTACCAATGACTGGAAACTTTTCATGAATTTCTACGCGATCAAAGAGAACCCGGCCTATGCGTATCGTCACGTTATTGGGAGAAGCGAGCATTATACGTACTCGATGCGCGTGGTCGATTTCATTTTGAATGAAATATCGAGTAACCCATGTGGAGTGGTGGACGATTTGAAAAGAGCGCTTAAACGAAGAAGCGAGGCGACCCCAGGGGCAAAGGAATTCTAAGCGTTTCCGCCTACTCCCATTCGGGAACCCAGCACTGATCCTTCTCGAGTAGCCTCGCAATGAAAATGATAGCACGCATGTTTGAAGAAATGAAGCAGAACTTCTCGTCACAGCTAGGATTGACACCTGTTCGAAAAAGTTCGGGAAAGTTTGAAAAAGTTCAATTACAAAAAGCTGCAAGACAACCGTCGGTTTGAATGCTTCGCGGAGGGGCCTTCCCTTTCCGAAGGGCTCGGGAGTAGATGACGGCCACGGCGGTGGCGGCGATGAATAGGGTGTGGGCAAAGCCGGCAGCGTAAGCCTGCGGCGGGAAAGCCCGAGGCCGTCTCGCCGCAGGTTGTCATCCTGAGCGGAGCGCGTCAGCGCGGAGTCGAAGGATGACAAAGGAACTGCGGACGCCTAGCGTTCGGACATGGGGATGTAGTCGCGCTTGCCTTTGCGCACGGACTTGTATGCGGGGCGGATGATGCGCTTGCCGGAGACGATCTCCTCGAAGCGGTGCGCGGCCCAGCCGGACATGCGCGCGCACGCGAACAGCGGCGTGAACAGGTCCTCGGGAATGCCCATCATCGAGTACACGAAGCCGGAGTACATGTCGATGTTCGCGCACATGTCCTTGCTCGTGCCCTTCTCGCGCAGGATGACCTCGGGGGCCAGGCGCTCGATGGACTTGAGCAGGTTGAACTCGGCCTCGAACTCGGTGCCGGCGGCCAGCTTCTCGGCGTAGCGCTTGCAGATGATGGCGCGCGGGTCGCTCTTCGTGTACACCGCATGGCCCATGCCGTACACGAGGCCCGTCTGGTCGAACGCCTCCTTGCGCACGATCTTGGCCAGGTAGTCGGCCACCTCGCCCTCGTCGCCCCAGTTCCTCACGTTCTGCTTCACGTCCTGCTGCATGGCGAGCACCTGATGGTTCGCGCCGCCGTGCTTCCAGCCCTTGAGCGCGCCGATGGCGGCCGCGTACGTGGAGTACGGATCAGTGTCGGCCGAGGTGAGCACGCGCGTGGTGAACGTGGAGTTGTTGCCGCCGCCGTGCTCGGCGTGCAGACACAGCATGATGTCGAGCATGCGCGCCTCGTCGACGGTGAACTGGCGGTCGGGGCGCAGCATGGACAGGATGGTCTCGGCCGTGGACTGGCCCGGGACGAAGCGGTGCATGATCATGGAGCCGTTGTCGAAGCGCGCGCGCTTGGCGTAGTACGTCAGCACCATGATGCGCGGCAGGCGCGAGATGAGCGAGATGGCGGTGCTCACCTCGTGATGCGCCGAGCGGTCCTCGGCCTCGGCGTCGTAGGCGTACAGCAGCAGGATGCAGCGCTGCAGCATGTTCATGATGTCGGGCGGGGTGTCGCGCATGATCATGGACGCAGTGAAGCCGTCGGGCAGCTCGCGCTCGGCGTCGAGCGCGGCGACGAAGCGGTCGAGCTGGTCCTGCGTGGGCAGCTCGCCCATGAGCAGCAGGTACGCCACTTCCTCGTAGTTGAAGCGGCGGTCGGTGCCGTCGACGTCCAGCAGGTCGTACACGTCGTAGCCGCGATAGCGCAGAAGGCCGTCGTCGGGCGTCTTCTCGCCGTCGGACACGACGTAGCCGTGCACGTTCGCGATGTTCGTGAGCCCGGCCACCACGCCCGTGCCGTCGGCGTTGCGCAGGCCCCGCTTCACGTCGTGCTGCTCGTACTTGGCGGGGTCGATCGAATTGATCGCTTTGAAGTTCTCGAACAGGGCGATCTGCTTTTCGTCAATCATCGCGCATCCTTCCTGCCGCATGGCGCGGCCCCTTCTTCGATACAAGCATACCCGGCCGCCCCCTGAGATATGCGGCCCCCGGTGGTATGGATGGGTTGGAATACGACTTGCAGTCTTTAGCATGATAAAGCGCTTACACGTGCGAGGCAATGCGTCGCGGGCGTTTCGCCGACGAAAACCATACGCGAGGCGGCGCGGCGGGCGGGCCTCGGCGGGCGGGTGCGAAGCGGGGCGGTTCCCGTTGGGCGACGGTTCGGCGACAGCGTCCCCGGCGCAGGAGCCGGCCGCTAGAATGGGCCTCCCGATCGCGCGGCGCCGGGCTTCCGGCCGGACGCGCCCGCACGAGCGAAAGCGAGGAAGCGCCTTGATGGAAGCCCTGTTCACCCTGCTGGTAGAGAAACGCGACTGGTTTTGGGACCTGCTCGTGCAGCACGTCGCCATATCGCTGGCGGCCGTGCTGATGGCCGCCGTCATAGGCCTCGCGCTCGGCATCGCCATCGTGCAGTGGCGCCGGGGCGCCAAACCGGTGCTCGCGCTGGTGAACTTCGTGTACACCATCCCCTCCATCGCGCTGTTCGGCTTTTTGATCCCGGTGACGGGCATCGGCGATATCACCGCCATCGTGGCGCTCACCGTTTACGCGCTCTTGCCCATGGTGCGCAACACCTACACGGGCCTTACCACCATCGAGCCGGCCGTCGTGGAGGCGGCGCGCGGCATGGGGTCGACCGACCGGCAGCTGCTCTACCGCGTGGAGCTGCCGCTGGCCGCGCCCGTCATCATGGGCGGCATCCGCAACATGGCCACCATGACCATCGCGCTGGCCGGCATCGCGTCGTTCATCGGCGCGGGCGGCCTGGGCGTGGCAATCTATCGCGGCATCACCACGAACAACCTGGCCATGACGCTGGCGGGAAGCGTGCTCATCGCCGTGCTGGCCATCGCGGTGGATCTGCTCCTGGGCCTGGCCGAGAAGCGCACGCGGAGGCATCTGGAGCCGTCGCGCGTCCGGCGGCGGAGGCGCGCGGCGGCTCCTGCGGCTGCGGGAGCGCCCGCGGCGGGAGCGACCGGGACGTTCACGCAGGCCGACGCCGACGCGCTGCTCGACGACGGCGAGGTGACGCACATGCCCGAGTTCCCCGACGCCGAAGGCCGCGAGGCCCGACGGCAGATCGCGAGCGCGCTCACGCCCCGGCGGCGCGGAGTGACCGTCGTCGCCCTGGTGGCGGCGCTCGCGCTGGTGGGAGCCGGGGCGTTCGCGTTCTCGCAACGCGACGCGGCGGGCGACGCGGCAGGCGGCAGCACCGTCACCATGGCCACCAAGCCCATGACCGAGCAGTACATCTTGAGCGAGATGCTGAAGACGCTCATCGAGCGCGACACGAACCTCACCGTGGACATCGTGCCGGGCATCGGCGGCGGCACGTACAACATCCACACCGGCATGGAGCGCAGCGACTTCGACATGTACCCCGAGTACACGGGCACGGCCTGGACCACGGTGCTCAAGCGCGACGAGCTCTACGACGAGTCGATGTTCGACGAGCTGGCGCAGGGTTACCACGACCAGTTTGGCTTCGAATGGGTGGGAAAGTACGGTTTCAACAACACGTTCGGCATCGCCGTGCGCAAGGACGTGGCCGAGCGCTACAACCTGCGCACCTACTCCGACCTGGCGAAGGTGGCGGGCGAGCTCACGTTCGGCGCGCAGCCCGACTTCTACGACCGCGAGGACGGCTACCCCGGACTGCAGGCCGCTTACGGCATGGACTTCGGCACCACCGCCGACATGGACATGAGCCTGAAGTTCCAGGCGCTGTTCGACGGGCAGGTGGACGCCATCACCATGTCCACCACCGACGGCCAGGTCACCGACGAGCGCCTCGTGGTGCTGGAGGACGACCGGCACTTCTACCCGTCGTACCAGTGCTGCAACGTGGTGCGCGAGGACACACTGCGGGAACATCCCGAGCTGCGCGACGAGCTGCTGAAGCTGGAGGGCGCCATCGCCGACGCCGACATGGCCGCCATGAACAGCCAGGTGGAGACGCAAGGGCGCGAGCCGAAGGACGTAGCCGACGCGTTTCTGGCCGAAAGGGGGCTGATCTAGCATGAGAAGCGAAAACGCGCAGACGCGCCGCGGGGGATCCTTCGACTCCGGCGGCTTCGCCGCCTCCGCTCAGGATGACAGGGGGTGCCGGGGCTTTGCCGCCTCCGCTCAGGATGACAGGGGGACCCGGGGCTTCGCCGCCTCCGCTCAGGATGACAGGAGGTGCCGGGGCTTCGCCGCCTCCGCTCAGGATGACATTCGCCCATCCTGTCATCCTGAGCGGAGCGCGCAGCGCGGAGTCGAAGGATCCCCCGCGGCGCCGGCCGGCGGCGCCCCAACGCCCGCCATCGAGTTCGATCACGTGTCCAAGCGGTTCGGGGACGCGACCGCCGTGGACGACGTGAGCCTGGCCGTGCCGGAGGGCGCGTTCGTCACGGTCATCGGCAGCTCCGGCTGCGGCAAGACGACGCTCCTCAAGACGGTGAACGCGCTGGTCATGCCCGACTCCGGCCGCGTGCTCGTGCATGGGCGCGCCACGGCCGACGTCGACCCCATCGAGCTGCGGCGCTCGGTGGGCTACGTCATCCAGGGCAGCGTGCTGTTCCCCCACCTCACCGTGGAGCAGAACATCGCCTTCGTCCCGAGCCTGCTCAACCGCGACGACCGCCGCCGCACCGAGGCAGCCGTGGACAAGTGGATGCGCCTCATCGGCCTGCCCCCGGAGCTGCGCGACCGCTACCCCGCCGAGCTTTCGGGCGGGCAGGCGCAGCGCGTCGGCATCGCCCGCGCGCTTGCCGCGAGCCCCGACATCCTGCTGATGGACGAGCCGTTCAGCGCCGTGGACGCCATCACGCGCGCCGGCCTGCGAGACGAGCTCAAGCGCATCCACCGGCAGACGGGCATCACCGTGCTGTTCGTGACGCACGACATCGACGAGGCGCTCGATCTGGGCGACAGGGTGCTGGCCATGGAAGCCGGCCGCGCCGTGCAGTACGCCCCGCCGCGCGAGGTGCTCGAGCGGCCCGCCACCGCGTTCGTGGAGCGCCTCGTCGCCCGCAAGCAGAGCGTGTACGCTCGCTAGCGCCCAGCCCCCGCCCACCCTTGCCTGATGTGCTCTTGATGTACATTTGAGCAGATCAGGTGGACATTTACGCAAAAAAGAGGCCGATCCGGAACCCGCTTGCGCGCCCTGAGCTATACTCGCGGCACAACGGTTACGCGAAAGGGTTCGATGGACAACATAGGCTATATCAACGTCGTCCTCGAAACCTTCGGAGCCCTCTTCTCGCTGCTGGTGGTCGTTTTCGTCTCGGTCGGCGAGCACGAGCCGGACAGATCGCGCGCGAGCCTCGTCCGACTGCTCGTCTGCAACGCGGCCGTGCTGCTGTGCGACGCCTGCTCCTGGCTGCTCGAGGGCAGCGCCGACCCCGTTGGGCGCACCCTCATGGAGCTGACCACGTTCGGCATGTTCTCCCTGTCGTACGTGAGGCTCGCCCTGTTCACCGATTACATCGCGGCGAGCATCGCCGCACGGGGGCAGAAGCCCCGGGCCGGCACCGTGCGCCTCATGTGGGCCGTCTGCGCGCTCGCCATCGCCTCGGTGGCGGTGTCGCTGCTCAACGGCATGTTCTACCGCATCGACGCCCAGGGCATGTACGTGCGCGGGCCCCTGATCGGCCTCTCGCACTGGTTCGGAGCGCTGTTCATCCTCATCAACGGCTGGCTGCTGGCGCGCTACCGCAAGGCCTTCACCGTGCACGAGCTGTTCGTGCTCGGCCTGTGCGTGATCCTGCCCGCCGTCGCCCTGGCCCTGCAGCAAGCTTTCTACGGCATCTCGTTCCTCAACATGGCGGCGACGCTCGTGGCCATCCTCCTGTACCTCGGCGTGCAGATGGAGCAGGAGCGCGCGATCCATCAGCAGACGCTTGAGCTGGAACGATGCCGCGCGCGCCTCGCCATGAGCCAGATCCATCCGAAGTTCCTGTTCCGCGCCCTCGACGCCATCCACGACCTGTGCGCGGCCGATCCGCCGGCGGCCAAGGAGGCGCTCCGGGAGCTGGCCGTCTACCTCCGGGCGAACACCGACGCGCTTTCCTGCACGCGCCCCGTGCCCCTTTCGCTCGAGCTCGCGCACGTGCGCTCCTACCTGGCCTTGGAACGTCGCTGCCTGGGCGATCGGCTGACCGTGGAGTACGCCGTCGACACGGAGGACTTCGCCGTGCCCGCGCTGTCGTTGCAGTTCCTCGTGGAACGGGCGGTGCAGCGCCGCTGCGTCGGCGAGGCCTCGCGCGGAAGCGTGCGCATCAGCGCTCAGGACGAGGGCCGCTCATGGCGGGCGAGCGTGCGCGACGTCGACGCCCTGCCCCTCCCCGGCGGCGATCCGATACCGCCCCCGGCGCAGACGGGCGATCCGAACGCCTTCACCCTGGAGGGCATGCGCACGTGGGTCGCCCTTCTGCAAGGAGGCACGCTCGAGACGGGCGATGTGCCCGGGGGAACCGTGTGCTCCATCGTCGTGCCCAAGGGAGGGGGCCGATGAGCGCCGCCGCCTCCCTCATCGTCGCCGTCGAAGCGTTCGGCGGCCTTCTTTCTTTCGTGCTGGCCGCGTGCCTGCTGCTGGTTCGCGGCCAGGACCGCCATGAGAACCGGCTCATCGTGTGCGCGTTCGTGCTGGGCGGGGCGGCGCAGCTGCTCGACATGACCGCATGGCTCGTGGAGGGCCGGCCCGGCCCGGTCGTGCACGCCGCGATGAACGCCACAGTGTTTTTCACGTACGCATGCGACTTCGCCTTCATGGGCGTGCTCGTGCAGTACCTGGCCTCCTACGTGGGCGCGCACGATCCGCGCGTCTCGGCGCGGCGCATCACGAAGATCTGCTGGTCGATGGTTGCCGCGATGATCGCTTTGCTCGTGCTGAACCAGTTCTTCCCCGTGTTCTACTCCTTCGACGAGCTGAACGTGTACCGCGAGACGGTGCTGTGGGAGGCGATATGCCAGGGTGCCCTGATGCTGTTCCCCGCGTACGGGCTGGCGGTGGCCGCGCGGAGCCGGCAGCTGCTCAACCCCTTCGTGGCAACCGTGCTCATCGCGGGGCCCCTCGTGATGATGGCGGTGCTCATCGGCCAGAACGTGGCGGGCGACCTGCCGCTGTCCTACCTCGCCGTCACCGTGTGCACGGTGCTGCTGTACCTGGGCGTGCAGCAGGAGCAGGCGCGCACGTTCGCAACCCGGCAGCTGGCCATCGAGCAGCATGAGACGAATTTGCTGATAAGCCAGATCAGGCCTCATTTCCTGTACAACGTCATCACCACCATCTACGGCTTGGTTGACGTTGATCCGCAGGTGGCACAGAATACGGTGAGGGAGTTCTCCGCGTTCCTCCGGGCCAACATGGACGCGCTCGCCTGCGACGGCCCCGTGCCCTTCGCGAAGGAGCTCTCCCACGTGCGCGCGTTCCTGGCGCTCGAGCGGCGGCGGTTCGGCGATCGCATCGTGGTGGTGGAGGACCTCGGCCCGACGGATTTCGCCATCCCGGCGCTCACCGTGCAGCCGCTCGTGGAGAACGCGGTGCGCCACGGCCTGACCGGGTGCGATACGACGCTCACCGTGCGCATCTCCACGCGCGAGCGTCCGGACGGCTACGAGGTGGAAGTGAGCGACGACGGCGCCGGGTTCGATCCCGCGCGCCTGACGGAGAGGGACGGGCGCACGCACGTGGGCCTTGAGAGCGTTCGAGAGCGCGTGACACGATTGGCCGGAGGGACGCTCGAGGTGAGCAGCAGCCCGCACAGGGGCGCGACCGCGCTTGTGCGGCTGCCCAAAACGCTGTCCGGCCTCGAAGGAGAGAAGAGAGAGGATCGTTGTGAGAATACTTGCCATGGATGACGAGCCGATGGCGCTACGCGCGCTTGAGCAGGCTCTGAGGAGCGCGGTTCCGGACGCGGAGATCGCGTGCTGCACCACCTCGAACGAGGCGATCGCGCTTGCCGAGCGCAGCCCCCTCGATGTCGCGTTCCTTGATATCGAGACCGACCAACTCGGCGGCATCGAGCTGGCGCGCCGCCTCAAGGAGATCGACGCGCGCACGGGCATCGTGTTCGCCACCGCCTACTCGCAGTACGCGGTGGAGGCCTTCTCGCTCCACGCGTCGGGCTACCTGCTCAAGCCCATCACCGCCGAGGCCGTGGCGAAGGAGCTGCGCCACCTGGGCGCGCCGATCGCCCCGGTACCGCGACAGGCGCTTCTGTGCATCAAGACGTTCGGCAACTTCGAGGTGCTGCACAACGGCCGGCCCCTGTCGTTCCCGCGCAGCAAGGCGAAGGAGATGCTCGCGTACCTCGTGCACAAGCGCGGAACCGGCTGCACCGTGAGGGAGCTGGCCTCCGTGCTCTTCGAGGATCGCGCGTACACGCTCTCCATCCAGCGGCAGATGCAGACCATCAAGTCGACCCTGAACAGCACGCTGAAGAGCGTCGGCGCGCAGGATGTGATCGTGAAGAACTACAACAGCCTGGCGATCGACGTGAACGCGGTCGATTGCGACTACTACCGTTTCCTCGAGGGCGACCCGGCCGCCGTCAACGCCTACGCCGGCGAGTACCTCTCGAACTACAGCTGGGCCGAGTTCGTCGTAGGCTACCTAGACCGCCGCATGCACTGAGGGGTGGGGGGTCGAACGGGCCGCTCAACGTGCGATTGCTGCGGCGGCGTCGATGGCCGAGAGGTTGAGGTCGACGAAGCGAGGCTTCACGCATTCGGCGATGGCGCGGCGCAGATCGTCGAGGCCCAGCGGGATGGCGCCGGTTTGCAGGGCGCTGGCCAGGAGCACGGTGTTGAGCACTTTGCGGCCGCCCGCTTGGGAGCAGAGCGCGGCGTCGTTCACGGTGACGAGGCGCTGGTTGGGCGCGAGGGCGTTTTTGACGCTGGCGAGCACGTCGGCGGCGCGGTAGGGACGCTCCGACAATGCGACGGTCACGGGCTGGATGGCCATGGTGGCCGTGACCAGCGTGCCGGTGGGCGCGAGGAAGGGCAGCACGCGCGCGGCCTCGGCGGGCTCGAACGCCACCACGAGGTCGGCCGTGCCGCGCGCGACGAGCGGCGCGAGCACGTCTTCGCCGCCGTCGCCCATGCGCACGTGCGACACCACGTTGCCGCCGCGCTGCGCCATGCCGATGGTCTCGGCCGTGCGCACCTGCCAGCCCTTGTCCTGCGCGGCCTGGGCCAGCACCTTCGCGGCCAGCACGGTGCCCTGCCCGCCCACGCCCGTCAGCAGCACGTTAAGCATGGGAGCCTCCTTCCGCCGGCGAAGCGCTTGGCGATGTTTCACGTGAAACATTTGTTCCACTGGCATCCTGAGCTGAGGCGCCGCGCGCCGGCTCTCCCCCGTCATCCTGAGCGGAGGCGCCGCGCGCCGGCCCCTTGTCATCCTGAGCGGAGGCGCCGCGCGCCGGCCCCTTGTCATCCTGAGCGGAGGCGCGCAGCGCCGGAGTCGAAGGATCCCGTTTGGCGTCAGCAGGAAGCGTCACGGCTGACGCCGCGCGGGATCCTTCGACTCGCTTCGCTCGCTCAGGATGACAAGAGGGGGGCTGCGCTCGCTCAGGATGACAAACCGCGAGCGCGTCGAAGGGGCACACCTGCGTGCACAGGGCGCAGCCGTTGCAGAGGGTGGGGTCGACGAAGGCCTGGCCGCGCTCCTTGCTGCGCGGGCCGCGGGCGTCGGGGTCGAAGCCGATGGCGGGGCAGCCGATCTCGGTGATGCACTTCTTGCAGCCGGTGCACGCGTCCGCGTCGACGGCCGCCGGCTCATCCGGGCGCACCAGCTGGACGCAGGGGCTCTCGAACAGGATGGCGCTCGGGCCCTCGAACGCGATGGCCTCGCGCGCGGCCTCTATCGACGCGTCCAGGTTCAGCGGGTCGGCGTGCACGATGCACTCCACGCCGAGCGCTTCCAGCACGCGCTCGATGGAGATGGGCGTGCGCTTCGGCCCCATGAGCGTGAAGCCGGTGCCGGGGTGCGGCTGCGAGCCGGTCATAGCCGTGGTCGCGTTGTCCAGCACGCACACTGTGATATCATGACCATTATACACAGCATTAGCGATCCCGGTGAGGCCGCTCGCGAAGAACGTCGAGTCGCCCACGAATGCGACCGTCTTCTTGTGCGGCTCGGCCACGGCGAATCCCTGCGCCATCGTGATGCCCGCGCCCATGCACAGGCACGTGTCCACGGCGTCGAGCGGCTTGGCGTTGCCCAGCGTGTAGCAGCCGATGTCGCCGCAGAGCACCGCCGGGGCCTTCCCCAGCGCGCGCTTCACGGCGTAGAAGCTGCCGCGGTGCGGGCATCCGGCGCACAGCACCGGCGGGCGCACGGGCAGCGGCTCGTCGGTGCCGGATGTTTCACGTGAAACATCCGTTCGTGAACAGGGGATTCCCAAGAATTTCGCGATGCGCTCGGCGATGTCGTCCACGTCGTTCTCGCCGCGGTCGCGCGCGTCGCCGGTGAGCTTGCCGCGCACCTCGAAGGCCGCGTGCATGCGGCCGGCGAAGCGCAGCAGCTCGTCTTCCAGCACGTGGTCGAGCTCTTCCAGCACGAGGATCTGCTCAAGGCCATCCGCGAACCGCGCGGCCGTCTCCGTCGGGAACGGGTACGGCGTGCCCACCTGCCAGAAGCGGTAGGCCGGCAGCTCGCCCGCGCGCTCCTCCAGCATGCGCAGCGCCTCGCGCGCGTAGGCCGCCGACACGCCGCCTGCAACGATGCCGAGCCGGGGCGCGGCGCCGTGCTCTTCAATCGGGTTGAACGCGGCCAGCTCAGGCCCGACGGCGAAGTCGTGGGCGATGGCGCGCAGACGGTCGTTGATCTCGCCGTGGGCCTCGAAGGCGCGGCGCGGGAAGATAACCCACTTAGGATCGCGCTCGAAGCCCTCGGGCGGCACCGGCAGCGCGTCGGTAGCGTCCGCCACGTCGAAGAACGTGGACGCGTGGTTGATGCGCGTGGTCGGCCGCACGATGACGGGCGTGCGGTAACGCTCGGACAGGTCGAAGGCGGCCTGCATCATGGCGAAGCCCTCGTCGGGCGTGGACGGATCGAGCACGGGCAGCTTCGCGAACGAGGCGAAGCGGCGCGTGTCCTGCTCGGTCTGCGACGAGATGGGGCCGGGGTCGTCGGCCACGAACAGCACGAGGCCGCCCTTCACGCCCACGTAGTTCAGGCTCATCAGCGCGTCGGACGCCACGTTCAGCCCCACCTGCTTGCAGGTGAAGAGGCAGCGCGCGCCGGCGTACGACGCGCCGGCCAGAAGCTCGAGCGCCGCCTTCTCATTGGTGGACCACTCCACGTGCACCCCGCGCGCCGCGCCGGCCGCGTGCAGCTTCGCCACCGTCTCGATGAGCTCGGACGACGGCGTGCCGGGGTACCCCGCCACCACGCGCACGCCCGCCTCCAGCGCCGCATGCGCGAACGCCTCGTTCCCCATCAGCAGCTTCTTCGCCATATGCCTCTCGCCTGCCCTTGCCCGAACGGATGTTTCACGTGAAACATCCGGCGTTTACGTTGAGGGCTCCATGATAGCGCAAGCGCGGGCGCGCCGGCCGCGATCCTACAGCAACGGCTTGATCCGGAAGGCCGCCGCCTCGCCGGGCCGCATGCTGAGCACGAACAGCGGGTCGAACTCGTCTGGACGCAAAGCCGTCATCGTCGGGAAACCGCCTCCTTGCTTCCAATATGCCGGAGACGCGCATCATGTTGCAACGATTTGTGAAAAAACACGCACCCGCGCAGAATTCGCATGCGGAGGCGCGTGAAAGCGCACAAATGTTTCATGTGAAACATCGGAGGAGTGCTCACTGATCATGCCGCCTCCGCACAAAAATCCTTTCCCGTCGAGGATTTTTGTGTCGAGCGGGGGCGATTAGCGTGCAGCGAGGTTGCGGTCCGTTAAACGGGGAATCAGGACGGATGTTTCACGTGAAACGCTGCGGGCCGTGGGGGTGCCCGCTCAGGCGTCTTCCTGCAGGCTCGGGGGCTTGCGGTGGCGGGCGAAGGCGACGAACAGCACGAGGGCCGCGAGCGGGCACAGGGTGAAGCACGCGTACATGCCGCCGTAGCCGATGGCGGCCGCTGCCAGGCCCGATGCGAGCGAGCCCGCGCCGATGCCGCTGTCGAAGCCGGTGAGGTAGGTAGCGTTCGCCGCGCCGCGGCGCTCGGGCGGCACATCGGCCACGGCCATGGCCTGCAGCGTGGAGTTGCACGCGGCGAACCCCGCGCCGAACAGGAACGCCACCAGCATGAACAGCGCGAGCGTGTCGGCAACCGCCAGCAGCGCAAGCGCCGAGGCCAGCACCGCGAGGCCGGGAACGATGACGAAGCCGTACCCCTTACGGTCCACCACCTTCCCCAGCAGCGGCCGCGACAGGGCGACCGCCGCCGCGTACGCGGGGAAGAACAGGCCGATGCCCTCCACGCCGCGCGCGGCCGCATGCAGCGCCAGGAACGTGACGAGCGCCCCGTAGCACGCCGACAGGCAGAACATGATGGCGCTCGGCAGCACCGACCGGCGCTCGAACAGCCCGCGCAGGCTGAACGTCACCGCGCGGCGCGGCACCGGCCGGTAGCGCAGCACGAGGGCGACGGCGAACGCGCAGACGAGCGCGCCCACCGTGAGCGCCGTCACCGGGGCGATGCCGCCGCCCTCGAACAGCCCCAGCGCGAAACCGGGCGCGAGGGCGAGCGCCAGGCTGGCCGACAGCGCGAACAACCCCATCCCCTCGCCGAAGCGGCGCGGCGGGATGACGTCGCTCGCCACCGTCTGGCTGGACGTGCTGGTGATTCCCCAGGCCAGGCCATGGACGAACCGCACGGCCAGCACGGCCCCGACCACCGGGAAGAACGCGTACGTCGCCGAGGCGAGCGCCATGAACGCGATGCCGAACAGGAACACGCCCTTGCGCCCGAACGCGTCCAGCACCACCCCGCAGAACGGACGCACCAAAAGCGCGGCGACGGTGGTGATGGCCGTGACCCAGCCCAGCTCCGCGTCGGTGGCGCCCAGGCCCTGCAGGTGCACCGGCAGCACGAACGGCAGCGTCTGCCAGCTGGCGAACAGGAGGAAGTTCACGAGGGTGATGAGCAGGAAGTCCCTCGTCCACAGCGTCGTCTTCGGTTCGCCTTCCCCCATCGGGTCCGCCCGCCTCCTTCTCGATGGCCCGCGAAAGCGCACAGATGTTTCACGTGAAACATCGCAGCGCACGCCAGCCGGAACGCCTTCAGTTGGCACCGCGCGGGATCCTTCGACTCGCTGCGCTCGCTCGGGATGACAAGGGGGGCGCTGCGCTCGCTCAGGATGACATAGGGGGCGCTGCGCTCGCTCGGGATGACAAGGGGGGCGGCCGGCCGCGCGCTGCGGGAGCCTTTCCTACGCGTCGGCCATGGATTGCTTGAAGTCGATGATCTTCTGGCGAGCGCCGTCGCAGCCGGTGCCGAGGATCTGCACGGCCAGGATGGCGGCGTTCTTCGCGCCGTTGATGGCCACGCAGGCCACGGGCACGCCGCTGGGCATCTGCACCATGGACAGCAGCGAGTCGAGGCCGCCCAGGTCGCTCGTCTTCATGGGCACGCAGATCACCGGGTTCGGCGTGTACGCGGCCACGACGCCGCCCAGGTGCGCCGCCTTGCCGGCGGCCGCCACGATCACGCGGATGCCGCGCTCGTGCGCCGTCGAGGCCCACTCGTGCACCTCGGCCGGCTTGCGATGCGCGCTCGCCACCTTCACCTCGTAGGGCACGCCGAACTCGTCGAGCTGCTTCATGCACGGCTCCATGGCGGGCATGTCGGACTCGGACCCCATGATGATGCCGACGACCGGGCTCTTCTGTTCGCAGGACATGGATTTCCTCTCTCTCGGGCGCCCTCGCGGGCGGGCGGTTTCGTGTCGCCTGCCAGTGTATCACCCGACGATGCGCCGGACGACGGCCTCCACCTCGTCGGCATCCGGCAGGCCGTGCCCGGGGCGCGCGGCGGCGCGGGCGAGCGCGAACTTGGCCGCCTCGAGCGCCTCGGACACCACAAGTCCCGCCTCCTCGTCGGCCGTGAGCGCGTCGGCGCAGGTGCGGCGCTCGGGGTGCGCCTCGAGGTAGGCCGCCAGGATGCCGCGGAAGTCGGCGACGAAGCCGAACGTACGGTCCAGGAACAGCCGCATGAGCGCGGGCGTCTGCGTGACCAGGCGGGCGCGCATGGCGGCGGTGTCGCTCGTCCAGTCGAGGTCGCGCACCACCTTGAGGAACAGCTCGAGCGTGGCGCGATACGGCGTGGCCGGCGCGAGGCGGTCGTAGGCCGCGTGCACGACGGCCGGGTCGAGGTCGAGCGGCCCCAGCCCCACGACGGCCGCGTCCTTCGTGGGGAAGTAGTTGAAGAACGTGCCCTGCGACACCACCGCGCGCTCGGCGATCATGGCCACGGTCACGTTGTCGTAGCCCAGCTCGTCCACCAGCGCCATCGCCGCGTGCTCGATGGCCGCGCGCGTCTCCCGGCGCTTGCGCTCGCGCAGCGTCTCGGCCGTCCCGTTTCCCATGCGTTCGCCTTTCTCGTCCCGCGCGATGCCGCGCCCCTCCATTATAGGGAATATGTTCGATTTACTCCAAACTTGTAGTCACTTCAATTTTGAGGCTGCTATACTTCGGCTCAACGAGAAGAACGTCTGACGGGAGCGCTGCAATGAAGATTTTCGGCATGGGATTGCCCGAGCTCATCCTGATCCTGGTCGTGGTGCTGGTCATCTTCGGCCCCAAGAACCTGCCCAAGCTGGGCGGCATGCTCGGCCGCGGCGTGAAGAAGCTGCGCGGCCGCGTGGAGGACGACCCCCAAACCGCATAACGCCCCCGCACCCTCATTGTCGACCGAAACACACGCTTAGCGCCCCTGTGGCGTGTGTTTCGGTCGACAATCGCCCCGGGCGTGGCGCGCACACGAAAAGGCCCGCCGGTTCGTCGGCGGGCCTTGCGCATTCATGGTGGTCGGAGGGGGACTTGAACCCTCGGCACGGGGATTTTCAGTCCCCTGCTCTACCAACTGAGCTACCCGACCATGCAGCGTCCTCGAAGGACGTGGAACGATATTGTACCGATGACCCCTCCCCCGGTCAAGTCGCATTCGGCAGCTTTTCAAAAAAATGCACGTCGGCGGGAAGCGGGAAGCACCCCGCCAACCTCGGAAAACGGTATACTGGAATGATGTCGCATCGAAGAGCCAAGGGGGACGAGATGACGAGGCCTGCGCGCACATCGGTTTTCCAGCTGGTCGCATCCGCAGCGCTCGCGCTGCTGCTCGCCTTCGCGCTCGCGCCGGCTCCCGCGGCCTTCGCGGACGAGGCTCCCGCCGACGCCCGGACAACCATCCGCGTCGGCTACATGGACCAGCCCGGGGTGTTCTCCAAAGACGAGAACGGCTCCTTCAGCGGGTACACCTACGACTACCTCATGAGGATCGCCCAGTTCACCAGCTGGTCGTACGAGTTCGTGGAAGCGGAGGGCGAAACCTCCAACGACCGGGCCATGCGCTTGATCGAGATGCTCGACTCCGGCGAGGTGGACATCGAGGGCAGCATGACGTACAGCCCCGCCCTCGCAAAGCTGTACGAGTATCCGGAGAACAGCTACGGCACCGCCCACACCTGCCTGTTCGCCGCCAACACCGACACCGCGATCACGCAGACCGACCTCTTCACCAAAGGCGAGGTGCGCGTGGCCATCCTGTCGACGGCGAAGCAGCGCCGCGAGGAGCTGGCCTACTTCTGCGAGAAGAACAACCTGAACCTCACCACGGTCGAATGCTCGAGCACAGACGAGCTCAAGGAAGCCGTGCTCGCAGGCGAGGCCGACGCGTACCTCGAGATCGACGTCAACATCGCCGAGGGCTTCCAGATCGTGGCGGCATTCGCCGGAAGGCCGTACTACTTCACCGCGCCCAAAGGCGAGCGCGCGATCATCGACGAGATCGACGACACCATACGCCGCATCAACGAAAGCAACCCGGGCCTCCAAACCGAGCTGCACAACGAGTACTTCTTCAACACCACCGCGAGCTACGCCCTGACGGAGGAGGACAAGGAATTCTGCCGGCAAAGCGGCACGCTGCGCGTGGGCGTCGTCTCCGAGAAGGCCCCCATCCAGTCCTTCGACCCCGTGACCGGCCAGCTGGAAGGCGTCACCAAGGGCATGCTCGACTACCTCTCAGAGCACACCGGGCTCAAGTTCGAGGCCGTGCCGCTCGAGCGCACCGACAACCTGCGCCAAGCGATAGAGGACGCCCGGGTCGACCTGGTGGCGGGCATCAACGACAACGACCTGGTGGCCTCGACGCTGAACGTGTCGGTGACGGCGCCGTACCTGTCGGCCGCGGTGGTCACCGTGTACAACAAATACGTCGACCCCGACGATCTGGCCGGCAAGAAGGCGGCCGTCTCGTGGGAGCTCGTCGACACGGTGCCCGACGACGCGCAGGTGGTCGTGTGCGAATCGGCCGAGGACTGCCTCAAGGCGGTCAACGACGGGCGCGCCGATTACACCTACGGCACGTCCTACACCACGCCCTACTACCAGGGCCTCGACAACCTCACCAACCTGCTCACGCTGCCGGCCAGCTCGAAGTCGGTCAACATCTGCTTCGGGCTCGTGCAGCCCATCGATCCCGAGCTGCTCACCGTGTTCAACAAGGCCATCCGCAGCCTTTCGCCCACCGAGCTCGACTCCATCGTGTACGACAACTCGCTCATCGAGACCGACAAGCAGGTGGGGCTGTTCATCCAGGACCACCTGCTGGAGTTGTCGCTTATCTGCATCTCGGTGCTGCTGCTCATCATCGCCCTGCTCGCCTTGCTCGTAACCACGCGCAACCGCGCGGCCCGGGCGACGCGCGAGGAGAACAGCCGCTTCCAGGAGCTGTTCGCTCTCTCCAACGAGCGGTTCTTCGAGTACACGCCCCGAACCGACACGCTGAAGGTGTCGAAGTCGAAAACCCTCGGCGACGTGATCAAGGATGAGGCCGCAAGCGACGACGGCCTGCCGTACCGCGTGATCGCCGGCGCTCGGGCGAAGCTGCTCGCCCAGGCCGGCCCCGAGGTCCTCGCCGCGTTCACCTCGCCCAGCCAAACGGTGACCGAGGCCATCGTCCAGGGGGAGGACGGCGCCTCGCAATGGGTGCGCTTCACCTCGCGCTCCGTGCTGGGCGACGACGGCAAGCCCGTCTCGGTGATCGGGAAGGTGGCCTACATCGACGACGAGATGAACGAGCGGCTGGACCTCTCGCAGCGCGCCTTCCACGACGGGCTGACCGGCCTTCTGAACTGGCGCGCCTTCCGCGAGGGCGCCGAGAAGCTGCTCTCGAGCGGCGAGGCCGGCGCGTTGCTCGTCGTGGACACGGACGACTTCAAGAGCGTGAACGACCAATTCGGCCACCTGGCGGGCGATGCGGCCCTCCAGAACACCGGCAGGGCGCTCGTGGACGCGTTCCGTCCGCAAGACCTGGTGGGACGCCTCGGCGGCGACGAGTTCGCCGTATGCATCGCGGGGCCGGTGGACCACGAGGCGCTCGAGAAGCGCTGCGGCGAGCTCATCGGCTCGGGCGTGACGTTCGCCGGGCAGGACGGGGCCGAGCACGCCGTGACGCTCAGCATGGGCGGCGTGGAGCTGCACGGGGCGCAGGCCTCGTACAAGAAGGCCTACGAGCAGGCAGACCGCGCGCTGTACCGCGCGAAGGCAGACGGCAAGGACCGCTTCATCATGGAGCCCTACGAGGAGGCCGCGGCCCCTCCGGCGTCCTGAGCGCCCTGCTCCTGAGCGCCCTGCGCGAGCGACTCGAAGAAGGTGACCGAGGCGCTGCCCGTCACCTTGCCCTCGGCGTTCGCCTGGCCGAGGCCCGTACCGGAAACCGTGATGTCGGTGACCAGGCAGCTGTACTTGCAATCGATGAGCTTCTGCAGCACGTCCTCGGCGGCGGCGTACGAATCCGCCGTGAAGGAAATGCTCACGTTGCGGCGCACGAGCGTGCCGGCCGTCTCGGCGTTCGAGAAGTCGATGTTGTAGCTGCTGGCGGCGGCCAGGATGGCGTCGAGCTCGGCGAGCTCGTTCTTGGTGTTGTCGTAGGGCGGCAGCGTCTTCTGGTCGACCCCGGAGGCCTCGGCCTCACGGATCTTCTCCACGAGCTCGGCCTTGCGCGTGGCGACGGCCTGCTGCACCAGCATCTCGTCCTGGATGGCGGCGATCTGCGAGTCGCTCGACGAGATGGCGCTCAGCGAGGGCTGGAGCACCACGAGGTAGTAGAAGCAGCCGATGAGCAGCACGGCCAGGACGACGAGCAGGATCTTCTCACGGGTCGTGAAGGTTCTATTCATTCGAGGCCCCCTTGCCGGCCGCGGGCGCACCTGCATCCTCGCCCTCGCCCTGCGGCACCTCGCCCGTGCCCTTGAGGATGATGGTGACGGTGGACACCACGTCGTCGTTCTTGTCGGTCTTCGCCGTGCTCATGCTGACGGTGGCCACCGCCTCCTCGTCCTCGAGCGAAGCCACCACGCGCGACACGTCGTCAAGCGAGGTGTTCGCGAACTGCAGCTCCACCGTGTTGCCCGCGATGCGCACCGATTGCAGATCGGCGGCGCCGGCCACGGTGGACGACAGCAGGTCGAGCACCTCGCCGCGATCGGCCAGCACCCGCTCCTCGTCGGTGAGGCTGTTCACGGCGAAGGCCGCGTAGCGTTCCTCCAGGTCGGCGAAGTCGGCGTTGTCGGCCTGCAGCGCGGACAGCTCGGCCTGCGCCGACGCCACCTTCCCCGTCGCCGCCTGGGCGGCCGCCATCACGTCCACCACGCCGAACTTCGCGAACAGCAGCACGGCTACCATCGCGACGGCGAACAGCGCCGCGTTGCGCCCGACGTTGCGGGGCGGCTGGTTGCTCGTCACCAGGTTGATGGACGTCTTGGTTGGATAGACGGGTTTCTTGGAGCGCTTGAGTTCCAGTTCGAAGGCCACGGCCCCTCCTTACCGCAGTGCGATGCCCACGGCAGCCGGGCAATCGCGCAGGCTGTCGGGCGGCACGGACGAAGCCGGCATGATCGCGTTGATGTCCGCCAGGCCGATGGACACGTGGTCGCGCAGCGAGTCGATGAGCGGCGCGATGCCCGCCCCGCTGCCGCAGTAGTGCAGCGTGTCCAGCTGGCTGTCGGGATAGTTGAAGTTGAAGAAGCTCACGATGCGCGCCACCTCGGCGCCCAGGCGCTCGTAGAGGCCCAGGCACGGCTCGATGCGCTGCGCGCCCTCGTAGTCGCTGCTCAGGTAGGTGCGCGCCATGCTCTCGTCCACCGAGAAGTAGTCGGCAACCGCGGCGGCCAGGAGGCCCACGCCGAACTCGACGATGCGCGTGACCTCGTACTTCCCTCCCGGGAACAGGTACACCTTTGTGTTGTCGTAGCCCACGTCCACGAAGCAGTAGTCCCTCGGCACGGGGAAGGCCTCGGCGGGCGCGGGCGCGGCGGCGTCCACCGGCATGGGCGCGGGCGCGGGCGGGACGCGCTTCTCGTACGCCGCGATAAGGTTCGCGTACGCCATGATGTCGGGCGCGGCGGACTTGAGCCTGAATCCCGCGCGGCGCAGCATGGAGGAGTACGCCTCTATCGTCTCGGCGGGCACGGCGGCGGCCAGGATGTCCATCTCCACGGGCGTGCCGGCGGCGTCGCGCTTCATGCCCAGCACGGCGTAATCGAAGTTGTACTTGTCCTTGTCGTCGGCGATATAGTCGCGGAACTCGAAGGGCAGGTTGAGGCTGAGCTCCTCCACCGTCATGGCGGGTACGGTGATGCGCCGCGTGAACACGTCGTTGGAATGCAGCACGAGCGCGCAGTCCTTCGCGCCCACCTTGTTCTTGCGCGCGGCGTTGCGCACCACCTCGGTCAGGGCCTCGAACGAGGTGACGCGGCCGTCCCGCACCAGGCTCGCAGGCACCTCCTCGACGGCGACCTGCACCACGCTCTGCTCGTTGCAGACGGCCATCTTCAACCGCTCGGCGCCGATGTCGATGCCGGTGTATAGTTTCGCCATGATGCGCTCCTCTTTTCCTCAGCATCGATTATAGGCGAGACGCGGCCTGGTGGCGAGTAGATGTGCGCAAACATTCGGGCGCACCGCGGCCGGAACAGCTAAAACAGGCCGAAATACCAGCCGAGAAGCGGCGGGCCCAGCACGAGCGTGAACCAGGTGGCCAGCGCGATGGAGGGCCCGAAGGGAAACACGCGCGGGTCGTCGGCGCGGGCGCGGGCGCGCTGCGTGGCGAAGGAGAACGCTATCCCGACGATGCACGCCGCGATGAGGTTGAGCACGCTGCCCGCGACGCCCAGGAACAGGCCCACCGTGAACAGCAGCTTCACGTCGCCGCCGCCGAGGCTCTGGCGGCCCACCACCTTGTCGAAGGCGAACGAGAGCGCGAGCATGGCGCCGGCCACCGCGAACGCGCCCACCAGGCCGTCGACGAGCACCGCGAGCACGGGCGATCCCGCCAGCCCCAGCGTGAGGGTTCCCAGGCCGATGGAGCCCAGGTCCACGCCGTAGAACGCGAAGGTGGCGAGCCACGTGAGGATGGCCGCCACGATGAAGCCGTTGGGGATGGTGAACGTGTCCAGGTCGACCAGCGAGAGCCCCATGAGGATGCAGCCGAGCACGCACAGCGAAAGCGCGTGCACCGTGAGCCCGTAGGCGGCCACGATGCTGGCGAAGTACGCGGCCAGCAGAAGCTCCACCAGCGGGTAGCGCGGCGAGATGCGCTGTCCGCAATAGCGGCACTTCCCGCGCAGGACGAGCCAGCTGATCAGAGGGATCAGGTCGAGCGCCGAGAGTTGATGGTCGCACGTGGCGCAGTGGCTGCGGCCCTTCCACACGCTCTCGCCGTGGACGATGCGCCACGCCATGCAGTTGATGAAGCTGCCCATGACCGCGCCCATCACGGCAGCGACCGCCAGGAAGAACGCAGGCCATGCGGGCGAGAGCGCTGCGAGCGTGCCGAGCTGCATGCCGTCAGCCCCTTTCCGCGACGTCGGAGGCGCGCACCCAGCGAGCGGTGGGCGCGCCGTCTTCGCGCACGATCTCGATGAGGCACGTGCCGCGCTCGACGTGCTGCTCGCGGCCGTCGATGACCAGCGTGTCGCCCTCGTTGTAGCCGGCGGCGGGCGGCTCGGCCGCCAGGGTGTTCGCGCCCTTGAGGTAGTAGGCCGTAGGGGCGTCGTCGTCCGCCGCGGTTTCGGCCATGCTGGCGTTGGCCAGGCCCTGCGCCGTGTTGAGCGCGTTCGCGTCGTTGCCCTGCCACATGAGGCCGAGCATGTGCCAGCCCAGCACGGCCGCAAGCGCCACCGCGAAGCACGCGATGCCCGCGATGCAGACGACCTCCACGCGCGAAAGCCCCTTGTTGTCGGCGAAAACGTTCATACCCAGCAGCATAGCACAGCCCCCCGGAGTCCGGCGAGGCATCCGGGTGCGCATTTTCGCTCCGAAAACACGCCTCGTGCGCTGAGCCGTGTTTTCGGAGCGAAAATCGCCCTGCCTGCATCGAAACCGGGGGCGTTTCACGTGAAACACTCCGGTTTCGCTCGCACACTGCGTTCGCATGTTGTATACTGTTTCTAAATTAGGAAACAGTATACTTTTAGGAAACACATGGATTCTCACAACGAAAAGATACTACGCGACGCTCTTGAGGCGGCCTTTGGGTCGCAAAGTGCCTTCCCGCATAGCGAAAGGGCGCTGGGTGAATCCCAGATCTTTGCGTTCCTGGCTCAAGCCGATGCGCAAGTAGCGGGAAAAACAATCCCCCTCGATCTCTTTCGCCTGAAGACGGCAAGCACGGCCTCCTTTCGCGATGCGGCGCTTCTTGTGCCCAGCATGCGCGATCCGAACAGGCTCCCCGTTTTGCTCGCGCCGCCCCTCACTGAGAAAAAGCAGGCGCTTCTGCGTTCGATGGGGCTGTTCTTTATCGACGACGCCGGAAACGCTTGGCTCTCGGAATCCGGCGTGCATGTAGACATTCGCGGAAGAAAAGCGCCTAGCGGCAAGGCCTCTTCCCCGGCGTCGGAAAACGCGTTCTCGGACAAGGCGACGCTCGTTTTGCGCATCCTCCTCGAATACGGCCCTCTCGGCATCCGCGATTTGAGCAGGCTCGCAGCGAAGATGGGGTTCCCGCTCTCCCCTGGCTACGTGTCGAAAACGGCATCCGCGCTCATCACTCAAGGTTACGCGGCCAAGCAAGCCGGCGGGACGATAGCGCTTCGACGCAAGCAGGACATCCTCGACGACTGGGTTCAGGCCTATGCGAAGCTGAACCCGTCCGAAAGAGGGGGGTTCTTCCTCCCCGCCGCCGAGATGGACGAGGTGGTGCGCCGAGCCTCGCAAGCCGTGGGTGACTCGGCCGTCCTGAGCGAGCGCGCGGGCGCAAGTCTGGTCGACCCCTTCGCCACCTTCGACTCGGTGCTGCTGTTGGCTCGGAATTTCGGGCAGGCTCGCCAAGCGTTGATCGACAGCGGAGCAAGCGAAGTTGAACGGGGAGCCAATATCGAGCTGGTGATTCCCCGCTATCGAGTCTCGTCGTTCTATGGCACCCGCATAGTCGAAGGATGCGAGGTCGCCTCCGATTTGCAGCTCTACCTCGATCTGACAAGGCAACCCAAGAGGGGCCTGGAAGCCGCCGAGCACCTCTTCAGCCGCACTTTGGCTTCGCAGTTCTCCGAGGAAGAAGGGGGTGAAGTATGAGCGAAAGCAGAGACTCCATTCTTCTTGAGGGAATCGAGGGCATAGCCCCTTATCTTGACCGACTGGTCGTGGCAGGCGGCTGGGCGCCCTACCTGTATGGGCGCATGTACGGAACACTGCTCAAGAGGGAGTCCTTGATGACTCGGGATATGGACATCGTCATTCCGAAAATGGGCTTTGAAGACGGCTTGCCCACGCTCGACAAGACGATCCTCGGTGCTGGCTTCGAGCACGAATTCGCATCGCTCACCCAACCGCCGGTTGTTAAATATGTCAAAACCGAGGGGGATCGCCAGCTGGCCGAATTGGAATTCATCACCGATGCGCCAGGCGAGTACGAAGGGCCTGTGGAAATAGGCTCGATCAACGCCCAAAGCCTTCGCTACGTGGGACTTCTACTGGAGGATCCCTGGGAATGCAATTTGGGAGACCTCGGATTCCCCCAAAGCTACGTTGTCCGAATTCCCAATCCGTCTGCATATGTGTTTCACAAAGCCCTTGTTGCACCGCGTAGGCACGAGCGAGCGAAAACAGCGAAGGATCTGTACTACATATTCTTCGTGCTCGACGCGTTTCCGGAATGGAAAGACACCACCCTCTCCGGCATAAAGGGATACGCCTCCACGCGGGCGAAGTGGTTCGATGGGGCGCGGAAAGGCCTTGCGCGGCGGTTTGCGAAGCTTGATTCCGAAGGAGTGCGCATGCTCGTGGAGCAACGGCCGGCAACAGCATTCCCGCACATGGACGACGACCAGTTCGGTCGCTATGCACTCGCGATCATGGGACAACTGATAGCGGCCATGGAACCCTAGACTCACCGGGAGCAGCCAAAAGATCCGGCCGGACGCACATTCTGTCTCTCCGCTTAGCGCATAATCCGGCAACTGCGTCCTCTTGCACGCGAATCGGGGCTGCCCGACACAAAAACCCTCGACGTGAAAGGCTTGGAGGCGAGAAATAGGCGACCGCCGACTCCCCCGAGCAGCAGCCCTCGGCATTTTCCCAGGTCGCGAAACCCCGACGCTCGCGCGGATCGCCGAAGTCCTTTCACGTCGAGGGTTTTTGTGTCGGGCGGGCTCGATTCGCGTGCACCCCCCCCCCCCGAGGTGGTCGATTGTGCGTCAAAGGGGGAGTCAGAACGCACATTTTGTCATCCTGAGCGAGCGAGCGCCCTCGTTGCAGCGGATTTCGCGATTCTTGGCCAGAATTTTCGAAATATGTATCTGGGGATGCCGATCTTGGAAAGGCTGCTCGCATAATCCCAGGTCAGAAAATCTGAGTGGGCTCTTGCCCTCTGAGAACCCGTGCTTTTGACGTTCCTGAGTACATATTTCGAAAATTGTGCCGGGAATCGCGAAATCGGCTGTTGGTCAGGGGGTTTTGATGTACTTGGGATCGATGAGGGCGTAGTTGTTCGGGTAGATGTCCCACGGGCCCAAGTTGTAGACGAAGACGTAGTAGGAACCTTTGGACTCGAACAGGTCGCCCATTTTGGGAGGCTCGCCGCTCCACTGGCCGTTGACGATATCGCTGTTGTTGAACAGCCTGGGGGCGTCGGAAATCTTCAGGCAGCCCCCCATCTGGGCAAGGGAAATAGACGGGTCGTCGGCGTAGGTTTGATCGGGGAACACGTACACGCCGGTTTCGTCGGAGAAGACGGAGCCTCGCGGAATGGTGCCGGTGACGTCGCCCCAGGGATCCGAGGTGATGACGTGCTTGACGCCGTCGCGCTCGACGGTGATGGAGCCGCCGGTGGGCTGGTCGTCGCCTCCGGTGCCGGGGGTGTCGCCGCCGCCTGTTCCAGGGGTCTCGCCGGGAGTTTCGCCGGAGCCCTCGCCGTAGAAGAAGGTGATGCGGGTGCCGTTCTCCTCGATGGTGCAGTTGAGGGTTGCGGAAGGATCCTTCTGACCGCGCTGGGGAATGCCGTCGCTCAGGGCCACCTGCACCCACTCGGCGGTGGACTTCCTGGTGAAATCGCCGCTGCAATCGGCGAGGCAGACGGTGGTGGCGGCCGCGCGCGCCGAGCGGCAGTTCGCGAGATCGACCGACTCCTTCGCGCTCGCAAGCGACGAGGTGAACGTGGGCAGCGCGACCGCCACGAGCACGGAGATGATCGACACTGCGACCAGCAGCTCGGCGACCGTGAAGCCCTTGGTACTATGTTGGTGTAGTTTCAAGTCGATAAAAAAGCCCCGGCCTGCGCCGGGGCCCTTCGAGATCCTAACTGGAGAACAGCGTTTAGTTTCCGCCGCCGCCGCCCTGAGTAGGGGCAGCCCCACCAAACGTTTGCGCAGGATGACCGTTCCAGGTAGCCATGGCCACTGTCGGCGGCGTGTTCGCCGTCCCGGGCGTTATAGTAATGCCAGTGATACCGTTGAACTGGTAAGTGTTCGTTGTCCCATCAGCATACGTAACCGTAATGGGCGTGGCCGTGCCGGCCGTGACCGCTTGCGGAGCCACGGTAAACCCTGTCGATTGTCCATTCCCGCCATTTGTGAGATAATCGGCGCGCATTTCAGCGTAAATAGAGCGAGCGTTCGCTTCGTCGGTCGCATAGCGGGACTCATCCAGCGAGCTGGTGAACACCGGAATCGCGATCGCGACCAGAACGGCTACGATGGCCACTACGATGAGGAGCTCGGCGATGGTGAAGCCGTCCTTCTCCTCCCGGATCCTCTTGATCATTTCTTTCATGCGGGCCTCCTTTCAGAAGCCTCACGGCTTCCGGGTCCGGTCGTAGAATCACGGCCGATCTTGTCTTCGTCCACCGAACCCTCGGACTACATTCCCGAGTAGATGGAAAACATGGCTAAGTATAACGCAATCACTATGTAACCGGCAAACACCGCGATGAAAATTAAAATGGCCGGTTCCAGCTTCGACAGGGCCTTTTGCGTGGCCCGGTCCGTCTCGTCGTCGTAGAACGCGCCCATGGTGGCAAGCGTCTCCTCAAGCGCGCCCGTCTCCTCGCCCACGCTGGCCATCTCCACGAGCGGGCCGGGCAGCGCGGGCACGGCCTCCATGCACTCGCCCAGGCGCTTGCCCTCCTCAAGCTTGGCCGTCATCTTGGCAACACTGCTGCTGATCAGGTAATTGTCCAGCACCTTCGCCGTGATGTCCACGGCGCGCGTCATATGCAGGCCCGATCCCAAAAGCGTCGACATGGTGTTGGCGTACTGCGCGGCGTTGGAAAATCGCACGATGTTGCCCAGAATCGGCAGCTTCAGCTTGAACCCGGCCCACGCCAAACGGCCGCGCTCCGTCTTCGTCCACAGCTTCAGCCCCAGCACCACGGCCGCCAGAACCAGCACGATCCACAGGATGTTGGCAGCCATGAAATCGCTCGCATCAATCAAAACTTGAGTGATGGCGGGCATCTCGGAGTCGTAGCTGGAAAGGATGTCCTTGAACGTGGGGATGACGGCCACCATGACCACCGCCACCACCACGACGGCCAGCACCATGACGAACGCCGGGTACGTGAGGGCCTGGGCCACTTTCGCCTTGGTCTTGCTGGTCTTGTCGTAATACTTGTGCAGCGTCTTGAAGCTCTCGTCCAGCGTGCCGGCCATCTCGCCGGCGCGGATGGTCTCGTAGAACAGCACCGGGAGCTTGGCGCCGCCCTTGTTCTCGAAGCTGGTGGCCAGGCTGTGGCCGGCCGCCACGTCCTCGGCCACCTCGGCCAGGATGGCCTTCAGCCCCTTGTCGGACGTCTGCTCGCACACCAGCTCCACGCAGCGGCCCATGCTCATGCCGGCCGTGATGATGGTGGAGAACTGCGAGCACATGATGGCGATGACCTTGGGCTTGATGCGCCCCGACCCCACCTCCATCTTGAGGAAGTTCGGCGTTTCCTTCACCGGCGCGATCTTGCTGACCACGCGGCACGTGGCGCGCGCCTTCTCGAGCGCCTCGAACTCGTCGAAGGCCTCCACCACGCCGTTGACGCGCTGGCCGGAAAGCGAGGTTCCCTCATATCTGAATACTGCCACGGTTCAGCCTTTCTAGAAACGGCCGGTGTTCTTGGTCACGTAATCGATGTCGTGGGCGGCGTCGATGGCCGTCTGCGCCTCGATGACGCCGCGCCGGAACAGGTCGATGAGCGCGTTGTCCATGGTGATGGAGCCCACGGCCGCCGAGGTGGCCAGCGCGTTGGCGATCTGGGGCGTCTTGCCCTCGCGGATGAGGTTGCGGATGGCGGGCGTCACCATCATGAGCTCGGCCGCCAGCACGCGCCCCCCGCCGCGGCGGCGCACGAGCTGCTGGCTGAGCACCGCGTGCAGGCACGTGGACACCTGCATGCGGATCTGGCGCTGCTGCCCCTCGGGGAACACGTCCACCATGCGGTCCACCGAATCGGCCGCCGACTTCGTGTGCAGCGTGGCCAGCACGAGGTGCCCCGTCTCGGCGGCGGTGAGCGCCGTCTCGATGGTGCGCAGATCGCGCATCTCGCCGATGAGGATGACGTCGGGGTCCTCGCGCAGCACGGCGCGCAGGGCGTCGGCGTAGCTTGCGGTGTCGGTGCCCACCTCGCGCTGGTTGATGACGCAGCGGTCGGGCGTGTGCACGTACTCGATGGGGTCCTCGAGCGTGATGATGTGGTCGGCGCGCGTGCGGTTGATCTGGTCGAGCAGGGCCGCCATGGTGGTGGACTTGCCCGAGCCCGTTTCGCCCGTGACCAGGATGATGCCGCGCTGCAGCCGCGGGAAGTCGAGCACCGCCGGGGGAAGCCCCAGGCTGTCGAGCGGCGGGATGACGTCGGACAGCAGGCGCAGCGCGGCGCTCACGCTGCCCTTCTGGCGGAAGAGGTTCACGCGGACGCGGATGCCGCCCACCGTGAGCGCCAGGTCCAGCTCGCCGATGCGCTTGATGGCGTCGTAGCCGCTGCCGGCCAGCTCGCGGGCGTAGCGCTCGCACTGCTCGTCGTCGAGCGGCTCGCAGCCGGGCATGTCCAGCAGCGCGCCGTCGATGCGGTACTTCGGCGGCAGGCCGCTCACCAGATGGATGTCGGAGGCGTTGTCGGCGTGCGCCTGGGCCACGAGCTCTGCAACGGATTTCGTCATGGGGCGCTCCTACTCGAGGGAGTTGATGGTGCGGGCGGCTTCCTCCACCGTGGTCACGCCGTCGTGCACGAGCTGGATGCAGCTGGCGGAAAGCGGCGTGAAATCGGCCTGCGCGAGGATGGCGCGTATCTCCTCGCGGTTGGCCGAATCGGCGATGGCGCGGCGCAGCGTGGCGTCGATGACCAGGATCTCGAACACGGCGGTGCGCCCGCGGTAGCCGGTGTGGAAGCACATCGGGCAGCCCTTGCCGCGGAAGTAGCGGGTGCCGTCGCCCGAGCGCAGGCCGATGGCCTCCAGCTCCTCGGCCGCGGGCTCGTACTCCTCGCGGCAGTGCGGGCAGATGCGGCGCACGAGGCGCTGGCTGATGATGCCGCGCAGGCCCGACGAGATGAGGTAGGGCTCCACGCCGATGTCCATAAGGCGATCGATGGTGGACAGCGCGTCGTAGGTGTGGATGGTGGAGAGCACCAGGTGGCCGGTGATGGCGGCGCGCATGGCTATCTCGGCCGTCTCGCCGTCGCGGATCTCGCCCACCGCCACGATGTCGGGGTCCTGGCGCAGGATGGAGCGCAGGCCGCTGGAGAACGTGAGGCCCGTCTTCTCGTTGATCTGCACCTGGTTGGTGCCGTCGATGTTGTACTCCACCGGGTCCTCGAGCGTGATGAGCTTCACCTGCTCGGTGTTGAGCGCGCGGATCATCGTGTACATGGTGGACGACTTGCCCGAGCCGGTGGGCCCGGCGATGAGCACCACGCCGTTGTTGGAGTGGATGAGCCTCTCGTACACTTCCAGGTTCTCGCCGTACAGGCCGATGCCCTTCGGGTCGAGCAGCTGCGTGCTCTTGTCCAGCAGGCGCACCACCACCGACTCGCCGTAGATGGTGGGCAGCGTGGACAGGCGCAGGTCGATGTCGCGGCTCTTGATGCGCACGTTGGCGCGGCCGTCCTGCGGCACGCGGCGCTCGGCGATGTTCATGCCGCCCATGATCTTGAGGCGCGAGATGACGCTGCCCTGCAGCTCGCGCGGCACGGTGAGCACGTTGCGCATGAGGCCGTCGATACGCATCCGCACCTGGAGGTCGCCCTCGCGCGGCTCGAGGTGCACGTCGGAGGCGCGCTCGGTGGCGGCGCGCTCGATGATGGAGTTCACCAGGCGGATGGTGGGCGCGCTCTGGGCGTCGTCCTCGCTGTCGAGCGAGGTGGCCACGAAGCGCGCGTCGGCGGCCTCCCCGCCGGCGGAGGCGGCGGTGGCCTCGTTGCGCATGTCCTCGATGGCGCGGGCGGCGCCCTCGTTGCCGTAGAGCTGCATGACGGCGCGCTCGATGGCGATCTTGGTGGACACCATGGGGATGATGCGCCGGCGGGCGGCCGCGCGCGCCTCCTCCTGGGCGATGAGGTTCATGGGGTCGCTCATGGCCAGGTACACGTCGTCGGGCGTGACGCGCACGGGCACCATGTTGTACTTCTTCGCCAGGCTCTTCGGGATGACGTTGGTGAGCTCGGTGGGCAGGATAACGTTGGACAGGTCGATGAAATCGATGCCCAGCTGCATGCAGAGAACGTCGATGAGCTCCTTCTCGGTGATGTAGCCGGAGTCGATGAGCACCTCGCCCAGGCGCTTGCCGCTGTCTTTCTGCAGGCCGAGGGCGGTGTTCAGCTGGCCCGTGGTGATGTAGCCGCTTTCGAGGAGCATATCGCCCAGTCGCTTGTACGCCATGCGAGGGATCCTTTCCTACCAGGTGTTGATCGAGCGGACGGTGATGCTTTCGGATTGCAGCGGGCGGCTGCCGCCCGTGACGGTGATCGCGAACGTCCACGTTCCGTTATTGTAAGCCAGGTTGGAGAGCGTGGCGACGAGCTTGTTGCCACCGCTGATGCCGGCCGCCGTGTCGACGAGGGGAAGCGGGACGGGATCGCCCAGCCGGACGTCCTGCTGCGGGTCCTTGCCGTCGGGCGCGGTCATGCCGTACAGGGTGACCGCGTTGCCTTTTTCGGCGTTGTTGCCCAGGTAGAGGCGCGTGTCGCGGTTCGTACTGCTAAACACGATCCGGTCCGGGTCGGTCGCGTTCACGTCGTAGGCGAAGCGCAGCTCGTCGGCGACGGCGGTCACGGCGTTGTTGAGCACGGCCTGCTCGTCGCTGTGGCCGCGGATGTCGCCGTAGGCGTTCACGGCCACGCCGATGCCTGCGGCGATGGCCAGCGTGAGCAGGCCCACCAGCACGACGGTGGCCAGCACCTCGCCGAGGGTGAAGCCGTCGGACGCGCCGAGGCGCGCGCGGGCGCGGCTGCTGAGAGAGGCGTGCTCCATGCTAGGCACCTCCCGACGCGTTCGCGAAGTCGGGCAGCAGGTAGCGGGTGAACGTGTAGGCGGTTCCATCGGCAGCGCTGGGCGTTGAGGTGGTCATGAGCACGTCGAACGTGGCGGTAGGCCCGGTCACGCTGGCGCCGGTTCCCATGACGGGCGCGATGGAGACGGTCGCGCCGCCTGAGGGGGCCGTCCCGTCCACGGCTGAGAGCTGCCCGTAGGTGGACGTGGTGCGGTCGACGCTTGTCAGGCTCGTGTTCGTGGCCACGCCGATCATCGCGGCGAACAGCACCGTGGCAAGCCCTACGATGAGCACGCCCACCAGCACCTCGGAGATGGTCTCGCCCGCTTCGGATTTCAGCCGTTCCCGTATCATGCGCCCGCACCCCCTTCGGCTTGGAGGGGCTTGCCGATGATGGCGCGCTCCCAGGTGACGCGCTCGGGCGTCTTCTCGTCCACGCCGTAGAGCAGCGCGGCGGGGATGTCGAGCGTGACGCGGTATTCGCCGACGGGCTCGGTGTACTCCTCGGGCCGCAGCGTGAAATGCAGCGAGTAGTCTGCCTTCATGGTGGCCGTCACCTGCACCTTGAGCACGCTCTGACGCACCGGGTCGGAATCGGCGCCGAACGACACGGAGAACGTGGACGTGGGGGCCGCGCCGCCCGTGGCCTGCCGCGTCATGGTTGCCAACCACTGCTCGAGCGCCGCCTTGTCCTTCTGGCCGGCCGGGTGCCGAAGGGCGCACGTCCATTCGCGGTTGGGCTCCGCGCCCGAGGACGAGCATGTGCCATCCACGATGCTGTCGCGCAGAAGCTCGGCCGCCGACGTCACGGAGTAGTACGCCTGCTGGCTTCGCTCGAGCGCGACCAGCTGGCCGGTGGTGACCGTGGCGGCCGTGAGCACGACGGCGCCCACCACCGCGCACACGAGGAAGTAGAACAGCGCGAGCAGGATGGACGCCCCGCGCTCGTCGCAGAGCGCGGGGCGGGAGCTGGCCGCAGGCGATATGTCGGGCATGCGCTTCATGGCCCTATGGTACCGCAACCGTCTGGTAGTACACCGTGTTGCCCAGGCGGATCTCGTACTCGTAGGTGCCGGAGGCCGGGTGGTCGGTCACGGTGAACTTGGTGTGGCCGCTGTTGCCTTGGGACTCGCGCGTCACCGTCCCGCCGAGGGTGGTGATGTCCACCGCCGCGTACTCGCTGCCGGCGGGGCGGCGCAGCACCCGCATCTCGGCGTCGGAGTTGATGTTGTTCTTCTTGTCGCCCTTGAGCGTGATCATGCCCTGCACCTGGCCGTCTTTGTACTCGAGGCTGTCTTTGAACTTGGACTCAAGCTCGTACTCAGGCGGATCCACGTCGTAGCTGCGTGCAGCGGAGAACTCGGCCTCGTGGTGGGCGTAGCGATCTCCCGTGGAGCGGTACAAGCCGTCGGCGCTCACGTAGAGCTGCGCGTCGAGCCTGTACTCGCCGCCTGAGTGAGACGGCCAGAGCCAGCTGAACACCGAGTCCAGCTTTCCGCCGTCGACGTAGCGTGCCACCTGAAGCTCAACGGTGTACTCGCGCTCGAGCCGATTGCCGAGATTGACCATGAGATAGCCGTCCGATCCCCAAGTGGTCTTCTCGTTGAAGTAGCGCTCGCTCACCGCCGTGCCATCGGGGCGCTTCACCACGAGCTTCGTTCCCAAGGGGAAGGTTTTGTTCTGATAATTGAGCCATGCCCAGTTGCTCTTCCCATACAAGCTCACCTGCAGCATGACCTCGCTCTCGTCGAAGAGCGTGCTCACGCAGGTGGTGTTCTTATCCAGGACGAGCTTGGTGGTGTAGGTGTCGTACATGAAGTTGTCCGTGTGGCCCACCTTCACGGGCGACGACGAGGCCCCATTGTCCGGGTTCAGCAGCTGCGAGCCCAGATACGCTCCGTCCGTGATCCCGGCCACCTCGTAGCCGTTCCACAGGTTGTTGTAGCGCTCCACCTGGTTGCCGTTGTCGTCCACGTAGGGGTAGCGCAGGATGTCGTTTTTCACCTGGCCCGAGCCGTAGCGGTGGTTGAGCGCGATGTGCGTAGTGCCCACGCTGCGCCCGTCGCCGCCGTTGGCCTGCGCGTAGTCCACCACGAACAGCAAGTTCTCGACGATCACCGTGTTACCCGTCGGGTTCTTGTAATGCATGTCCTCGTCGGCCATGGAGGCGAACTCCGTGAGCGGGATGGTGGTGAGCGCCTTGTCGCATTCGTAATAGTAGAACGTCGGCGACGTGGGGTTCGTGATGTTCACCATCGTGATCTTGGTGCCCTTGGGGAACACGCCGCCCTCGTTCGCCTCGCCGTGGATGGCCGCAGACGTGTTGGCGCTCAGCTCTGCCGCCACCCTGCTGCGGTACGCGCCGGGGCTGTAGGTGGTGGTGAACTGGGTGGTGTATGAGCTGGTGGGTGTGATGGGCGTCATGTTCTCCACGGCGATGTTCTCGTACACGCGGCCGTAGTGCGCCGTCTCGTTCGCCACCGCGTAGGCACGCTCGAGCACGATCTCTATCTCGAAGGAATACCGCGTGCCGTCGTCGGCCTCCAGCGAGAACACCACCAGGCCGCTTTGCGTGGCCAGCTCGTCGTCGGCGGCGAGCTCGGCGATGTCGAGGGTGATGGTGGCCGGCAGGAGCGCGGTTTCCTCGTACCGCACGTCGTTGCTGTAGTTGTATTCCCAGCCGCTCGGGCCGTCGTAGAACGGGAGCACCTCGGAGCTGCCGATCGTCATGCCCACGGCGTACTTGCCCTGCGCGCCCTCGCTCTTCCGCATGTCGGCAAGCCTCTCGTCGATGTAGATGCCCTCCCTGCCTACCCAGATGTTCATCTTACCGTCGCCCGGGCGCGCCACCGGCAGCTGCGTGCGGATGGACACCGTGTCGCCCGTGGTGTACGCGCGCAGCTCGCGTTGGTAGACGTACGAGGAGCCCTTGATGAACCAGATGCGGCACTCCTTCCCGTCCACATCGGCCGTGCGCTTCGTATATATCTCGAGGTACGGCGGGCGGTATGGGTCCCCGGACTCGTTGAGCGAGACGAAAGCGCCGGTGCTGTCCTCGGGTGTGCTCTGGCCGTACACGAACGAGCCGCCGTCACTCGCCGTAGAGCTGACCAGCGAGAACAGGCCCGTCACGGTGCCGTAGCGCGCGTCGACCGTGTCCGAGGGGTCCTTCACGTCCAGCCACTTGCCGGTGTTCACCACCAGGGTGTTGGTCCAATGGTGCTCGCCGCCCAGGGCATCGTACCAGGACTTGAGCTCGCCCCTCGTGAACTTGCGGCAGTCGTTCTTCTCGTCGTTGGTCAGGTTGTCGCCGTACTCGGTCACCTCAAGCTCGTTCCACCAGTTGGTGAACGTGCGCTCGGGCAGCACGTCGGAGTACAGGCTGCCCAGGCCGTTCACCACGGTGTCGAACTGCACGGTGCTGCCCGCGTACACGTTGAGGGCGCCCACGCGGTTGAGCGAGTAGAGTGTGGAGTCGCTCTCGTTGACCAGGTCCTTCGCACCCATCAGGTAGATGGAGCAGTCGTGCACCACGGCGCGGTTCGCGCGCTGCAGCGAGAAGAAGCTCTTAGAGCCCAGCTTGCCGTCCTCGAGCGGCTCCCACAGCCGGACGAGCGTGACGGTGCGCTCGCCGTACACGCGCGACAGGTTGCCGTCGCCGTATACGCCGCCGCGCTCGTCGTTGGTGAAGCTGATGCCGAAGCCCTTGATGAACACCTCGGCCGTGCCGTACATGGTGTAGTTGTTCGCGCTCACCGTGTGCGCGTCGGCGATGTTGCCGCCGCCGAACACGGAGCCGCCCAGGTTGACGGCGCGCTGCGTGGATGCGTCGCCGGGCGCCGCGTCCACCTCGCGCACGCCCTCGCCCGGGCCCTCGGCCACACGGCCGTCGTCGGTGTGCACGTAGAGCGCATCGCCGCCGTTCACGATGACGGTGGCGGCGCGCTCGGGGACGCCGTCCTGGTCGAGGGGCGCGTAGGAGTAGCTCTGATCGCCGCCGCCGAACACGTCGGCACCCACTGTGCCTTCATGCACCGTGACCGTCGCCGTGCCGAACACCGCGCCCAGCAAGCGCGGCATCTGACCCGCCGTGTTCACGTCGCCCGCGCCGCCGCCGAATATGCTGCCGCCCACCTGGGCGTTCTCCACGAGCACCGAGACATCGGCCGGGTCGTCCACGACATAGGGCACCGTGCCGCTGTCGAGGGAGCCGTCGCCCACCACGCCCAGGTTGCCGCCGCCGAACACGTTTCCGGCGACGTTCGCGCCGTCGGCCAGCACGAGGGATGCGTCGCCTTTCACCCAGCCGATGGCCTTTTGGAGCGCGACGTCCTTGTTTTCCTTGCCGAGGTAGGAGCCCTCGCCCGCCGCGTACGCGCTGCCCGCTACGGAGGAGCCGCGCACCTCGACGGACGCGCTTCCCAGCACGGCGCCCATGCTGCCGCCGCCGAACACGTTTCCGGCAACCGTGGACCCGGCGAGGGAAAGCGCCGTCGAGCCCTCCACCGCGCCCACCGCCAACTGCTGCTCGAGCGCGTAGTCTTCGACCAGAGCGCCCTCGCCGCCGCCGTAGACCGAGCCCTCCACCGACGGGGATCCGTCGGCGCCCGCGAGCACGGTGGTCGCGTTGCCGGTCACCGTGCCGAGCGCGCTGCCGCCGAACACGTCGCCGGCAACGTGCGCGCCTTCCCCGAGGGAAAGCTCCACGTTGCCGGTGATCTTGGCCATGGACGTGCAGTCGCAGCCCTGCTGCGTCGCGCCCTGGCTGCCGCCGTACACGGTGCCGTCGATCTCCGCGTTGCTGATGGAGAGCCTCACGTCGCCGACGATCTGGGCGAGCGCGTTCGCGTCCGGGTTGTCGGCCAGGTACGCCGTCGTGCCCGCGCCGCCGCCGTACACATCGGCGCTGATGGTGCCGCCGGTGATGTTCACGGTGCTCGAGCCGTACAGGTTGCCCGCCTCGAGGCACGCGAGCGAGGCGTTGGTCACTGCGGAGGACTGGCCGTAGCCGCCGCCGTAGAGCTTGCCGGATATAGTGCCGCCGGAGATGTTCAGCGCGATGTCCACGGCGTTCTCCACCGTGCCCGCCTCGGGGTCGCCCTCGCCGGTGACGCCGCCGGCACCCGCCGCGAACACGCCGATGAGCGTGCCGTCATCGCCGATGCCGGGGATCGTGCCGATGGAGCCGCCGCTGACGTTGATCTCGATGTCGGACAGCTCCTGCGGCGTGAACCGCGACGAGAGGAACCGCGCGTCCACCTTCTCCTTCGCGTTGTCGGCGGTGCGGCCGAGGCAGCCGCCGTAGAGCTGCGCCACCGAGCCGCCCTCCATGTTCACCTGCACTCGGCCCACGAAATCGTTGTTGGGGTATGCGGTGCCGTTGGAGTTCACGCTGCGGTTGTAGCCGATGCTCGAGCCGAACACGAGGGGCACCACGCCGCTTTTAAGCGTGATGGCGGAGTTGCTGTAGATGGTGCCGTCGGTCTGCCCGCCGGTGAGCTGGCCGATGTCGCAGGTGGCCTCGCCGGTGGTCACCATGCTCTGGCCTGCGGCGATGTCCACCGTGACGGACACGTTGAACGGCTCTTTCTCCGTGGCGAACTGGTTGTGCGAGATGCCGTTGACGCCGGTGTTGCCGTTCTCGGGGCAATCGTAGTTGCGGCCGCCCGCGATGACACGCCCGTACGAGCCGCTCTTGATGACTATCTCGCAGGTACCGCGATCTTGCGGGTAGCCCTTGGAGGGGTCCTCGTTGTAGTTCGCATAGCCGCCGACGATGTTGAAGTCCTGCGACTTCGTGCCCTTCAAAAGGCCGTACGATTTGATCGCCTCGGACGTGTTCCGATAGCCCTCCATGCGCACGCCGGTATCCATGGTGAGCGAGTAGCCCTGGCAGTAGAGGTAGCCGATGCGCCATACCGCGTTTCCGCCGTTCGAGGCGCTCAGCGTGATGTCCTTGAACGTGGTGTCCGCGAACAGCAGCTTGCCCTTGATGCGGGTGCTGTCGGCGCCCTTGTGCTCGTCGGTGCTCGTGTTGTAGAAGCTGAGGAACGCGCCGCCGTTCTCCGCGCTGCGGTAGTCCACGCCGTAGTCGGCATCGTAGGAGGTGATGGTGGCCGCCTTGTTGAACGTCTTGTCGTCGTAGCCGAACTCGGTGCTCGCGTACTGGTCCATGACCACGATGACGTTGCCCTCGCGCGGGGCGTTGTCCTTGAGCTGCTCGAAGGCGCGCTGCATCGTCTTGACCGGCTTGTCGGGCTCGTAGCCGTCGTTGCCGTCGTCGCCCGCGCTCAAGCTGAGGTATACGGTACGGCCGCTCGTGGTGGCCGTGAGCTCGTCGAACTTCTCGCCGGACGCCTTGCTGGCGACAACCGCCTTGAAGCTCTCGAAGCCGTTGAACCGGTCCCTGCCGAGCGTCGCGCCCTGCACGCCGAGGTCGGTGTCCTTGCCGTCCTTCACGCCGTACCACGTGTACGCGAAGTCGTTTGCGGTGAAGCCGTCCGACGCGCTGCGCAGGTTGACGGTCAGGCTCTGCACGTCGCCCGCGCCGTCGCGCGCCTTCGCCAGGGAGAACTCGGCATGCGCGGCCTCCACGTCGCGCGAATCGGAGAAGCGCCGATCGCCGTCTTGCACGAACGCCTCCACCGTCTGAGGCTGCGAGGCGATGGGCGTCTCGAACGTCGTTCCCGTGCCCTTGACCTCGCCGTCCACCGACCAGGAAAGCTCCGCGCCATAGTCGAAGCCGATCATGGCCGCGGAGAGCTTGGCCATGCCGCCCTCGAGCGCGAGCGAGTCGATAGCGACCTTGCGGTAGTCGAGCACGAGCAGTTCGCGACCTTCGTGAGAGGAGATGCGCCAAGGATAGTCCCCGGCACTCTGGTTGAGGAATTCAAGGGCGGCGGCGCGGTTGGCGTCGGTCACCACGTACTGCGCCGGCGCGTACACGTCGCCGTTCCACACTCCCGGACCGCAGTTGTAGGTTTTGTTCGGCTGGCTGGCGACGCCGGTGATGGAGCCCGCGTAGCAGCAGCCGATCGAGCGATTCGCGGCGAGCAGCGAGATGTCGGCGGCCTCCGTCTCATCGGCCTGGCTGCGCGCGCCTCCGACGAATGGCCCCACGAACCCCGGCCCCGACACCTTGCCGTCGAACATGCAGTTGGCCACGCTTGCCGTGCCCACGCCTCGCTCGCGCACGCGGCCCACGATGCCGCCCGTGAACGCCTGGATGGGCGTGCCGTTTATCACCTTGAAGTCGGGGAATTTCGCCGCCGTGTTCACGGTGCCCGCCATGCTGCAGTTGGAAAGGGTCTTCGAAGCCTTGCCGCTCGTGTAGTAATCGCCGACCATGCCGCCTATGGCGTAGTTCTTCGTGTCCGTCCGCTCGCCGTTGAACTTGTCCGCCACCGTCGCGTTCACCACAGTGCAGCTGCTGATGTTCGTGTTCACGGCGAGCCCGACGAGCGCGCCCACCATGAGGTCGCGCTCGCCCGACCCCTTGCTGTACGTGCCCGTGACGAACGGACCGTCCAGCGTGAGGTTCTTGATGGTGGCGCCGTTCGTGCAGCCGAAGAGGCCCGCGTACAGGATGTCCTTTTTGGCGTTCTCCGAGAACGATGTGATGTACACGCCGCTGATGGTGTGGCCGTTGCCGTCGAACGTGCCCTGGAAGCCCGTTGCGGCGCTGTCGTTGAAGCTCGACGGCGCGCCGATGGGCGTCCACTCCTGGTTGATGCCCAGATCGATATCGGCCATGAGGATGTAGGAGGCGCTCGAGTTGCCGGGGATGGCGCGCAGCTGCTCCGCCGTCCAGATCTCGACGGGATCGTCGGCGTGGGCGCTCGTCGCGGGCACGGCGCACACGGCCAGCGCCGCCAGCAGCGCGAGCAGGCCCGCCAGGGCGGCGTGGCGCAGGTCGAGCGCGCGGTTTCGGATGGTTTGACGGTTCACGGCTTCGACCTCCTTACTTTCCCGGCCCGGTGACGGTGAAGCTGCCCTCGTCGAGCGTGATGTCCGTGTCGGTCTTGAAATACTTGATGGACGCGCTGCCGCCGGCGGGGATCGAGTCCAGCACCACGCGCCGGCCGGCGTTCGAGCGGTCGTCGTACAGGGGGCTGCTCTCGTCCGAGACGACGTCGACGGCGTTCGCGGCGATGGTCACCTTGCCCGTTCCCGCAGTGCCCGCCGTCACCACCACCTCGGCGTAGCTGCCGTGGTCTTTCACGTGGTAGCCGAACGGCCGCTGGTTCATCACGTGCACGTGGATGGTCAGCGTCTTGCTCGCCTTGCCCGGCACGTCGAAATGCTCGTTCTCGCGGTAGACGTTCACGTTGATGTCCATGACGGTTCCGTCGGGCACCTCTGCGATGCTCGGGATGCTGAACGTCACGTAATGGGGGATGTTGTTGTCCTTCTCGTCGAAGGGGTAGGCGTAGGCGCCGCTGTCCGGCTCCACCTCCTGGCCGTTGTGCTTGACGCCGTTGATGACGATGTGCGCATCGGCCGCGATGCGGTAGTACAGGTTCTCGTTCGCCAACGTAAGGTTGTTGTACCAGTTCTCGAGGGTGAATACGATGCCCTGGCCCTGCCTGTTCACCTCGTCGCGGTAGACGTAGAGGTCGGCCTCGGTCTCGTAGTCGGCGATGATGTTGGAGGTGAACACCACGTTCTCGCTCGCGCCCGGCCAGATGCCGTCGCCGTAGCCGTAGACGGGGCGGCAGAGCTTCTCGCTCGTGGTGGTGCGCGCGGTCACGCGGTACTCGTCGCCCACCGCGATGCCGGAGAGGTAGGACGCCGCCGTCTTGTCGGCCTTGAGCTGCACGAGGTCGATGGAGTAGGTGGCCTTCTTGCCCGACTCGCCGCTCAGCTCGACGAAGCCCACCTCCGGCCCGACGACGCCGTTCTCGACGATGTGCGCCACTACGCTGTCGGCCGTGCCCCGTTGCAGCATGAGCTTGATCTGCTGCCCGGAATCGGCCGGCTTCTCGCCTTCCGCCAGCGCCTTCTCGATGGTGACGAGCGTGACGAGCTTGTCCGCCTTGAGCTTGTCCGAGAGCAGGTTGGGGTCGGTCACGCCGAGCTTCGGGCTGCGGCCGGCCGATACGACGGGCGCCTCGAGCGCCACGCTGTCGAGGTTGGCCGCGGCCGCGCCGCCGTAGTAGCCGACGATGGGGTCGTGGTTGCGGCGGGTTGTGCGATCGCGCACGTTGCCGCCGCCTTCGTAGAAGGTGTTGAGCTCGGTCTGCCCGCCCTCGGTGTAGAACACGCCGTACACCGTGGCCGTGTCGTAGCGGTACTCGACGATGTAGTCGCCGCCCCACACCTCGGCCTCGATGCTGCCGGCGGGCAGGATGCCGTTCTGTTGCGCGAACTGGGCGCTCACATAATAGTAGAGGTCGTCGTCGTTCTCCGTCTTGCGGCCGTCGTCGGTGCGCGGGGCGGTGGGCTTCTGCGCGGGCGCGGTGGTGTACGTCTGCTTGCCCTCCATCCACTCGCCGGACGCCTGCAAGTCGGCGATGCCGTTCTGTGCGGCCACGTAGATGGATTTCGCGGCGTTGTCGTACTCGGTGAGCGTGAGGTCACGCACGTAGTTGAACACGGCGATGCCCGTGAGGCCCATGAGAATGGCGAGGATGGCCACCACGGTCAGCAGCTCGGCCATGGTGAATCCCTCGGTATGCTTTCCTCGCGCGGCCATGGCCCTCGTTTGACCTCGTTTCTGCCCGTCCGAGCCTCATTCAGCCTGAACCACTATCTTACCATTCTCCGAGTGACAAAGGGACGGGGGTAATGTCACGTTGAGGGGGGGGGGGCAGTGCCGCTATTCGCCGAAGATGAGTTCGCGTTCTTCGCCGACGAGAGCGGCGCGGGCTTGGTCGCGCAGGTTGTTCACGCCGATGAAGAACTGGCGCATCATCACCACCATGAGGTAGCGGCCCTTCGGCGTGAGCGTGAGCTCGTCGGGCGTGTCGCGGTCGAACGCGCCCGAGGCCTTCATGAAGGCCATCTCCACGGGAAGGCCCGCCTCCACCGTGCAGCCGAAGTCGCGCTCCCACGCGCGCTTGTCCAGGCGCAGGCCGAACAGCTGCATCATGAAGCGGTAGCGCATGCGGTCGCGCTTGCTGAACGTGGTCTTGCCCATGAGCGACATGCGGTCGTTCTCGATGGCCTTGTTGTAGTCGTTCACCGAGAACGTGTTCACGTACAGGCTGTTGCCGAGGTACGTGATGCCGCCCGAGCCGATGGCCGGGTACTCCTCGTAGTCCACCACGTACTCGTCGATCATGGCGCGAGAGGAGTCGGCGGATCCGCTCTTCACAGCGCTCCGCGCGTCACTGATTTTGTTGAACGTCCAGGCGCTGCCGAACTCGAAGAGGGGGTCGTCGCCGCCGGCGAGCACCTGGGAGATGATCTCGTAGAAGCGCCGCTCGCGCGAGTAGTCCACGCGCCCGACGGTGCGGGCGAGCGAACGCGCCACGCTGGGCGAGGCCATGAGCGGGTAGAACGTGGTCTGGCTCGTGCCGCTTTCCACCACGCGCTCGATGTCCGAGAACAGCACCTCCTCGGTCTGCGCCGGGAAGTTGAAGATCATGTCCACGTTGAGCGAGGTGAAGTACGGGCTGGCCTCGCCGATGCGCTCGAGCGTCTCCCGGCCGCTGCCGTACTTGTCGTAGCGGTCCATCTGCTTGAGCAAATCGTCGTCGAAGCTCTGCACGCCCACGGAGAGGCGGTCCACGCGGCCCTGCAGCTTGTCCAGGTAGGCGGGGATGAGGTGGTTCGGGTTCGTCTCGCTCGACACCTCCTTGATGGAGAACTCCTCCTTGGCAAGGTCGATGGTGTCGCACAGCTCGTCGATCATGATGGTGGGCGTGCCGCCGCCCACGTACAGGCTGTCGAAGTCGTAGCCCAGGTCCTTCAGCATGTACATTTCCTTGCGCATGTTGGCGAAGTAGGGCCGCGCGCGCTCCTCCGCGAACGGGAAGCGGTTGAACGAGCAGTACGGGCACAGCCGCTCGCAGAACGGCACGTGCATGTAGAGCATGTAGCGCTGGCCGGGCGTGGGCGCGGGGACGCGCGCCTCATCGGTGGGCTTCAGGCGCAGGTAGTTGTTCGTGCATTGGCGGACGACCGCCGTGAGCATACGTTCTGACAGCATTATTCTCCCCACGCGCTGCGGCCGGCGGCGGCGCGCTTGCCGATGTCGGAGCGGTACTGCTTGCCCTCGAAGTTGATGAGGTCGCACGCCTCGTAGGCTTTCTCGCGCGCCTCGTCGAACGACTCGCCGAGCGCCACCACGTTGAGCACGCGCCCGCCGGCGGTGACCAGCTCGTCGTCGATGTTCCTGGTCGTGCCGGCATGGAACACCGTGACGCCCTCGATCTCCTCGGCCTCGTCGATGCCGAGGATCACCTTGCCCTTCTCGTAGGCGCCGGGGTAGCCTTCGCTCGCCAGCACCACGCACACGGCCCAGTGCTCGGACCAGCGCAGCGTGATGTCGTCGGGACGGCCCTCGGCCACGGCCATCATGATGTCCACGAGGTCGGACTCGAGGCGCGGCAGCACCACCTGCGTTTCGGGATCGCCGAAGCGCGCGTTGAACTCGAGCATCTTCGGGCCCTCGGGCGTCAGCATGAAGCCGCCGTACAGCACGCCGCGGTAGTCGTGCGCGAAGTCGTCGTCAGTGGCCGCGGCGGCGCGCTCCATGATCTCGTACATCGCGGACAGCTCGTCCGGGGTGACGATGGGCACCGGCGAGTACACGCCCATGCCGCCCGTGTTAGGGCCGCGGTCGCCGTCGAAGGCGCGCTTGTGGTCCTGCGCGGTGGCCATGCAGTGGGCCGCGCCTCCGCTCACGAACGCGAGCAGCGAGCACTCGGGGCCGGTGAGGCACTCCTCCACCACCACGGTGGAGCCCGCCTCGCCGAACGCGCCGTCGAAGCAGTCGCGCAGCGCCTCCTCGGCGTCGGCCTCCGTCTCGGCCACGACGACGCCCTTGCCCGCGGCCAGGCCGTCGGCCTTCACCACGATGGGCGCGCCCAGCTCGCGCACGTAGGCGAGCGCCGGCTCGAGCTGGGTGAAGCTCGCGTAGCGCGCGGTGGGGATGCCGTGGGCGTCCATGAACTCCTTGCTGAACGTCTTGCTGCCCTCGAGCTGCGCGCCTTCCGCGTCGGGGCCGAACACGGCCACGCCCGCCTCGCGCAGCACGTCGGCCACGCCCGCCACGAGCGGGGCCTCCGGGCCGATGACCACGAGGTCGACGTCGTTCTCCTCCGCGAACGCCAGCACCGCGCGGCCGTCCTCCACGTCGAGGCCGCTCACGTTGCGCGCGATCTCGGCCGTGCCGCCGTTGCCCGGCGCCACGAACAAATTGTCGGTGCGCGGCGACTTCGCCAGCGCCCACGCGATGGCGTGCTCGCGGCCGCCGCCGCCCAAGACCAGGATGTTCATTGCCGTTCCTTTCAAAACCCGCGTTGTTTCACGTGAAACATGTGTCGTAATGTCGTGCGATAAGGGAACAAATGTTTCACGTGAAACATCCGCTCCCGCCTACGGCTCCGCGCTAGCGGTTCCAGCCGCGCAGGATGGTCTGGTCGCGGTCGGGGCCCACGGCGATGATGCTCACGGGCACGCCGGTGATCTTCTCCAGGTACTCCACGTAGCGCTGCGCGTTCTCGGGCAGCTCCTCGAACGTACGGCAGCCGGTGATGTCGACGTCCTTCCAGCCGGGCAGCTCCTCGTACACGGGCTTGGCGTGGAAGAGCACGCTCTGTTGCATGGGGAAGTAGTCGTACACCTTGCCGTCGCACTCGTAGGCCGTGCACACCTTGATGGTGTCGAACGCGCTGAGCACGTCGAGCTTCGTGAGCGCCACGTCGGTGAGGCCGTTCACCTCGGCGGCGTAGCGCGCGATGACGGCGTCGAACCAGCCGCAGCGGCGCTTGCGCCCCGTGGTCACGCCGAACTCGTGGCCCACCTTGCACAGAAGCTCGCCGGCCTCGGCTTCCTCGCCCTCGCCGCCGTCTTCCGGGAAGCGCTGCTCGGTGGGGAAGGGGCCGCCGCCGACGCGCGTGATGTAGGCCTTCTGGATGCCGAGCACGCGATCGATGGCCACCGGGCCCACGCCCGTGCCGGTGCACGCGCCGCCCGCGCAGCACGATGAGCTGGTCACATAGGGGTAGGTGCCGTGGTCGATGTCGAGCAGCGTGCCCTGCGCGCCCTCGAAGAGGATGGACTTGCCTTCGCGCACGGCCTGGTTCAGCAGCTGCGCCGTTTCGGCCATGTAGGGCTTGAGGATGCGCGCGTAGGGCAGGTACTCCTCGCAGATCTCCTCCACCGTGTAGGTGTGCAGGCCGTAGATCTTCTTGAGGACGGGGTTCTTCTGCGCGAGCACGGCCTCCAGCTTGAGGCGGAAGATCTTCTCGTCGAGCAGATCCTGCACGCGGATGCCCTTACGGGCCACCTTGTCCTGGTAGCACGGGCCGATGCCGCGCTTGGTGGTGCCGATCTTGTTCTCGCCGAGGCGCTTCTCGTCCGCGCCGTCGAAGTCCTTGTGGTAGGGCATGATGATGTGGGCGTCGCAGCTGATCTTGAGGTTCTTGCAGGAGATGCCCTCGGCCTCGAGCATGGCCATCTCCTTGATGAGGACGCCGGGGTCGATGACCACGCCGTTGCCGATGACGGGCACCGCGTTGTCGTACATCACGCCGGAGGGCATGAGGTGCAGCGCCAGCTTCTTGTCGCCGTGGATGACCGTGTGGCCGGCGTTGTTGCCGCCCTGGTAGCGCACGACGAAATCGAATTCGCGCGCGATGAGATCGGTGATCTTGCCTTTGCCTTCGTCCCCCCACTGGGCGCCGACGAGTACCGTGCTGGGCATGTTGCGTGTCCTTTCAACGCCCCGAAACTCGTGCGAGCGGGGCCCGTCTCATAACAACTCCTGCATTATAGTATAGTTCCGCCCCGCGCCCGCCCCTCCCCGAATGTTCCACGTGAAACCTTTTGTGGAAGGGGGCGTGACGCTTCACAGGTTGATCTCGGTGAGGGCGGGGGCGGCTTCGCGGAGGGCTTCTACGACCTCCTCGTGGCAGGTGAAGAGGATGACCTGGCGCACCTGGGCCAGCTCGGCCAGGGCGCGGGCGGCGCCGGCGCGGCGGACGGAGTCGAAGTTCACCAGGATGTCATCGGCCAGGATGGGCACGGCGCGCCCCACGTTCTCCGCGGTCATCAGAAGCGCGATGCGCAGCGCCAGGTAGAGCTGCTGGCACGTGCCCAGCGACAGATGCGCCGGCTCGCGGGTGGTCTTCACCGCGTCGGTCACCTGCAAACGACCGTCCGGCGACATGGCCACCTTCGTCCACCTTCCCTCCGTCATGAGCGCGATCAGGCGGCTGGCCTGGCAGTACACCTCGGGCTGGCTCTTGGACTCCCACGCCCCGATGGCCGCCTCCAGCATGCGGCGGGCCAGCAGCAGGCGCGCGTAGTCGCGGGCGCTCTCGTCCAGGCGAGTGCGCACCTGCTCGTAGCGCAGCTTCAGCTCGTCGAAGTCGCGGGCCAGCACGGCGCGCGACAGCTCGTGCTTCAGCTCGCCGTAGCGGCGGTTGAGTCCCTCGCTCGCCTCCAGCAGGCCGGCGCGCTGCTGGGCCTTCTGGTCGATGACGGCCTCGATGGCCTCCACGGTGCGCTCGCTGCGCAAATCGATGCGCTCGAACAGGCGGCGGCGCTGGCGGCAGGCCGAGGAGAGGCGCTCCTCGAGCGCGGAGCGGCGCGAGGCGAGCGCCTGCTGGCGCTGCTGGAACAGGCTGGCCTCGGTGCGCGCGTCCTTCGCCTCGTCGAGCAGCGCCCGCGAGCGGCGCAGCGACCCCTGCGCCTCGGCGAGCCCCGCCCCGTCCAGCTGCACGCGGGCGCGCTCGCGGAAGGCGTCGCGGCCCTCGACGCACGCCTCCAGCTTCTTCTTGTCCTGCAGCATCACCCAGTGCGCGTCCTGCTTGCGCGCCTCCTTCGCGTCGGCCGCCTTGTCGGGGCGGAACAGCATGACGAGCGCGGCGAGCGCGAGCATCACCGCGAACACCAGCAGGCCCACGCCGAGCGCGGTGAACGACAGGCTCTTGATGTCCCGCCCGTGGACGAGCAGGGGCACGCCCGCCAGCACGAACACGAGCGGCAGCGCGATGGACAGCCCCACCTGCACGCTGCGCTGGCGCCGCGAGCGCTCGAGGGCCGCGTGCTCGTCCTCCGTCTCGAGCAGCGCCTCGTAGGCCGCCTTCGACGTGGCGAAGTTGTCCTGGGCGAGGTCGACGGCGTGCTCGCATTTCGCCTCGTCGACGGCGAGCGACTCTATCTGGTCGCGCAGCGCGCGGTCCTCGGAGGCGTTCAGCAGCATGAGCGAGGGGGCGTCGCCGGCGTGCAGGCGGTGCTCGGCCGCGAGCGCTTCCTCCTCGGCGCGCAGGGCCTCGATCTGTTCCTCGAGCTCGTCGATCTCGCGGTCGAGCTTCTCGGCGTTCGAGCGCTGGGCTGTGAGCGTCTCGATGGAGCCGTTGAGGTCGTCGAGGCGCGCCAGGAGCTCCTCGCGCTGCGGGATCAGGTCGCGGAACTCCTTGTCCTCCCGCTTGTACCGCTCCGCCTCGTCGGCGGCCCGCGCCACCTGCGCGCGCAGTTCGTCCTGCTCGGCCACGAGGCGCACGAGCGAGCGCTCCGCCCCTGCGGCGCGCGAGGTGTAGGCGGCCAGCTGCTCCTGCACCTGCGCGAGCGCTCGCGCGGGCGAGGCCCCCGTGCCCGACCCGGCGGTGAGCAGCTTCGCCGTGACGTCGGTGGTGTTGCGCAGGCTGCGAAGCTCGTCGCTGGTGAGCGAGAACATGGTCTGGAACGTCTCTTTGTCGATGTCGGCCACGAGCGCGGCGTCGCCCGCGAGCCCCTCGCTGTTGCGGGCGCGCGAGAGCTCCTCCTCGCGGCGGCCGCCCTCCTCGTCGTCTGCGGCGAAGAACAGCGACCCCGCGCGCTCGGCGTTGGCCGGCCGGTACGTGTTGCGCGCGCTGCGGGCGTCCTCCCAGCCGAACAACACGCCGCCCACGAACGACGCGAGCGTGGTCTTGCCGGCCTCGTTGCGGCCGTACACCACGTTGAGGCCCGGCCCGAACGGCCCGACGGCCAGGTTGGAGAACGCGCCGAAGCTCTGGATCTTGATATGCTCGAGGAACGGTCTGCTCATCGGTCGTCCCCCTGGGAGAGCAGGTCGAGCACGAGGTTCTCCGCCTCCTCGGCCAGCTGGCCCACGATGCGCGAGCAGCCGCTCGGCAGCGGCACGCCCCGCGTGAGGAACTCGTCCTGCAAAAAGCCCACCTGCTCGTCCGCGTCGCCGCGCTGCGCTTCGGCCACCTGCAGCAGCACTGCCGGGAACAGGCCTTCCGCGCGCAGCGCCTCCTTGTCGCGCGGCATGACCGTGGCGTCGACGAGGGCGTCGCAGAAGAACTCGGAGTACGAGTCGTTCACATGGCGGCGCAGCTCGAACACCACGTCGGGCCGCTCGAGCAGGGGGTGGAGCGGCGTGGCCCCCTCGAGCGCGATGCGCACCACCATCTCCTCGCACTGGGCCTTGCCGTTCACGCGGAACAGCTCGCGCATGATCTTGTCCGAGACGTCGGGCAGATTGCCGCAGTCGGACACGTCCACGCGCATGCGCTGCCACACGACGCTGGCCGTGGGGATGAACTCCACCTCGTTGGGCTCGCCCTCGGCGAGGGTCACCAGCAGCGCGCCGCGCTCGCCCGTCTCCTTGATGTCGCGCCCCTGGATGCAGCCCGAGAACACGAGCTGGGGATCCTCCATGGATGGGTAGGCGTACTTCATGTGGATGTGCCCGAGCGCCCAGTAGTCCATGCCCGCGCGCAGGAGGACGGCCGGGTCGACCGGCGCCTTCACGGGATCGAGGTTGAGGCCGGTGTGCAGCACGCCCACGCCGAAGGGCGCCTCGTCGGCATGGGGGTGGTCCTGCGTGAGCGCGGACACCGCCGCCGCGCGCGTGACCCCTTCGGCGATGCACTCGTCGGCGGGCCAGGTCTGGTTGTAGTAGCCGCGGCCGCCCACCAGGCACAGCGGCTCGCCGTCGCGCTCGTACAGCGCGAAGCCGGGGCGGTTGCCCGGCAGCATGCGCGCGTTGGGCGGCAGCGAGAAGAAGTCATGCTGCCAGGAGGTGTACGGGTCGTGGTTGCCGGTGACCAGGTAGGCGGGGATGCCCGCCGCCTCCAAGCGCTCGAGCCCGCGGAAGAAGTGCTGGTAGTCGCCGTAGGAGGGGCGCGCGGAGTCGAAGATGTCGCCGGCGATCACCACGAAGTCCACCTCGCGGGCGAGCGCCGCGTCGATCACGCGGTCGTAGGCCTCGCCGATGGCGGACAGCAGCCGGTTCGCCCACGCGTCGGACAGCGCGCGCAGGCCGCGGAAGGGCGCGCCGAGATGGAGGTCGGCGGCGTGGATGAATGTCAGGCGTTTGGCCATGCTCCCAGTGTAGCGCGAAAACGCTCAACAGGGGCTTTACATATAGTCCGGCACGCGCGAATCATCGGCCAAATCCATGAAGAGCGTGTAGTCGGCCAAAAACGCGAGGTCGATGTCGCGCGTGGGGCCGTTGCGGTGCTTCGCCACGATGAGCTGCGCCTTGCCCAGGTCCGGGCGGTCGTCGCTTTCGGCCTCGATCTCGTCCATGCTGCGGTCGATGAAGGCTACGATGTCGGCGTCCTGCTCGATGGAGCCCGATTCGCGCAGGTCGGAGAGCATCGGGCGCTTCTTGCCGCGCATCTCCACCGCGCGCGAGAGCTGCGAGAGCGCGATCACCGGCATGTCCATCTCCTTCGCGAGCACCTTGAGGCCTCGCGAGATCTCGCCCACCTCCACGGCGCGGTTGCCGTCGGAGCGGGCCTTAGGCGGCTGCATGAGCTGCAGGTAGTCCACGATGATCAGGCCGTTCTTCGCGTTGCGCAGCTCGCGGCGGGCCTTGGCGCGCAGCTCGAGGATGGAGAGCGCCGGCGTGTCGTCGATGTGCATGTCCAGCTTCGACAGCGTCTCGGACGCGTCGATGAGCGCGGCCCAGTCGGAGTTCTGCACCTTGCCGGAGCGCACGTTGGCCAGGCTGACGCGCGCTTCGGAGGCGAGGATGCGCATCACCAGCTGCGACGCGCTCATCTCGAGCGACAGGAACGCCACGGTGGCGCCCAGCTTGGCGGCGTTCGTGGCCAGGTTGAGGGCGAACGACGTCTTGCCCACGCCGGGGCGGGCCGCCAGGATGACCAGATCCCCGCCGCGGAAGCCGTGGAACAGGTCGTCGACGTCCTTGAAGCCCGAGGCCACGCCCACGATCTTGTTCTCCTGGGCGGCGATCTTCTGGATCTCCTCGTAGGCGTTCATCACGAGCGTGTCCATCTTCTGGAACGCCGTGGACACGCGCTGCTCCGTGACGTTGAACAGCGTCTTCTCGGCCTCCTCCACCACGACGCTCAGGTCGTCGGGCGCGTCGTAGGCGAGCGCCGAGATGGAGGACGACGCGCGGATGAGGTCGCGCAGGATGGACGTTCGCTTGACGATGTCCACGTGGTTCTGCCAGTTGGTGAGCGCGAAGGTGTTGTCCGCGAGCTCGAGCAGGTACGCCTTGCCGCCCACGGCCTCCAGCTGGCCGGCGGCTTTCAGGTTGTCGGCGAGCGAGATGTGGTCGATGGGGATGTGGCGGCCGTACAGGTCGAGCATCGACTCGAAGATGCGCTGGTGGGAGGCGCGGTAGAAGTTCTCGGGGACGAGCTTGGCGGCCACCTCCTCGATGGCCTCCTGCGTGAGCATGCACGCGGCGAGCACCGACTTCTCCGCCTCGATGTTCTGCGGCTCGAGCTTGCGCCGGTCGGCGACCGAGCCTTCCTCGGGCGCGAAGTCTGCGTTGTAGGGGGCCATGGGTGCGGGCATGCTCTTCTCTTCCTCTCGATGTGCAGCTCCCTATGATACTGCAAAGAGAGGGCGGCGGGTGAGACAAAGGGACAGGGTTGATGACGCAGGACGGGGATAATGTCATCAACCCTACCATGTAAAAAAGCCCCCGGCCGGACGGCGCGGGGGCTTGCAACCAAAACGATGGTTACTCGGCGGCCTCTTCGGCGGCTTCGATCTCCTCGACCGCTTCCACGGCCTCCTCGATCTCAGCCTCGACCTCGGGCTCCTCGGCGACGGGCTCTTCCTTGCCGCCGACGATCACCTTCACCGTGGTCTTGATCTCGCGGTAAAGCGAGATGGCGACCTCGTGCTCGCCCGCCGTCTTGATGGCGTGGCCGAGCTCGATGCGGCGCTTGTCGACGTCGATGTCCGTCGACTCCTTGATGGCGTCGGCGATCATCTGCGCGGTGACGGAGCCGAACAGCTGGCCCTCGTCGCCCACCTGGGCGATCACCTTGATGGCAGCGCCCTCGAGAGCGGCCTTCACCTTGTTGGCGTCGGCAACGCGGTTCTCCTCGCGCTTGGCGATGTTGTGCTTGCGCTGCTCGAGCTGCTTCAGGTTGCCCTTCGTAGCCAGGATGGCGCGCTTCTGCGGGAGCAGGTAGTTGTTGGCAAAGCCGGAAGCAACGTCCACGACGTCGCCCTCGCCGCCCTTGCCCTTCAATTCTTGGAGCAGGATGACTTTCATGGTTCCTCCTTGCGCCTAGCGGCTGCGACGGTCGCCGCGGCCGCTGATGGCGGGAACCGCGTAGGGCATCAAGGCCATCTCGCGAGCGCGCTTCACGGCGTTCGCGATGTCGCGCTGGTGCTGGGTGCAGGCACCCGTCACGCGACGGGGCTTGATCTTCCCGCGGTCGGTCACGTACTTGCGCAGCATCTGGGTATCTTTGTAGTCGATGTACTGCACGTCCTCCTTGCAGAACTGGCAGTACTTGCGACGCGGCTGCTTCGCGTAATCGGACATTTCTTAAACCTCTTTCGTGTCGCTAAAACGGGATATCTTCGTCATAGACCGAAGAAGAGGCATCAACAACCGGCGCGGCAACCACAGGGGCCGGAGCCGGAGCAGGAGCGGAGTATCCGCCGCCCATGCCGCCGCCGTACGACGAAGAATCGTTGTTACGGCTCGACATGAACTCCAACTCGTCGACGATCACCTCGATCTTGCTGCGCTTCTGGCCCTCGCGCTCCCACTGGCTCCAGCGGAGCTTGCCCTCGATGGACACTTTCGTGCCCTTGCTGAGGTAGCGGGAAAGGCTCTCGGCGCGCGCGCCGAACATGGTGCAGTCGATGAAGTTCGGGTAATCCTCCCATTCGCCGGTCTGCTGGTTCTTGCGGCGGTCGTTGACCGCCACGCCGAAGCCGAGCACCGGCAACCCGCTCGCAGTGGAGCGCAGTTCGGAATCTCGCGTAAGGTTTCCGCTGATGATAACTCTGTTGATGCTCATGTGTTCTACCTCTTCTCATGCCGGCCCCGAGCGTGCGCCCGGGTCCAAAACGTCTCCTTAGTCGCGATCCGTGCGCTTGACGATCATGTGGCGCACCACGGCGTCGGTAATACGCAGGATACGATCGAGTTCGGCGACGTCAGCGGGATCGGCGTGGAAATCGATGAGAGTGTAGTCACCATCGGTCAATCCGTTGATCTCGTAAGCGAGTTTACGCTTGCCCCAGTTGTCGACGTTGTCAACCGTGCCCTTGGCGTCGGCGATCGTGGTTTCGATACGCTTCATGACAGCGGTGCGGGTTTCTTCGTCGATAGACGGAGCGACAAAAAACAGCAGTTCATAAGCCTTCATCAGCTCACCTCCTTTGGACTTTACGGCCCCGGGGCTGGTGAAGGCAGAGTACCCGGGACAGGATTAGCCTGACTATTCTAGCAAAAGGGCGCGCGAGCGGACAGCACAACCTTTCCGCTCGCCCTTTTCCACCGTTTCGCCATACTCGCGCCGCAAGCAGCCTGCGGCGCGAGCCCGAGTTCTCTCCCGACGGCCCGCCGGCGGCTCTCCGCTCCTCGCTGTTGGTTGCGCAGGAACGCGGGTCCTCCGGCCGGGCGCGTCGGTTGGCGCCTCTGCCCAGCTTTCGTGCCGAACATCGCTTCACCATCATAGCAAGCGGATCTTACACGGATATGGCGTGCGCCCAGCGCGGCGGCGTCCCGATCTTGCGCGTTTCCAGCGCGGATGCGACGCGGATCCAGCGCATTTCCAGCGTGGATCAAGCACGGATCAAGCAGGAATCAAGCGGATTTCCAGCGCCCCAGGTCACAGGCGCGCGATTGCGGAGGTCAACCGGGAACGCGATGGTGGAAAACCGCTCCGGGCATCATCGGCGCACAAAAAACGCCGCCGCCCGGAAAGGCGACGGCGCAAGGGGACGCTCGGGATGAGGAGGCTACTCGGCGGCCTCTTCGCCGTCCTCGTCCTCCTCGAGGTACTTCTCCTCGATGTCCTCGTCGGAGTACGAGTCGGCATCCTGCAGCTCGACCATGAAGTTGGGGGCCTCGCCGATGTAGGCCGGCTCCTCCTCGAACGTGACGGTGTCGCCGTCGGCCTCGTACAGATAGCCCACGGCGTAGCCCTCGTCCTCGCCGGGCACGCCGCCCTCGGCGATGAGCGCGTCGCGCACGCCGTCGTCCACCTCGACGTAGCCGTCGTAGCACAGGGCGTACGCCTCGGCGCCGCGCGCGTTCTCCACCGTGTGGCGGGCGAAGTTGAAGCACTCCTCGGCGGATTCGCCGGGATGGTTCTCGATGAACAGGTTGTCCTTCACCACGAGGGCCGTGAACGGCACCACTTCGGCGCCCTGCTCCATCTTCTCCTTGGCCTCGTCGAGCGAGAACAGGAGCACCTTCTCCAGGATCTCGGGGATCTCCGGAACCTGCACGTCGGAGCTCTCCACCATGCGATCGGCCATAGCCTCGTCCTTTCAACAGACCGCCCGCCGGTTCGCGGGCGCTTTTTCGTTGCCGACCAGTGTAGGGCTTGGCCCGCCGCCGGCGGACGGGACGCCCGGGTAATTCGGTGTATCTTCAAAAATGAAAGGGCCCCGTTCGCTTCGCGTGAAGAAAACGGGGCCCGAGGCGCGCCGGCGCGAGGGCGGCGCTTAGCGGCAGCAGCAGCCGTGGGCTTTGCGACCCTTCTTCTTGCCGTTGACGCCCTTGTCCTTGCACGACAGGATGAGCTTCTCGGTGAGCGCGTTGAGCTGGGCCGTCTCCTCTTCGGTGAGGCAAGACACGATGTCCTCGGCCGTCTTGTCGTTCGCGGCGATGCGCTTCTCGGCCACGGCGCGGCCCTCGTCGGTGAGCTTGACCGCGTAGGTGCGCTTCGCATCGACGTCCTCGATGGTGACGTAGCCGTTGCGCTCGGCCTTCTTCACGATACCCTTGAGCTCGCTGCGGTCGAGGCCGAGCACCTTCACCAGCTCGCGCTGGGTGACGCCGTCTTCACGCATGAGCGCGTTGAGCAGCGCGCCTTGGCCCCGCTTGAAGCTCTTCGGACCGTTCTTGTGGAAGGCGAGGCGGGTGAGCTTGCTGGCCTTCTTCAGCTGGGCCAGCGTCTGGACTGCTTCGTTCATGGTCTTCCTTCTCTCGTTTCTCTCTTCGTACGCGAGCCACTATACGCCCATCGCCATTGCGGCGCGTTATTATCCAAAAATCTTCATTGAATAATTATTTCACCTGATAATATGCATCATTTAGATTATTCATGAATAAGTATAGAATAGGAAGTCGGGCTCGGGAGGTAAAAGGTCTGTTAAATCGTCGTCGATCGGCGGCGGGGAGGGCTACCATAGGCCGGAACGCAACGGATCGGAAGGAGCGCGCATGCGCCAGAGGCTCGAGTTCGTCAAGATGCACGGCCTGGGGAACGACTTCGTCATGCTCGACGGCCTAGCCAGGGCTATCGAGCTTGATCCCCACCAGGTGAAACGCCTCTGCGATCGCCACTTCGGGGTGGGTGCCGACGGCGTGATCGTGGTGCAGCCGTCCACGCGTCCCGAGTGCGCGGCCTACATGCACTACATCAATGCCGATGGCACGCTCGCGCAGATGTGCGGCAACGGCGTGCGCTGCTTCGCGAAGTTCCTGGTGGATCGCGGGTACGTTGCGGCCGAGGACGGCAGGCTGGTGGCCGACACGCTCGCCGGCCCGCGCCCCCTCTCGTTTACGGTGGACGGCGAGGGGAAGATGGCCTGCGCCACCGTGGATATGGGACGCCCCGTGCTCGAGCCCGCGCGGGTGCCGGTGAGCGCCCCGTCCGATGCGGCGGCGCCGTTCGGCGAGCCGTACGTGGGCTCGCTCGAGCTTGAGTCGTCGTGGGGGCCCTTCGCGTTCACCTGCGTTTCCATGGGCAACCCGCACGCGGTGTGCTTCCTCGAGGAGGTGGATCTCGACGCGTTCGACGTGGACGAGGTGGGCGCGTTCTTCGAGGCGCACCCCGCCTTCCCCGAGAAGACCAACGTGGAGTTCGCCGTCGTGGGTCCGCGCGGCATCTCGATGCGCGTGTACGAGCGCGGCTGCGGTGAGACGCTGGCCTGCGGCACGGGCGCGTGCGCGACGGCCGTGGCCGCCTGCCTCACCGGCCGGGCCGGCTGCGAGAGCGACGTGCTGCTGCGCGGCGGAACGCTGCATGTGGCCTGGGGCGACGACGGCCATGTGATGATGACGGGACCCGCCGCCGAAAGCTTCGCGGGCACCGTGAACGTGTGACGATCGAGAGGAAGAAGAACCTATGAGAACCGCAGCATTCCTGAACCATATGCCCCCGTACCTGTTCGCCCAGATAGATGCCAAGCGCGACGCACTCAAGGCGCAGGGCATCGACGTCATCTCGCTGGGCATCGGCGACCCGGACACGCCCACGCCGCCGCACATCGTGGACGCCATGGCGAAGGCCATCCGCAACCCCGCGAACCACCAGTACCCCGACTACGCCGGCTCGTCCGCGTACCGCGCAGCGTGCGCCGACTGGATGCGCAACCGCTTCGGCGTGGAGGTGGACCCCGCTGCCGAGGTGCTCGCGCTCATCGGCAGCAAGGAGGGCATCGCGCACCTGCACACGGCGTTCGTCGACCCGGGCGACTGGGTGCTGGCGCCGTCCATCGGCTACCCGGTGTACTCCGGCGGCGCCATGATGCAGAGCGCGAACACCTACTTCATGCCCATGCGCGAGGAGGACGGCTTCCTCGCCGACTTCTCGCAGGTGCCCGCCGACGTGCTGGCGAAGGCGAAGATCATGTTTTTGGGCTACCCGAACAACCCCACCGGCGCCTGCGCCACCGAGGAGTACTTCGACGCCGCCATCGCGTTCTGCCTGGAGCACGACCTTCTGCTCGCGCACGACAACGCCTACTGCGACATCTGCTTCGACGGCTACCGCGCGCCCTCCATCCTGGAGCGGCCGCGCGCCAAGGAGTGCTGCATCGAGTTCTTCAGCCTATCGAAGTCCTACAACATGACCGGCTGGCGCATCGCCTTCGCGTGCGGCAATCCCACGGCGGTGGGGGCTCTCGGCACGGTGAAGAACAACCTGGACTCCGGCCAGTTCACCGCCATCCAGGACGCCGCCATCGCGGCGCTTTCCGGCTCGCAGCAGTGCGTGGCCGACCTGTGCGCGCTCTACCAGCACCGACGCGACGTGGTGGTGGAGGCCCTGCGCGCCATCGGCCTGGAGTGCAACGCTCCCAAGGCCACCATCTACGTGTGGGCGAAGGTACCCGCCGGCGAGACGAGCGCATCGTTCGCCACGAAGCTCTTGGAGCAGGCGCACGTCATCGTGACGCCGGGCAGCGGCTACGGCCCTGACGGCGAGGGCTACGTGCGCATCTCGCTCACCACCCCCGACGACCGCCTGCTGGAAGCCGCCCGCCGCATCAAGGAGGCCATGGCGTAAGGTGACGCCAGATGACATCTGGCGCGAATGTTTCACGTGAAACATCAGCAAAACATGAGGGACGGGGTCAGTGACAATTACCGCCCCGTCCCTTTGTCACGCTTACACGTAGAAGAGCATGTCGTTGTAGGTGGGGACGGGCCAGTGGTCGCGGTCGACGATGATCTCCATGGCGTCGACAGCGGCGCGGAGCTCGTCCATGAGGGGCAGGACGTGGTGCGCGTTGTCGTCGGCGCGCTGCTGCTCGTCTTCGATCACGACGTTGGCGTGATGCGCCTCGTCGAGCGCCTGCAGGTGCGCATCGATCTCCTTGACGCCGGCCAGCAGCTTCTCCAGCAGCGCCTCCTGCTGATCCACGTCGGCTGCGGCGCAGGCGGCCTTGACGATGCCGATATTGCCGGCCACCTCGGCCGCGTAGGCGTTGATGGCGGGCAGGTAGGCGCGGCGCACCATGCGCTTCATCGTGCGCGCCTCGATGTTGATCAGCTTGTTGTACTTCTCCAGCTTCACCTCGTAGCGGCTGCGCACCTCCGGCTCGGTGAGCACGCCGAACTCCTCGAACAGCGCGATGCTCTCGGGGGCCACGTAGCACGGCAGCGCGTCGGCGGTGGTGCGATGGTTCGCAAGCCCGCGGAGCTCGGCCTCCACGGGCCACTCCTCGGAGTAGCCGTTGCCGTTGAAGATGATGCGCTGGTGCTTGGCCAGGACGTCCTTGATGTACGCGATGGCGGCCGCTTCGAACTCGGGGCCCTCCTTGCCCTCCATGGCGTCGGCGAACTCCTTCAAGCTCTTCGCCATGGCGGTGTTGAGGATCATGTTGCAGTCGGACAGGTTCACCGCCGAGCCCGGCATGCGGAACTCGAACTTGTTGCCCGTGAACGCGAACGGGCTCGTGCGGTTGCGGTCGGTGTTGTCCTTGAGGAAGTTGGGCAGCACGGCCACGCCCAGGTCCATGGCCACCTTGTCGGCCGAGGTGTACTCGTGGCCGTCGACGAGGGCGTCCACGATGGCGCCCAGCTCATCGCCCAGGAAGATGGAGATGATGGCCGGCGGCGCCTCGTTCGCGCCCAAGCGGTGGTCGTTGCCGGCCGAGGCCACGGACATGCGCAGCAGCTCCTGGTAATCGTCCACCGCCTGGATGACGCCCGTAAGGAACACGAGGAAGCGCAGGTTGTCCATGGGGGTCTCGCCCGGGTCGAGCAGGTTCGTCTTGCCGGCCGAGATGGACCAGTTGTTATGCTTGCCCGAGCCGTTGATGCCCTCGAAGGGCTTCTCATGCTGGAGGCACACCAGGCCGTAATGGCTGGCCAGCAGGCGCATCTTCTCCATCGTGAGCAGGTTCTCGTCGATGGCGCGGTTGCTGTTGGTGAAGATGGGCGCCAGCTCGTGCTGCGCGGGGGCCACCTCGTTGTGCTTGGTCTTGGCGGACACGCCGATCTTCCACAACTCGTCGTCGAGCTCCTTCATGAACTCGTTCACCGACGGGCGGATGGCGCCGAAGTAGTGCTCCTCGAGCTCCTGGCCCTTGCACGGCGGGTAGCCGAACAGCGTGCGGCCGGTCATGATGAGGTCCTGGTGCTTGGCGTAGTCCTTCTCCGAGATGAGGAAGTACTCCTGCTCGGAGCCGACGGTGGTGACCACGCGGGGGGCCGTCTCGCCGAAGAGCGCGAGTACGCGCTTGGCCTGCTCGTCGATGGCGCTCATGGAGCGCAGAAGCGGCGTCTTCTTATCGAGCGCCTCGCCGGTGTAGGAGCAGAAGGCGGTGGGGATGCACAGCACCTCGTCCTTGATGAACGCGTAGCTCGTGGGGTCCCAGGCCGTGTAGCCGCGGGCCTCGAAGGTGGCACGCAGGCCGCCGGAGGGGAAGCTTGAGGCGTCGGGCTCGCCCTGGATCAGCTCTTTCCCGGAGAAGCTCATGATGGCGCGGCCGTCGCCGCAGGGGTCGAGGAAGCTGTCGTGCTTCTCCGACGTGATGCCGCTCAAAGGCTGGAACCAGTGCGTGTAGTGCGTGGCGCCCTTCTCGATGGCCCATTCCTTCATGGCGTGCGCCACGACGTTGGCCACCTCGATATCGAGCTGCTTGCCTTCCTTGATGGTCTTGAGCAGGCTCTTGTACGTCGCGGACGGGAGCCGCTCCTGCATCGTGTGCTCGTTGAACACCATCGAGCCGTAGATCTCCGAAACCTTCGCCATGGTTGCGCGCTCCTTACTCGTCAGCGCCGGCCTCTTTTTCGCCGGTCGTCTTTTGACCTCCCTGCCAACGCTACCCACGCTGTGTTTCGAGGAGTTTTCCAGCTGGAAAACTCGTGTTACAAGGAAGGACCCCGCGTCGGCATTAGCGCTTCCCTGTTGTGGAAAGAATTTGCGGCTGTGGCACGCGCGACGCGTTCGCGAAATTCGCGACCTGGGGAAACGTCGGTGGCTGGTCGTCCGCGCCGCTTCAAACCCGCCCGATCCGTGCCACAGCCGCAAATTCTTGCCACTTGGCCTGAGCGCCAGCCCCTCGCAGGGGGCTCCGGGTGCGCTTGTGTTTCAAGCAGGTGAAATCATGCGGCGCAGCGGGCGGCGGGCGGCGGCGTCGCATACAATCGAAAGACGTTTGGAGGACGCCTTTGAACGTGAGGAGATCCATGGCAAAGCACATTTTCGTGACCGGCGGCGTCGTTTCGTCGCTTGGCAAGGGCATTACCGCGGCCTCGCTCGGCCACCTGCTGAAAGCGCGCGGCTATCGCGTGACCATGCAGAAGATGGATCCCTATCTCAACGTGGATCCCGGCACCATGAGCCCGTTCCAGCACGGCGAGGTGTTCGTGACCGAGGACGGCCATGAGGGCGACCTGGACCTCGGGCATTACGAGCGCTTCATCGACGAGAACCTCTCGCGCGAGTCCAACTTCACGCAGGGTTCCATCTACCGCTCGCTCATCGCGCGCGAGCGGCGCGGCGACTTCCTCGGCGGCACGGTGCAGGTGATCCCGCACGTCACCGAGGCCATCAAGGAGCGCTTGCGCCGCATCGCCGAGCAGTCGGGCGCCGACATCGTCATCTCCGAGATCGGCGGCACCATCGGCGACATCGAGTCGCTGCCGTTCATCGAGGCCGCGCGGCAGTTCAAGAAGGAGCGGCCCGCCGGCGACGTGCTGTTCGTGCACGTGACGCTGGTGCCCTACATCGCCGCCGCCCACGAGGTGAAGACGAAGCCCACGCAGCACTCGGTGAAGGAGCTGAGGTCGCTCGGCGTGCAGCCGGACTTCATCGTGTGCCGCAGCGACCACGAGATAACCGACCCCGTGCGCGAGAAGATCGCGCTGTTCTGCGACGTGCGTCCCGAAGAGGTGCTGGCCTGCGTGGATGCGCCCTCCATCTACGAGGTGCCGCTCATGCTGCACGACCAGCGCTTCGATGAGCTGGCCCTCGCTCGCCTGGGGCTCGAGGAGTGCGAGGCCGACCTCGCGCCGCTGAGCTCGTTCGTCGCGGCCGCGAACGCCTGCGCGGGCGAGGTGCGCATCGCCGTGGTGGGCAAGTATGTGAGCCTGCCCGACGCGTACCTGTCCGTGGTGGAGGCGCTCGGTCACGCGGGCGTGGCGCACGGCCGCCATGTGGATGTGCGCCTGGTGGACGGCGAGGAGATCGACGACGGGAACGTGGCCGAGGTGCTGGCCGACGCCGACGGCATCCTCGTGCCGGGCGGGTTCGGCGAGCGCGCCTTCGAGGGCAAGATAGCCGCCGTGCGCTTCGCGCGCGAGACGGGCGTGCCGTTTTTGGGCATCTGCCTGGGGCTCCAGGCCGCCGTGTGCGAGTTCGCCCGACACGTGGCCGGCATGCCGGGCGCCACGTCGGCCGAGTTCGACGCCGAGGCCGCCTTTCCCGTGATCGACCTCATGCCCGAGCAGGAGGACGTGGAGGACAAGGGCGGTACCATGCGCCTGGGCGCGTACCCCTGCCGTGTGCTGCCGGGCACGCGGGCCTTCGAGGCCTACGACGAAGAGGTGATCTACGAGCGGCATCGCCATCGCTACGAGGTGAACAACGCGTTCCGCGACGCGCTGCAGGACGCCGGACTCACGGTGTCGGGCGTGTCTCCCGACGGCCGGCTCGTCGAGATGGTGGAGCTGGCGGGGCATCCCTGGTTCGTAGCCAGCCAAGGCCACCCCGAGTTCAAAAGCCGCCCCACCCTCGCCGCCGCCATCGCCAGACGGGGATGACAAGGGGGCGTGACAAAAGCCCCCTTGTCATCCTGAGCGAGCGAAGCGAGTCGAAGGATCCCTCGCGGTGCCAACCGGGACGCTTCCCGCTGGCGCCGCACGGGATCCTTCGACTGCGCTCACTGCGTTCGCTCCGCTCAGGATGACAAGGGGGGCGCTTCAGTTGGCGTACATGCTGGCGTAGGGGCGGGAGCTGGCGGGGCGCAGGCGGAAGAAGCCCTCGCCGCTCTCGTCGATGCCGGAGCCCAGGTCGCCGGCGAAGAAGTCGTTGTAACGGCGAAGCAGTCGGCGCAGCACGGCGCGGTCGGCCTCGTCTGCCGGCTCCTGCACGAGCCCCGGGGCCACGTCCTCGTCGGCGATGCGGTTCCTCAAGTAGATGACGCCGCCGTGCATGCCGATGGCCAGATGCTTCCCCGGCTTGCCCAAAAGCACGATGACGCCGCCCGCCAGGTACTCCCCGAGGAAGCTGCCCGCGTCGCCGCCGATGACGATGGCGGGGCGCTTGTCCTCGAACTGCTTCATATGGATGCCCACGCGCCAGCCGCAGCCGTCGCGCACGAAGATCTGCCCGCCGCGCATGCCGTAGCCCGCCGCGTCGCCGCAGCGCCCATGCACCACGATGCAGCCGTCATTCATGGTGTTGCCCACCTGGTCCTGCGCGTTGCCGAACACCTCGATGCGGCCGCCGTCCAGGTAGCACGCCATGTCGTTGCCGGGAACGCCGTGGATCTTGAGCGTCTTGCCCGCCGGCATCGCGCAGCCCAGGTAGCGTTGGGCGAACGCCTCGCGAACCTCCACCGTGTCGGCCCGTTCAAGCGCCTCCCGCACCGTTTCATTCGCCTCGGTGAAATGCTCGGTGCCGAGCGTCACGGAAGCCGTCTTTTCCATCACCTCCCCCTCACTCTCCCGCGTGCTTCACGCCGAGCACCTCGAGCTCCTTGTCGGTGAGCCCGATGCCGCGCAGCATGAGGCGGTTGCCCCGCAGGCTGTCGATGGCGTTGATGCCCATGCCGCCCATCATCTCCTGGATCTCATGGTTCCACGCTCGCACGAGGTTCACCACGCGCTCGGCGGCTATCTCGGGATTGAGGCGCTTGACCAGCTCGGGGCGCTGCGTGGCGATGCCCCAGTTGCAGCGGCCGCTCGCGCAGTCCTGGCACTGGTGGCACCCCATCGCGATGAGCGCGGCGCTCGCGCAGTACACGGCGTCGGCCCCGAGCGCCACCGCGCGCACCACGTCCGCCGAGTTGCGGATGGATCCGGCGGCAACCAGGCTCACCTTCGAGCGGATGCCCTCGTCGCGCAGGCGCTTGTCTACGGAGGCCAGCGCGAGCTCGATGGGGATGCCCACGTTGTCGCGGATGCGCGTGGGCGCCGCGCCCGTGCCGCCGCGGAAGCCGTCGACCACGATGACGTCCGCGCCGGCCCGGGCCATGCCGCTGGCGATTGCGGCAGCGTTGTGGACGGCGGCGATCTTCACGGCCACGGGCTTGGTGTAGCGCGTGGCCTCCTTGAGAGAGAACACGAGCTGGCGCAGGTCCTCGATGGAGTAGATGTCATGATGCGGCGCGGGCGAGATGGCGTCGGTACCGCGCGGGATCATGCGGGTCTGCGACACCTCCTCGTTGATCTTCTCGCCCGGCAGGTGCCCGCCAATGCCGGGCTTGGCGCCCTGGCCTATCTTGATCTCGATCATGGCGCCGGCGTTCAGGTAATGCGCGTCCACGCCGAAGCGGCCGCTGGCCACCTGCACAATGGCATGCTTCCCGTAGCGCTCGAGGTCCTTGTGCAGGCCGCCTTCGCCGGTGTTGAAGTAGGTGCCCAGCTCCTCGGCCGCCATGGCGAGCGCCTTCTGCGCGCCCAGCGAGATGGAGCCGAAGCTCATGGCCGAGAACATGAGGGGCACGTCGAGCTTGATCTGCGGCGGCATCTTCGTCTTCACCGTGAGGGCGCGCTCGTCCACCTTGAGCACGTCGGGCCGGCTGCCCAGGAACACGCGCGTCTCCATGGGCTCGCGCAAAGGGTCGATGGAGGGGTTCGTCACCTGGCTCGCGTTCAGCAGCAGATGGTCCCAGTAGAGGGGGTAGGGCTGCGGATTGCCCATCGAGGACAGCAGCACGGCGCCGGTCTGCGCCTGCTTGGCGATGTCCTGCATGGCGCCGAGCGTCCAGTTGGTCGAGCCGTTGCCCACCTGGGGCCAGTGCGTGATGGCCAGCGCGCCGACAGGGCACATGACCACGCAGCGCTGGCAGTTCACGCACGCGCGGTGGTTGGCGGTGACGCGGCCGAGCCCTTCATCCGCCTTGTGCACCTCGTTGGCGCATGAGCGTTCGCACACGCCGCACTGGACGCACAGGTCGGCATCGCGCAGCACCTTGTAGCGGGGAAGCAGGTAATCGAGCATGCCTCACGCCTCCTTCTCAAGCTGGACGACGAAAGGCTCGCCGCCTTCGATGGAGCGCACGTTCTCCACGTCGGGGCACACGACCTCGATGGCGGCCTGCTCCGAGGCCAGATACACCATGCTGCCCTTCTCGCCGGCCATGAGGGCGCGCAGCTTCAGGCGGTCGTTGAGCGCGAGCAGCCCCTCGTCCGATCCGAGGATCACCGACATCGGGCCGTTCACCAGCGCGCTCGAATACACGCAGCGCAGCGCCGTCTCGAACGCGGCCCTGTCCGGCTCCATCTTATCGATCTCGTCCCATGCGCTCGCGCACATGATGTGCGCGGCCATCTGCTGCGAGAAGCCGTGGCGGCGCACGAGCAGGTCGAACAGGTAGGTGATGACCTCGGTGTCGGTCTTGAGCGCGCATTCGTAGCCGAACTGCTCGACGTAGCGGCGGTTCGCATCGTAGCTGGATATCTCGCCGTTGTGCACGATGGACCAGTTGAGCAGCGTGAACGGGTGCGCCCCGCCCCACCAGCCGGGCGTGTTGGTGGGGAAGCGCCCATGCGCCGTCCACAGCCACGCCCGATAGTCCTCGATGCGGTAGAACGCGCCGATGTCCTCGGGATAGCCGACGCCCTTGAACGCGCCCATGTTCTTGCCGGACGACGCCACGAACGCGCCGGGGATGTCCGCGTTGATGCGGAACACGTGCTGCATGGTGTACTCGGCTTCGTCGAGGCCGCTCAGGGCGAGCTTCACCGGATGCGGCGCGAGGAAATAGCGCCAGATGTCCGGCGGATCCTGGATGCCCTTCACCGGCTCGGTGGGGATGCGCTCCTGCTTCTCGCTCACGAAGTGCTCGTCGAGGTACGCCTCCGTGCGGTCGCGCGCGTCCTTGCTCTCGTACATGATATGGAACGCGTGCAGCTCGGCGAACTCGGGGTAGATGCCGTAGGCCGCGAACCCGCCGCCCAGGCCGTTGCTGCGGTCGTGCATGAGCGCGATGGATTTTAGGATGTCTCTTCCGTCGTGGCGCGCGCCGCGTCTGTCCATGATGCCGGCGATGGCGCATCCGGAGGGTATGCGCACGTCGCCCTCGCGTAGTGCCGCCTTTTGCCTCATCGAGGGGCCCTCGTCTCTCGTCTGGTCGTCTCGTCGGTTTCCGCGCGAGGCGAGGGCTGCGATCCCCGGAGAAAGGCGCGGGCAATGGAGGTCCGCCGAAAGCACCGCGCCTTTCTCCGGGAGTGCCGGCCCTTCGTCTCTGCGCTGCCTTTAGGGTACGCGCCCAATGTTTCCGCCGTGTAGAGCCCCTGTTTCAATCAAGTTTCATATGGAGAAGGGCATGCGGCCGATGTTTCACGCGAAACATTTATCGTAATAGCTTGCGACAATCGTACAAATGTTTCACGTGAAACATCGGGAGGCGCCCGACCGTACCGTTCTGACGCCTCCACTTGTTGCGGAGGCTGATCGTGACAGCGACGGTTTGACCGCGAAAACCTGTCAAGAGAATGAAATTCCGAAAAGCACGATCAAGAACGGCACTGTGCGGACGGGAGGCACGACGCATGGCAGGACGTACCTTTTGAACGACTTGGAGAACGAAACCGGCGGGACGCCCCTTCAACTTCCGTGTTTCGTTCTGACTTCCCCTTTGACGCACATTCCGGTGAGCACTTCCTCCTGCGCGCGAATCGAGCCCTCTCGACACAAAAAACCTCGACGTGAAAGGCTCGGAGGCGGAAAAGGGAGGCCGCGGGCTCCCGGAAGCGAAGGGCTCTCGGCGTTTTCCCAGGTCGCGGAACTCCCACGCACGCGCGGATCGCCGAAACCCTTTCACGTCGAGGATTTTCGTGTCGGGCAGCCCCTATTCGCGTGCATCCCTCCCCGAGGTGCTCGATTGTGCGTCAAAGGGGAAGTCAGAACACTTGTACGATTGTCGTAAGCTATTACGATAAGTGTTTCACGTGAAACATCGGGGGCGGCCGACAAGGAAAACGCCCGGGCTTGGGGGCCTCGGGCGTTCGGTTTATCTGGCGGAGGGGCAGGGATTCGAACCCTGGTCACCGGGGTTACCGGTGAAACGGTTTTCGAGACCGCCGCATTCAACCGCTCTGCCACCCCTCCGCATGGGGTGATCGCTGCGAGCCTGAAATAAAAAAGTGGCGGAGAGATAGGGATTCGAACCCTAGGTACTCTTTTGGAGCACACACGATTTCCAATCGTGCACCTTCGGCCTCTCGGTCATCTCTCCGCATTTCCGACAGGCTCATGGCCGCGCTCGACCATGCAGCAGCTACGTAGTATACAACAGCTCATAAGCGCTCACAAGCGAGAAATATTCCTCTTCATGAGCATCGTCGAAATCGCCGCCGGGCGGCGGGGCCGACACGTCGCGCCGGACGCGCAGGGGCACCTCGAACAGCGCGCTCATCGTCTCGTCGGCCAGAAGGCCGCCCTTCGCGCCGTCGGCGAACACCGCGCCGTCCTTGAGCAGCACGACGCGGTCGATCTCGGGGACGATGTCCTCCGGATAGTGGGTGACCAGCACGATGCCCTTGCCCTCGCGCGCGAGCAGGCGCATGCTGGCGCGCACGTGGTACTGCCCCTCGGGGTCGAGGCCCGTGCAGGGCTCGTCGAACACGAGCGTCTGCGGATCATGCACGAGCGCCCGCGCGATGAGGACGCGGCGCGCCTGCCCCGTGGAGAGCGTCAGGATGTCGCGATCGGCCAGATCGCGCACGCCGAGCAGGGACATCGTGCGAAGCGCCCGCTCGCGCGCCTCATCCGCGCCGGCCGCGCGCGGGGGCAGCCCGAGCAAGCCGTACAGGCCGCCCGCCACCACGTCGACGGCGGGCAGGTGCACGGCTATCTGGTCCTGCATCGACGAGGACACCACGCCGAGGGCGGCCTTCACCTCGGAAAGCGTCGCGCGGGCGCGCCCCCTGAAGCGCACCGGCGCCTCATCGCGGTGAAGCGGGAGCACCTCGCGCGTGATGAGCTTGACGAGCGTCGACTTGCCCGACCCGTTGGGGCCGAGGACGGCGACGCGCTCGCCCTCCGCCAGCGCGAGGGAATCCACCGACAGGATCGGCCTTCCCGCGCGCCTGACCACCGCGTCGCGCAGCTCGACGAGCGGCGCCTTCTCCATCGCTTCCTCCCAACATGAAAGCGGGGAACCCGTCGAAGGCTCCCCGCGTGGTTCGTCGTGCTTGTCGGACGGATCCGGGCTGTTACGCCGCCTCGGCCGGCTGCTCGGTGCGCGCCGTATCGGCAGCATCGGCGTTCTCAGCGGGCTGATCTGCGGCACCGGAGCCCTCGGCGGCAGCGTCGGCCCCGTCGGTCGCGCCGTTGGCGGCGGCATCGACAGCGTCGTCGGTCGCCCCGTCGGTCGCCCCCGCCGCAGCGTCATCGGTGCCGTCGGCTGCTGTCTGGTACTTCGACATGTCCACCGCGTAGGACAGACCCTCCGGCATGGGGTTGATCACCACATCGGCGCCTTCCTTGTACTCCTCGAGCCACTGCTGGTAGGCCTCGCTCTGCTTCTGCGACTTGAGCGCGGACTTGATGGACTCGGTCCACTCGGACGGGATCTGGTCGAGGCTGGTCACTTCCTCGGGGGCCGTGAACACGTCGGTGCACTTGATGATGTGGATGCCGTAGCTGCTGGTCACCAGGCCGCTCATCTGGTCCTTCTCAAGCGGGGCCAGACCATCGGTGTACTCGGTCACCAGGCTGGAGGTCTTGTCCCAGCCCACGTCCCCGCCGTTCTCGGCGGTGCCGGTGTCCTTGGAGTATTCCTTGGCCGCCGCGGCGAAGTCCAGCTCTCCGGCGTTCAGCTTGTCGAGCACCTCCTGTGCGGTGGCCTCGTCGGCCGAGTCGAACAGGATGTGCGAGGAACGCTTCGCTCCGTCGTAGGTGGTGGCGTACATCTGGGCGTACTGCAGCAGGTCGGACTCGGCCGGCTCCTCGTCGGAGGCGAAGGACTCCTGCAGCTTCTTGGCCTTCACCTGCAGCTCGATCTCGGAGCGGTACTCGTCCTCCGTCATGCCGGCCTGCTCGAGGGCGGCCTGCCACTTCTCGTCGCTGTCGTAGTTCTGCTTCATCTGGTTCACATAGCCGTCGACCTCGGCGGCGTCCACCGTGATGCCGCGCTCGTCGGCGCCCGTGCGGATGAGCTCGCGCTGGACGAAGGAGTTCACGATCTCCTCGCGCACCGACTCGGGCGTGTAGCTGTTCTGCGCGAGCCAGTTGCCCCACGAGTCGGCATCCGTCACGCCCATCTGGCCGCGGAGGTTCTCGATGTAGCTCGTGACCTCGTCCTCGGGGATGGCCACGCCGTCGACCGTGGCGGCGACGGCCCCGCTCTCGCCGGACGCCTCGCTGCCGCTCGTGCAAGCGGCGAGACCCCAGACGCAGGCGGCGGACAAGCCTACGGAGCATACGGCCTTCATGATGTGAGATTTATTCATAGGACCCTTCCCTCAGCCATGCCCGTTCGCCGCCAGCAGCTCGCCGAACGCCGCATGAGATAGATACTGCGCCGTATTTTCGCACACACGCGAAATGGGATAACAGCGATGCACAATAAGCCCACGTTCGATTCACAGAGCGCACTCCGCGATCAGGAAAAACCCCTATGGACGCAGTTCGCCGCGCATAAAACGCACACAAGGAAGGCCCCTGCGGCGCGTCTGCGCGACAGGGGCCCTTTAACACGTCGGATGATCGCGCGGCGCGGCTACTTCTTGGCGGCCTTCTTGCGCTCCGTGGCCGACAGGATGCGCTTGCGCAGGCGGATGCTCTTCGGCGTGACCTCCACCAGCTCGTCGTCCTCGATGTACTCGAGCGCCTCCTCGAGCGTGAACGTCTGCGGCGGCGTGAGCTGGATGGCCTTGTCGGCGCCGCTCGAGCGCTGGTTGCCCAGCTGCTTGGTCTTGGCGATGTTCACCACCATGTCGCCTTCCTTGGCGGACTGGCCCACGATCATGCCCTCGTAGCAGTCCTCGCCGGGGCCGACGAACAGCTTGCCGCGCTCCTGCAGCGCATCGAGGGCGTAGGCGACGCTGCGCTCGGTGGACATGCTGATCATCGAGCCGTTCTTGCGCCCGCCGAAGTCGCCGCGGAACAGGCCGTACTCGCTGAAGTGGTGGAACATCGTGGCCTCGCCGCGCGTGGCGTTCAGAAGGCGCGTGCGCAGGCCCATGGTGCCGCGCGTGGGGATCTTGAACACGAGGTGCGTCTGGTCGCCGCGCTGGAACATGTCGGACATCTCGCCGCCGGCGCCGCCGAACACCTCGATGGCCTTGCCGGCGTACTCGCTCGGCACGTCCACCGTGGCCTCCTCGATGGGCTCGAGCTTGCGGCCGGACTCGTCCTTCTTGATGAGCACGCGCGGGCGGCCCACCTGGAACTCGAAGCCCTCGCGGCGCATCGTCTCCATGAGCACGGACAGGTGCAGCACGCCGCGGCCGGCCACCTCCACGCCCGACTTGTCCTCAAGCTCCTCGATGCGCATGGAGATGTTGCTCTCCTTCTCGCGCATGAGGCGCTCCTTGAGCTGGCGGGCGCCCACGATGTCGCCCTCGCGGCCCACGAGCGGGCTGGTGGACGCCTCGAACACGATGGCCATCGTGGGCTCCTCCACCTGGATGGGGTCCATGCGCACCGGGTTCTCGCGGCTGGTCACCATGTCGCCGATGTCGGCGTCGTCCACGCCCACCACGGCCACGATATCGCCGGCGTGCACCTCGAGCTGCTTCTTCTTGCCCATGTCCTCGAACGTGAACACTTCTTTGATGACGGTGTTGTAGCGCGTGCCGTCGTTCTTGATGACGAGCGCCTGCTCGCCCTTGTGGATGGTGCCGGAGAACAGGCGGCCGACGCCGATGCGGCCGACGAAGCTGGAGTGGTCAACCGTGCAGATCTGCAGCGCCACCGGGCCCGAAGGCTCGCAGTCGGGCGCGGGCACTTCCTCGATGATGGTCTCGAGAAGCGGCAGCATGTTCATGTTGCCGTCGTTCGGGTCGCGGCGGGCGTAGCCGTTCATGGCGCTCGCGTAGATGATGGGGAAGTCGAGCTGCTCGTCGGACGCCTCGAGCTCAACCATGAGGTCGAACACCTCGTCGACCACCTCTTCGGGGCGCGATCCGGGACGGTCGATCTTGTTGATGACCACCACGATGCGCAGGCCCAGCTCGAGAGCGTGCTTGAGCACGAAGCGCGTCTGGGGCATGGGCCCCTCGAACGCGTCGACGATGAGCAGCGCGCCGTCGGCCATGTTGAGCACGCGCTCCACCTCGCCACCGAAGTCGGCGTGGCCGGGGGTGTCGATGACGTTGATCTTCACGCCGTCGTAGGTGACGGAGATGTTCTTCGACAGGATGGTGATGCCGCGCTCGCGCTCCTGGTCGTTGCTGTCGAGGACGCGCTCCTCCACCTGCTGGTTCTCGCGGAACACGCCGGAGGTGTACAGCAGGCGGTCGACGATGGTGGTCTTGCCGTGGTCGACGTGCGCGATGATGGCTACGTTGCGGATGTTCTCTTGCTTCATTCTGCTTCTTTCTGTTAAGCGGTGAGGCCCGCTGCGCGCCGTGCGGCGCAATGCGGGCGCTTATTCCTCTTCGTCGAGCTCCTGGGCGAGGCGGCGCTGCTCGGCGTTGAGCTCGTCGATGTGCTCGTTGAGCGTGGCGAGCGTGCGCTGGGCCGACAAGACCTGCACGATGCCCCACACGGCGGCGGCGCTCGCGATGGCGGCGACGATGCCGAACAGCCCGAAGGGGCGCCGCCCGGTGATCAGGGCCACGAGGCCGCCGATGCCCGCGAGCGCGATGCCGTTGCGGCGCTCGTCGTACACCACGTCGCGCTGGCGCACCAGCTGCGTGCGCGCGGCGGCGATGCCGGCCAGGCGCGCCTCGATCTCGCTCGTCGCGGAGTACGCGCGGGAGGAGCCGCCGGACGAAGCGGCACCGGAGCGGCCGGCCTGCCGCGCGCCCTTGCCCTTCGTCAGGTACTCGTAGGCTTCCTGGAGGTTCTTGAACTGCTCGGTGGCGCGGTCTTGCAGCTTCTTGTTCGCCGCGAATCGGTCGGGATGCAGGATTTGCGCCGTCTCCTTGTACGCGGCCTTGATGTCGTCCGCCGAGGCGTCCTCGTCAAGCCCTAAGATGCGCAGTGCTTCCGTTCGGTTCATAGCTCCCCGTGTGTCGTCGATCGTTTGCCGAGAACGTATACTACCACGTCGCCCCGAACGCCGCGCCCCCCGCGCCCGCGCGACACAGAATGAATGCAGCACGCGCGATTGCCGAAGCGCCTCGGGATGACGCTCCGGCACGCTGAACCGAATGTTTCACGTGAAACAGCCGCTCGCGGGGGGCGCGAATGCGAACCGCCACCTCGGAGGGCGCTCCGGGGGTGGCGGTTCGTCGTGCCGGGCTCGGCCGCTGGGAGGGAGGATGGCGGTCGGCTACTTGCCGGCGATGTAGTCGTGCGCGGTGTTCGCGGCCGTGCGGGCGCTGTTCACGCCGTGGCAGGTCATGGAGCCGTTGATGTCGATGCCGTACATGTTGTTGTACAGCATGCCTCCGTCGGCGCCCACGGCGAACAGGTTCTCGAACGCCTGGTCGCGGCCGGGCTTCTTCACGCGGAACTGGCGGTCGGTCTTCACGCCGCCGGAGTACAGGCCCTCGAGCGCGCCGCGGATGAGCCCGCAGTAGAACGGCGGCGTGGCGATGGGCTTGAGGTACTCGGGATCCTTGCCGTAGTCGTGGTCGATGCCTTCCTCGACGTTGGCGTTGTACTGCTTGACCTGGGCGAGGAACAGCTCCTTGTCGACCTCCATGATGTCGGCCAGCTCTTCCAGCGAATCGGCCTTGTACGCGTCGTCCTTCTTCTCGAGCATCTCCTCCCACAGCTGCGCGCATTCCTCGTCGCCGTCGAGCATGTACTCGTACACGTCCTTGTCCATGATGGACCAGCAGGTGCCGCCGGCCAGGCGCACGGGCACGTTCTGCAGCTCGAAGTTATGCGTGTACGTGGAGCACGCCTCGTCGGAGAAGCGCTCGCCGTTGATGTCCACCCACAGGCACGGGCCGCCCCAGCACAGCTTGTCCCAGATGGGGCCCCAGGGGCCGGCCGAGCCGATGATGTTGGTGCAGCCGAACGCGGGCGCGCCGTGCTCGATGCCGCCGGCCTTGATCATCATGGTCACGCCGTCGCCGTAGTGGCCCGGCGTGCCGATGATGCGGATGTCCTTGAGGTCGACGCCCAGCTTGCCCATGCGCGCGGCGTCCTCGCCGAAGCCGCCCGTGCTGACGATGACGGCCTTCGCATTGATCTTGATGGTGTCGCCGTACGTGTCGGTGGCGTACGCGCCGGCCACGTTGCCGTTCTCGTCCAGCACGAGGTCGCGGGCGCGCGTGTTGAGGCGCAGGTTCACGCCGTACTCGGCCAGCTTCTTCTTCATGTACGGGAAGTAGCCGATGCCGGCCGCGCCGCCCTTGTACACGTAGTCGAAGCTAAACTGGGCGCGGTAGCGGCCCTGCTTGTACATCTCGAGGTACGCGGGGTCGAGGTCCTCGATAGCCTCGTACTGCACGCCGTTGTCGATGAGCCACTGCACGTTCTCGGCCGCGTGGCTGATCATGTCGCGGATGAACATCTGGTTCACCGTGTAGGACTGCGCGTCGGCCTCGTAGCGCACCATCTCGCCGAGCGTCGCCTCGTGCGAGTTGGGATGCAGGCCGTACGCGTTCGTGCACTCGACGCCGGTGCCGTTGCCGCCGAGCGCCGACTGGCCCTCGATGAGCAGCACCTTGTCGCCGTTCTCGCCGGCCTGCACTGCGGCGGCCGTGCCGGAGAACCCGCCGCCGATGACGAGGATGTCGCAGGAGATCTCCTCGGTCACCTGGCTCGCCCAGTCGGCGTTCTCGTCGTCTTTCGCGTCGGCCGCGAACGCCTTCGTCGCGGTGGCGCCCATCGCAAGGGCCGCGGCGGCCGTGCCCGCGCCCAGTAGGAAGTTCCTTCGGGAAAGTTCAGTCATGTCTCTATCTCGCTTTCGGAATCGATGAATGAAAACGTGCGGGAGCGCAGGTGCGCGGGCTTACTTGAAATCGCCGTCCTTGTAGGTGATGTTCTTGCCGTCCACGACCGCATCGAGGCTCTCGATGGTGTAGGTGTTGTCCTTGACGTTCTCATGCGTCGCGGCGATCTCCGCGCCGGCCACCTCGGTGATGCGGACCTGCATCGTGAGGCTCTCGATGTTGAAGCCGGTGAGCTCCTTCAAGTCGTCGATGTACTCGGCGAACCGGGCGTCGTCGCCCGACACGGTGAGCGGGCTGTCGGCGGCGCTCACGTCCCAGTCGACGAGCGTCATCTCGTTGGTGGCGGTCTTCACGAGCGTCTTCGCGGTCATGGTCGCCTCGTCGGCGGCCGGAGCGCCGCCCTTCGACCCGCCGTCGCCCGCGCTGCACCCGGCGAGCGTGCCTGCCGACAGCACTGCGGCGAGCATCGCGGCGCAGACCATGGTCGCGCGCCTAGTCATGTTCCCTGTCTTCATAGCGGTCCTTCCTCCTTGGTTTCGTCGCATCCTTCGCCCGGATCCCTCGTCCGGGCGGCGACGTTTCCAGTAAAAGGCATGGAAGGCGGCCGCGCTTCATCACCTACGGGCGTTTTGCCGCAATCACCCGTTTGTGATGAGGGCAGGTGCGGCGCGGGGCCGGTTCTCAGGCCTCGGAGGAGAATGCCAGGTCGAGCAGCTCCTGGCGGTTGTGCACGTCGAGCTTGGTGTAGATGTGGCGGATGTGCGTCTTGACGGTGTTGTCCGACACGCACAGAAGCTCGGCGATGTAGGGGCCGTTGCGGCCGGACACGAGAAGCGAGAGTATCTCCACCTCGCGCGCGGAGAGGAAGTAGCGCGCGGTGAGCTCGGCCAGCCGCCCCTCGCGCAGAGTGGGAACGGGAGCCGTCTCGTCGGGTGCGGCCGGCCCATCGGGCGCGGCCTTGCGCGCGTCGAACTCGATCTCGTACATGCTGAAGCTATCCCGCACGGGGCTCTTCCGATTGGAGAACCACACCATCAGCACGAGCAGCGCGCACCCCAGGACGATGCTGAACGACGAGAGGGCCCGCGCGTCGAGCGACGACATCGACGCCGCAGTGCCGACGAATATGCCCAGCTGGTCGATGGCGTAGACGATGCAGACGGTACGCAGAAGGGGGATGCCGGAGCGGTAGTTCAGCACGATGACGAGCGCCCAGATGAGCACGTCGAAGCACAGGTAGCCCGCCAGGAAGAGCCAGCTTGCGAGGGGCGACCCGACAAGCCCGCCCACCACCAGCCCCACGGCCATGAGCAGCAGCGACACGCCGAGGATCGAGTACGGTCGCCAGGAGAACCGCAGGTAGCCGATGAAGACGACCGCGCTGGCCGCGGCGCGTATGACAAGCGAGGCGTATGCGAAGAACGACCCTTCGGCAACCGTCTCCATCGCCTGCGCGTTCACGAGGCCGAACGCGCAGGCCACGACGAATACGATGAGGAGGAAGAGCGAGTCCTTGCCGAACGGCTCCCGTTTGCGCGGCTCCTTCGCGCGCGCCAGCGGAGGGGCGTTCACGAGCAGGGTGGACCGCATCGTGGCCAGGTTGTCCCCGCGCACGGTGAACACCGCGTAGCACAGGGAGGAGAGCAGCGGCAGGGCGGCCGCGAACACGACGGAGGCGGCAGGCTGCAGGAACACCGCCAGCAGGACGGCCACGATGTTGAGCGGCAGGGCGGCGGCCAGATGGATGAGCGCGTTCGTCGTTCCCTGGCAGGTGGCAACGCCGCCGACCACCATGGCGCCCATGCCTTCGTACACGCCGATGAGCACCCCGCCCGCCAGCATCAGCGAAACCGAGGAGCCGAGGGCTCCGACGTAGATGAGCACCGAGCCGCCCGTGCCGCAGACGAGCGAGCAGAGCGCGAAGGCGCGCGCATCGATAGCCTGGGCACGCGGCCCGCGGGGAAGCGCGAAGAACGCGAGCACGAGGGCGCTCGTGATGAGCGAGACGGCAAGCGGGCTGATGGTGAACGGCACGCCCGCGTTCGTGAAGAGCGACGGGCTGAAAGGGACGATGTCGAACCACGACCAGAAGAACGACGATACCAGCAGGGCCACCGGCGAGATGTTGCCAACGAATCTATCGAGTATCGCGTTCATCCCCTGATTATAGCCGCATTTTCCCTTCGCGTGACGCGCGGCGCCGCGATTGTTTCACGTGAAACATCGCGGGATGGCACGGGGTCCGACGGCTACGCGTTCGCTGCACGATTTTTTGCCTCCCGCAACACGAAAATCCTCGACGTGAAAGGATTCAAAACGCGAAAGGGAGCACGCCGGCGGGTTGGAGCGGCGGGTCGCTCGCATTATCCCAGGTCGCTTAAAGACGGCCTATGCGCGTTCCGTTGGAATCCTTTCACGTCGAAGCATTTTGTGCGCGGGAGGCCGGATTCGCGTGCAGCGCCGTCCGGGGGCAGCCACCGCTGCGAATGTTTCACGTGAAACATTTTGCGATGGCGCGGGATGGCGCGCAGAAAAAGCGAACCCCCGGCAATCGGCGGGGGTTCGGATGGCAATGCTATGGTGGAGCATAGGGGGATCGAACCCCTGACCTCAGGCTTGCAAAGCCCGCGCTCTCCCAGCTGAGCTAATGCCCCAGGCAAGCCGGCGAAAACCGGCCGTACATACTAATAAACGCTCCACCGGCAAACTCGGCTCACGGTGGAGCGTTTATTGCAAAAAAATGGTGGGCCCGAATGGATTTGAACCAGCGACCTCACGCTTATCAGGCGTGCGCTCTAACCAACTGAGCTACGGGCCCTAAAAAAAGTGCTTGGCTACTGTATCTCAAATTCAAGCGCCCGGTCAAGGACTTTTTCAAAGAATTATGTCGAGTTTCCAAAGCCGGCGAGCCCGCCGCACCAACGTCGGGGACGGGTGCGGCGCGTCGTGGTACCCTGATAAGGCAACGGCAGCGAATCGAACTCCAACGCAAGCGAGTGGGAAGGGAACCGGCCGCGTGAACATCAAGCAAGTTGATTATTTCGTCTCCGCGGCGAATCGCGGAAGCCTGTCGGCCGCCGCGCGCGACCACGGCATCTCGGTACAGGCCATGTCGAAGGCCATGACCGACCTTGAGAAGGAGCTGCCGGCCCCGCTGTTCGACAGGACCCCCACGGGCATCTCCCTCACGCCGTTCGGCCAGCAGTTCTATGCGCGGGCGAAGCCGGTATGCGAGGCCTTCACCGAGCTCCAGAACATCACCGCGGAGCCCCCCGACGACTCGAAGCTCAAGCTCTTCCTCTGCGCGCCGGCGTTCTCCCACAACGCGAAGGCGCGCGCGAAGATGGCCGCGTTCTTCGACAAGTACCTGCACACCGAGTCGGAGATCGTCATGGGACGGGGGGAGGACGGCCTGGCGGCCCTCGACCGGGGGGAGTGCGACGCCGTCATCACCATCGGCGTCCTGCGCCATCCGGACTACGATTGCCTCGCCGTGGGAACCGTGCCCGCCGGCGTGTGCATCTCGAAGAACCATCCGCTCTCCCAGAACGACGCCGTCACCCTCGAGGAGATCCGCCAGTTCCCCGTGCTCTCGTCGAAGATGTTCGACCATTTCAACGACTCCATCTTCGTCATGTACAACCGCGAAGGGGTGCTCGGCACCGTGGTCGAGCCCGACCTTGCCGAGATGCCGTTCCTGTTCTACTTCAAACACGCCATCACCTTCATGGTCAACATACCCCCGCTCGGCGAGATGATGCCCTTCAGCGTCATGAAGCCTTTGGCCGAGAAGGACATGAAGCCCGTGCCTCTGTGCCTCATCACCGCGAAGGGGGCGAAAAGCGCGCCGTACCGCAACCTCGAGGCGCTGCTCTTCGGGCACCCCCGGACGTGATCGCCGCGCGCTTGGCAGGGCGCACGTGCCTTATTCGGCACCGAAACGGCACGGCGGCGCGACCGCGCACGGCGCAGGAACGCTATAATCGGCACATGGCGCAGAGCGTCGCCCGAGCCCGCCCGATCGAAAGAGGAGCACGATGGTACCGGTGAACATACAGACGCTCATATTCTCGGCCCCTCCGTCGCCCTCCATCATCGTGCTGCGCCCCGTGGAGGAGGCGCCGCAAGAGGGGAAGTTCCGCATCGTGCCCATCTGGGTGGGTGTGAACGAGGCCACGCAGATGGGCATCGCGCTCGAACGCGCGCGGTTCTCGCGGCCCATGACGCACGATCTGTTCCTCGACGCGCTCACTAACCTCGACGCGCGCGTCGACCATGTGGTGATCAGCGACGTGAAGGGGGCCACCTTCTTCGCGCGGCTCTCCCTGCGCCAGCACGACCGCCTCATCGACCTCGATGCTCGGCCGAGCGACGCGCTGGCGCTCGCCGTGCGGCAGAAGGCGCCCATCTACATCGACGAGGGGGTGCTCGAGCGGGCGTCGTTCCCCTACGTGCTGAAGAAGCCCTCCGGAGGCATCGAGACCGAGCACGAGCTCTCCGAGTTCCGCAAGTTCCTCGAAGAGATCGCGCCGGAGGACTTCGAGGCCTGACGGCTCACCATAGAAGCGCCGCCGCCTCGCGGGCCGCCTCGGCCACGCCGTCGGCGAGCGCGCCGTCGTCTGACGAGGCGAGCGCTATCAGCGCGGGAACGCTTTGCACCGCCGGCTCCTTGGGCTTCTCGGGCGCCTGCGCCGCCAGGACCTCCGTCCGCGCGGCCGAGGCGCGCCGCCGCCATCCCCCGCGCGCGAACGTGGCCACGAGGAACCCCGCGCGCAGCCACTCGTCCACGCACATGGCGATCCACATCCCCACGATGCCCCAGCCGAGCCCTATGCCCAGCAGGTAGCCGCCGCCCACGGCGAACACCCACGACGACAGCACGTTCACCGCCACCGGCGTGCGCACGTCGCCCACGGCGATGAGGGCCTTCACCATCACGATGTTGAGCGCGCGGCCGATGCCGAGGAACACCTCGACGAGCATGACCTGCCGCCCCAGCTCGTGCACGAGCGGGTCGGCGGTGAACAGGCCTATCACCGTGCTCGCGTTCAGGAACAGCGCGAGCGACACACAGGTGGTGAGCATAATGGCGATGAGGTCAGCCGCCCACACACGCCGCGCCACCGCATCGAACTTGCCCGCGCCGAACAGGTAGCCGAGCACGATCTGCGTGGCCTGCGACAGTGCGATGGAGTAGAGGTAGGCGATGCCCGCGATCATCGAGCAGTACACCTTCACCGCCACCACCGTGGTGCCGAGCACGTTGATGAACGAGAGGATGACGATCTGCGCGAGGTCGTAGTTCATCTGCTCACCCGACGAGGGGATGCCCACGCCCAGCATGCGCTTGAGGGTGGGCCAGGGAAACGGCCTCAGGTAGGCCGCGCTCATGCGCACGTCGGTGTTGCGGCGCACGAGGAGGCGGGCGACGAAGAGCCCCACGACGCGCGCGACCACGTTTGCCGCGGCGGCCCCCTCGACGCCGAAGGCGGGGATCGGCCCCATGCCGCCGATGAGGACCGCGCTGAGGGCGATGTTGACCGCGTTCATGGAAAGGCTCGCGCGCATCACGTCGCCGGCGCGCGCGTAGCTGCGCAGAAGCGCCGTGAACGCGAAGAACATCCCTTGGAACACCGTGGTCGAGCCCACGATGAGCAGAAACGACGACGCCATGCCGTGGAGCGACGGGTCGATGTTGAGCAGTGCGAAGAACTGCGGCCAGAACGCGAACAGCACGGCGGTCATGGCCGCGGCCAGCGCTGCGTTCACCACGAGGGCCACGGTCGCGATCTCCGATACCGGGCGGCGCGACGTCGAGCCGCCGAGCACGCGCGTGACGAGCACGGTGGACGCCGTGCCCATGGCGGAGAGCGCGATGGTCACGATGTTGAGGATCTGCAGCGCGTTGCCCACGGCGGCGGCCGGGGCCGTGCCGAGCGGCGCGAGCATGAATTGGTTGACGTTTCCGATCATAATTTGCATGAATAACTCGACGAACAGCGGCATGCTGAGCAGGAACACGTCGCCCGCGCCCGTCTTCTCGGCGGGCGTGCGGGCGGCGCGCTCGTTTCGAGCGGTCTGCGCGCGGCTCCACGCGCCTTGGGCCAGGGCGGCGATCGATGACATGGGCTCGGGCCCTCCTTCCGTCAACGGGTGCAAGGCGTGCAGTATACGGCACGTCAACGGCGGGTCCCCGGAGGGCGCGCGGCTCCACGCGATTCGCATTCATGAGCACAAAACCCCACGTCAACGAAGAATGTTTCACGTGAAACATCGTCTTTTGTCATCCTGAGCGAGCGACCGGAGGGAGCGGAGTCGAAGGATCCCCCGCGGCGTTAGCCGGAAGTCTTCCAGTTGGCACCGCGCGGGATCCTTCGACTCCGCGCCTGGCGGCGCTCCGCTCAGGATGACAAGAGGCGCGCGTAAAAAGGGCCCGCAACGTTGCGGGCCCTTCGGCAGTCGGTTGTCGGAGCGGCGCTATTCCTCGGCGCCGGCGGGCTCGGCGCCGTCCTCCATGTCGTCGATCGACTCCTCGTCCAGCTCCTCGGCCTCGCCGGGCTTCACGGCGACTTTCTTCTTCTTGCCGCGGCTCGACACGGCCACCGCGGTCACGCGGTCGTTGTCGGCCACGTTCATCACGCGCACGCCCTGCGTGGAGCGCCCGAGCTCGGAGATGCCGGAGACCGGGGTGCGCACGCACACGCCCTCCTCGGACATGATCATGATCTCGTCGTCCACGCCGACGATCTTCATGGCGGCCAGCAGGCCCTTCTTCTCGGTCATCGTGATGGTGTACACGCCCTGGCCGCCGCGATGGTGCTCGGGGTACTCGGCGATGGAGGTGCGCTTTCCGTAGCCCTTCTCGGTGATGACGAACAGGTCGGTGTCGGGCTGGGCGATCTCCATGCCCAGCGTCTTCGCGATCGGCGGCACGTTCATGCCGCGCACGCCCATGGTGTCGCGGCCCATGGCGCGCACCTCGCCCTCATCCCACATGATGGCCTTGCCGGCGCTCGACACCATGAGCACCTTCTCTCCCTTGGCCACGCGGCGCACGCTGATCAGGCGGTCGTTGTCCTTCAGGCTGATGGCGATGAGCCCGTCGCGGCGCGTGCGGTCGTAGAGGTCCATCGAGGTCTTCTTCACCATGCCGTGCTCGGTGGCGAACATGAGGTACTCGTCGGACGGGAAGTCCTTCGTCGCGATGACGGCCGAGATCATCTCGCCCTTCTCGAGCGGCAGCAGGTTCACGATGGCGGTGCCGCGCGCGTGGCGGCCGGCCTCGGGCAGCTCGTACACCTTGAGGCGGTACACCTTGCCCTTCGTGGAGAAGAACAGCATGTAGGAGTGCGTGGACGCCACGAACAGGTGCTCCACGTAGTCGTTGTCCTTGAGGTTCACCCCCTGCATGCCCTTGCCGCCGCGCTTCTGCTGGCGGTACGTGGCCACCGGCAGGCGCTTCACATAGCCGGACTTCGTCACCGTGACCACCATGTTCTCCTCGGCGATGAGGTCCTCCACGTCGAGGTCCTTCGCCGCCTCGGACAGAAGCGTCTTGCGGGGGGTGCCGAACTTCTTCTTGACCTCCTGCAGCTCCTCCTTGATGATCTCGTGCACGAGGCTGTCGTCGGAGAGCACGCGCTTGTAGTAGGCGATCTTCTCGCGCAGCTCGGCCAGCTCGTCCTCGATCTTCTGATGCTCCAGGCCGGTCAGGCGGCGCAGGCGCATCTCCAGGATGGCGGCGGTCTGCTTGTCCGACAGGCCGAAGCGCTCGGTCAGGCGGTCGGCCGCCTCCTTGTCGGTCTGCGACGAGCGGATGATGTGGATGACCTCGTCGATGTTGTCGAGCGCGATGATCAATCCCTCGAGGATATGGGCGCGCTCCTCCGCCTTCGCCAGCTCGTAGCGCGTGCGGCGCACGATGACGTCCTTCTGGTGCATGATGTAGTAGTGCAGCGTCTCCTTGAGCGACAGCACGCGCGGCACGCCGTCCACCAGGGCCAGCATGATGACGCCGAAGCCCACCTGCAGCTGCGTGTGCTTGTACAGTTTGTTGAGCACCACCTGCGGGATGGCGTCCTTCTTGAGGTCGATGATGATGTCGATGCCGTGGCGGTCGGCCGCGTCGTGGATGTTGCTCACCTCGGGCAGCTTCTTCTCGCGCACGAGCTCGCCGAGCTTCTCCAGCAGGCGGTTGCGGTTCACCTGGTAGGGGATCTCGGTGACCACGATGGAGCTCTTGCCGTTCTTGCCCTCCTGCACCTTGCACTTCGCGCGCACGGTGAGCGAGCCGCGGCCCGTCTCGTACGCGTCGAGGATTCCCTTCTTGCCCATGATGATGCCGCCGGTGGGGAAATCGGGGCCGGGCAGCGCGCGCATGAGCTCCTCGGTGGTGATGTCCGGGTTGTCCAGCATCAGGCACGTCGCGTCGATCGTCTCGCCCAGGTTGTGCGGCGGGATGTTGGTGGCCATTCCCACGGCGATGCCGTTTGAGCCGTTCACCAGCAGGTTGGGGAAGCGCGCCGGCAGGACCGTGGGCTCTTCCAGGCTCTCGTCGTAGTTGGGCTGGAAGTCCACCGTCTCTTTATCCAGATCGCGCAGAAGCTCCATGGCGGCCTTGTCCAGGCGGGACTCGGTATAGCGCATGGCGGCGGCGGAGTCGCCGTCGATGGAACCGAAGTTGCCGTGGCCGTCCACCAGCGGCACGCGCATGGAGAAGGGCTGGGCCAGGCGCACCATCGTGTCGTACACGGCCGAGTCGCCGTGCGGGTGGTACTTGCCGATGACGTCGCCGACGGTACGGGCCGACTTCATGTGCGGGCGGTTGGGCGTGTAGCCGCTCTCGTTCATGGCGTAGAGGATGCGGCGGTGCACCGGCTTCAGGCCGTCGCGCACGTCGGGCAGGGCGCGCGACACGATGACGCTCATCGAATATTCGAGGAACGACGTCTGCATCTCCTTGCCCAGGTAGGCGCTGCGCACGATGGTTCCCTCGCCGCCGTTGGCACCCTCCACGATAGAGCCGTGCGGGTTGCCGAACGCCGAGGTGTCGATCATCGAGCGGGCCTTGTCCTCCTCGCTCATGCCGATGCCCGAGGGCCGCGCGGGGGCGTCGGAGGCCTCATTATCGGCCGCCGCCTCCTCACCCGCGCCCTCCGCGTCGTAATCCTCCTCGGCGCGGTTCAGGAACTCGTCGAAAGAATCGTTGTTGTCTGCCACTGAGATTCTCCTTAAATGTCCAGGAAGCGGACGTCGCGGGCGTGCTTCTGGATGAACTCCTTGCGGGGCTCCACCAAGTCGCCCATCAGCTCGGACACGACGCGCTCAGCCTCGGCGGCGTCGTCGATGTTCACCTGCAGAAGCGTGCGCGTCGCCGGCTCCATCGTGGTCTCCCACAGCTGGTCGGGGTCCATCTCGCCGAGGCCCTTGTAGCGCTGCACGTCGAACTTGTTGGGGTCGTCGTACTCCGCGAGCGTGGAGGACAGCGCGTTCTCGTCGTAGATGTAGCGCTCTATCTTGGGGCTGCGCGAGTTCTTCTTCTTCAGGCCGAAGATGGGCGGCTGCGCGATGTAGATGTAGCCGCGGTTGATGAGCTCGGGCATGTAGCGGTAGAAGAACGTGAGCAGGAGGCAGCGGATGTGCGCGCCGTCCACGTCGGCGTCGGTCATGATGATGATGCGGTGGTAGCGCGCCTGGTCGGCGTCGAAGTCGTCGCCGATGTTCGTGCCGATGGCCGTGATGAGCGAGCTGATGGTGTCGCTGGAAAGCGAGCGGTGCAAACCGGCGCGCTCCACGTTCAGGATCTTGCCGCGCAAAGGCAGGATGGCCTGCGTCTTGCGGTCGCGGGCCTGCTTGGCCGAGCCGCCTGCGGAATCGCCCTCTACGATGAAGATCTCGGAGTTCGACGGCTCCTTGCTGGAGCAGTCGGCCAGCTTGCCCGGCAGCGCGAACGAATCGAGCACGTTTTTACGCCGCGTCATCTCGCGGGCCTTGCGGGCGGCCTCGCGGGCCTTGAGCGCCTGGGTGGCCTTGCCGATGATGCGCTTCGCCGGCGTCGGGTTCTCCTCGAGGTACTCGGACAGGCCCTGCGTCACGGCGTTCTGCACGAGCGGGCGGATCTCGGTGTTGCCGAGCTTCGTCTTCGTCTGGCCCTCGAACTGCGGGTCGTGCAGCTTCACCGAGATGATGGCCGCGCAGCCCTCGCGGGTGTCGTCGCCGGAGAGGTTGTTATCCTTCTCCTTGAGGATGCCCTTGGCGCGCGCGTACTCGTTGATGGAGCGTGTGACGGCCTGCTTGAAGCCGTCGAGGTGCGTGCCGCCTTCGTGCGTGTTGATGTTGTTCGCGAAGGCCATGACCGAATTCGTGGAGTAGGACGTGGACCACTGCATGGCCACCTCCACCGTGCCGTCGGCGTTCTCAGCCTCGAAGTAGATGGGCTTGTTGAGCGTCTCCTTGCCTTCGTTCAGATACTTCACGAAGTCGACGATGCCGCCGGCGTACTGGAACACCTCGGTGCGCGGGTTGCCCTCGGCGTCGGTGACGCGCTCGTCGCGCAGCACGATCTTGAGGCCGCGGTTGAGGAACGCCATCTCGCGGAAGCGGCTGGCCAGCGTGTCGTAGTCGAACACCGTGGTCTCCGTGAAGATCTCCGCGTCGGGCCAGAACGTGGTCTTGGTGCCCGTGCGGCACGCGGAACCCACCTCGTGCAGCTTCTCGCAGGTCTTGCCGTGGTCGAAGGCGATGGCGTACTCCCTGCCGTCGCGCTTGACGTTCACCTCCACGCGCCGGGACAGCGCGTTCACCACGGACACGCCCACGCCGTGCAGGCCGCCGGACACCTTATAGCCCTCGCCGCCGAACTTGCCGCCGGCGTGCAGGATGGTGAGCACCACCTCCACCGTGGGGATCTTCTCCTTGGGGTGCTTGTCCACGGGGATGCCGCGCCCGTTGTCCTCCACCGTGATCGAGTTGTCGGGATGGATCCACACCCCGATCTCGTCGCAGTAGCCGGCCAGCGCCTCGTCGACGGAGTTGTCGACGACCTCGTACACCAGGTGGTGCAGGCCGCGCGGGCCCGTCGAGCCGATGTACATGCCCGGGCGCTTGCGGACCGCCTCCAGGCCCTCGAGGACCTGGATGTCGGAACCGTCGTAATGGTCAGGTTTGTTTGCCACTGACTTTGCTCCTTTTTCAGTGCGTTTCGTAAGTGATCGACGCGGCGTCCGCCCGCTTCCCAGCCTCTCGGGACGGCCCGCGCCAGCCGGCGCCCCGCGCGCGAGCATCCGCGCGCGCCCTCGGCGCGCCAACTGTCAAATTCTATCATAATCAGGCTTTGATAGAGAGAAAAAACACAGCGTTTAAAGGCTTTGAGAAGGCTTTTGAGGCGCGATCGCGAATAAGGCCGTCCTTTTTCGCATAACAGCGCTCACAACGCTGAAATATCGGCGTTCGAGGACCCGTCGGAACCCTCTTCGAGCGGTAGGCGCACCACGCGGGCGGCTGCCAGGAGGTCCTCGTCGAAGTAGTCGAGGTTGGCCGTGGTGATGAACGTCTGGATGTCTCCGGAGACGAACGCCACGAGCGAGCGGCGGCGCTCGGCGTCGAGCTCGCTCATGACGTCGTCGAGCAGCAGCACGGGCCGCTGGTGCAGGATGTCCTGGATGAGCGCGGCCTCGGCCAGCTTGAATGCCAGCACCGCCGAGCGGCGCTGGCCCTGGCTGGCGAACGTGGACACGTTGCGGCCACCGATGAAGAACTCGATGCGGTCGGCATGCGGGCCCACGAGCGCCCGGCGCCGGGCGCGCTCCTCGGCGCCGCGGGCTGCCAGGGCGGCGGCCAGGGACGCGCGGGCCTCGTCGCGCCCGAAGGCGAACGTGGCCGGCACGCCCGGGTCGCTCTGCTCCCACGACGGCACGTAGCATGCGCGCAGGCGCTCGCGGCCGCCGACGATCTCGGCGTAGTAGGACGCCATCGACGCCGCCAGCTTCTCGAAGAGCGCCGCGCGGTAGCAGGCGAGCTGCGCGCCGCAGGTGACGAGCGTCTCATCGAGCGCCGCCACCAGGGCGGGCGGCGCCTCGTCCTTGAGCAGGCGGTTCTTGTGGCGGATCACCTTCTCGTAATCGCGCCGGATGAGGTAGTGGTTCGCCGAGAGCTGCGAGCCGAGCGCATCGAGCGCGCTGCGCCGCACCGCCTGCGGGCCCTTGGCCAGCTCGAGGTCGTCGGGCGTGAACGTCACCGAGGGCAGGATACCCTTGAGGTCGGCGGTGCGCTTGGGCTTGCCGTTCAACAGGAACGCCCGCTTGCCGTCGGCCACGCGCATCTCCAGCTCAAGCTCGCGGTTGCCGTCGGCCACGTCGGCCGCGATGCGCGCGCCGGCCGCGCCCGAGCGCACGAGGTCGGCAGGCGACGGGTTGCGGAACGACGACTGGGCCGTGAGCAGCTGCACCCCTTCCACGATGTTCGTCTTGCCTGTCGCGTTGGGTCCCACGAGCACCGTGAGCGGGCCGATGCCGGCCAGATCGAAGCGCTCGTAGCTGCGGAAGTCCGCGAACGAGATATGGGTTATCGACAGGTCCACCGCCGTGCTTCCGCCGCGCCTTTCCTACGCGATGCGCACGGGCATGATGAGGTAGAGGTAGTCCTCGCCCGCGTCCGCCCTGAAGATGCCCGGCTTGAGGGGCGACTGCACCTCAAGATACACCTTGTCCGTCCCCACCGACGACAGCCCGTCGAGCACGTAGGAGCAGTTGAACGCGATCTGCACGTCCTCGCCCTCCCCCTCGCACGGCAGCGTCTCCTGGACCGATCCCACGTCCTGCGCCATGGCGGAGAGCTGGACGGTCTGCGACGCCATGTTGACGTCGAACTTCACCGGAGAACTCGTCTGGTCGAGCAGCGAGGTGCGCTTCACGCCCGCCACGAGGTGGGGCACCTCGATGCTCACGCGGGTGACGTAGGAGTCGGGCAGCAGCTGGCGGTAGTTCGGGAAGTTGCCCTCGATGCGTCGGTTGATGAACACCGTGTCGTGGTACGAGACGACGATCTGGTTCTCGGCGAGCGCGATGCGCAGCGGGTCCTCGGAGCGGGGCAGCGAGGATATCTCTTGCAGAAACGACCCGGCGATGACCGCCTGGAAGTCCTCGGCGGACGATCCGGGAAGCTCCGCCTCTGTGATGGCCAGGCGGTACGAATCCGTGGCTACCATCTTGAGGTGCGATCCCTCGAGCGTGATGAGCACGCCGGTGAGGATGGCGCGGCTCTCGTCCTTCGACACGACGCGCGCCACGCGCTTCACCATGGAGGCGAACTGCGAGAACGGGATGGCTATCTCCTGCTGCACATCGACGTGCGGGAATCCCGGGAAATCCTCCGCGTCGAGCGTCTTGATGGAGAAGGACGAGGTGTCGCACGTGATGACCGCCGAATCGTCCTCCGCTTCCATATGCACGGCGGCGTCGGGCAGGTTCTTCACGATCTCCGAGAACAGCTTGCCCGGGACGACCGCCTTGCCCTCCTCTTCGACGAGGGCGGCCACAGTGTACTGGATGGACAGCTCGAGGTCGGTGGCTTGGAGCGTGAGTGAGTCGGCGCGGGCGTCGAGGTAGATGCCGGACAGGATGGGCAGCGTCGAGCGCGTCGCGATGCCCTTGAGCACCACGCCGAGCGCGTTGGACAGTTCCGATTGGTTGATGCTGAATTTCAAGGCGATCCCTTCCCTAGCTCGACAGTGCTGCGGGGCTTCCCTTCGCGCAGTCATTATAAGATGTTTCGCATGGAGCATATCGGCGGCGAGGAGGATGTTTCACGTGAAACACTTGAGCCGCCGTCTCCGGCGCTTCGTTCTTCGGTTTTCGGTCCCTCTTTAATATATAAAGGTTTTAATAATAATGATAATAAGGTCGGTGGAATTGTGGAAAACCGACGTCCTGCCAGTTCATACTACGAAAACATTCCCATTTCCACGGTGCAGGGCAAGCTTCCTCCCTCAACACCTATTATCGCTTTCATTATCTTTCCCGAGCCGAGGGGCGCTTTTCGGCATGTTGTCAGTCATCTTTCAGTCATGTTTCCGCCGAACGCGAGTTAGGGCCGCGGCGGGTCAGATCTCGCGGATGATCTGACGTAGGGTCTCGAGCTCCTCGCGCAGCTCGCGGTTCTCCTTCATCTTCTCCTCGACGTTGGTGACCGAGTACATGACGGTGGAGTGGTCGCGGTTGAACTTCTTGCCGATGTCGTTGAACGGTAGGTCGAGCATCTGCCGGCACAGGTAGATGGCTATCTGGCGCGCGTAGATGATGTTGCGGTTGCGCTTCTTGCCCACGAGGTCGGCGTGGCTCACCTTGTAGAACGTCTCGACCTCCTTTTGGATGTCGGCGATGGTCAGGCGCTTCGACGGGCCGCCGGAGAAGTGGTTCTCCAGAAGCGCGCGCACGTCGTCGAGGCTCAGGTTCGGCTGCTTGAAGAACGTCATCTGGTAGATCACCTTCGTGACGGCGCTCTTCAGCTCGCGGATATTGGAGCTCGAGCTCTCCGCGATGTACATCTGGATGTCGTCGGGGATGCTGAACCCCGGAGAGCCCTCGGCCTCGCGGTACTCGTCCACGAAGCTCTTCACGATGCCGAGCTTCGTCTCCACCTCGGGCGGCTGGATGTCGAAGGTGGCGCCCGAGTTGAAGCGGCTCATATAGCGCTCGTCGATGTCGATGTTCTTGGGCGCGCGGTCGGCGGAGAGCACCACCTGGCGCCCCTGCTCCGTGAGCCTGTTGAATATCTGGAACACGATGTCGAGCGTCTGCTTCTTGCCCTGCAGGTACTGGACGTCGTCGATGAGGAGCACGTCGGCGTCCTCGTAGCGCGTCTTGAAGTTCTTGTAGCTCGATTTCTCCTTGTCGTGGGCGGCGCTGGCGTCCATGTAGTCCGAGAGCAGCTCGGCGGAGTCCACGTAGACCACCGAGAGGGCGGGCATGGTCTCGGTGACGTAGTTCTGGATGGCGCGCATCAGGTGCGTCTTGCCCAGGCCCGACTTGCCGTAGAGGAACAGCGGGTTTAGGTGGGCCTTGCCCGGCATCTCGGCCACGGCCACGGCCATGGAGTAGGCCATGCGGTTGGAGTCGCCGATGACGAAGTTCTCGAACGTGTACGTGGAGCCGACGCCGTCCGCTCCCGCGAAGGGCGCGGACTCCTCGGGCTCGCCCTTCGGTCCGGGCTGATCAGGGGGTTCGGGCGCGATGATCGTGGGGCTGGGAGGCTGGGGCGGCTGGGGCGCGGGCGCCGGGACGGCCGCGGGCTTCGCGGGAGCGGACGCGGCGGTGATGTCCACCTCGACGACGACGGTGAACGGCACCTGGTACAAGTCGAGCAGCGCGCGCTTGATGAACTCCACGTAATTGCGCTCGATCCACGTCTTAATGAAGTCGTTGTCGGCTGTGAGCATGAGGAAGCCCTCGCTCATGGCCTGAGGATGCAGGCGCGAGAAGAACGCGCTGATCTGGGTGGGGTCTATGTTGTTGTAGCTTTTGACCTGGGCGCACACGTTGCTCCAGGTCTGCTCGAGCGTTTCGCTGTCCATATGCCGTTTCCTTTACCGGGCGAGCGCGAGCCGCCGCATGCCGCCTTCTCGCGCGAGCCGTCCGTCGGGCCTCGATTGTACAACCATCAAAGCGAGTTTGCCACCTGATATCCGAGTTGGGTCAGGATGCGCTTCTGACCGACCGTCTTCTCGATGAGCCCCGCCTGCTCGAGCTTCGTCAGCGCGGAATGGGTGCTCGACTGGGGAGACCCCGTGATGTTCACCAGGTCGGTCACCCCGAGGGCCCCCTCGCTGAGGAAGATCGGGAGGAATTCGCGCTCCCGTTTGGTGAGCGGCGGCACGAGCGGGGCGATCGCGGGGGGCTGCGCCGGCTGAGGGTAGGCGGGCTGCGGGTAGGCCCCCGGGTACGGCGCGGGCTGGGGCGGCGCGGGGTACGGGTAGCCCTGGGGCATCGGCTGCGCCGGTTGGTAGGCCCCCGCCTGGGGAAGCGGCTGAGGCTGGTAGGGCTGCGGGTACGGCTGCATCTGCGGCGCCTGCGGTTGCGGGGGCTCCTCCTGCGGCGCGGCCGCCCGCCCGCCGGCGGCGCCCGGGATCAGGCTGATCGTGACCACCGATCCCGTTCCCAGATTATCCTCTATCGTGATGGTGCCGTGCGAGAAGTCGAGGTACTCCTTCACGATGGGAAGGCCCGAGCCCACGCCGCGTATGTAGCGCTTCATCGGCTCGATGGCCGAGGTGAAGCCGGGGAGCTGGGCTTTCTCCTTCTGGGGGATGCCCGGGCCCTGGTCGGCGAAGCGGATGGTATTGCCGTTGTCCAGGATGGACACGATCACCTCGGCGAACCGCGCGTGGATGAAGTTCTCCGACACCTCGCGTATGACGGTGTAGGGGACGGTGCCCCCCGAGGAGCGCGCCTGCTCGTACACTTTGGAGGCGAGGCTCTCGATGAACTCGGCGGTGGGCGCGGGCTGGATCTCCGTGACGCGCGGCGCGCTGCGGAGGTCGTCGTAGAGAGCGATGCGCGCGACGGCGTTCACGAGGGCGTAGGCGTCGCCTCCCGTGCCTCCATCAGCGGATTCGCTCGAATGGTCTGCTTGTTCGATCTGGTTGTCCAATGGTATTCCGTTTTTCAGAATCGGTATTCAGCGTTTTTCAAAGATATTCAAGCGCATTGTAGCGGTTTTCCCTTCCTGAATCCATCCACCTGGGGAATTCAAGGTTTTCAGAATCGTGCTTTCCGTTTCACTGAAAACGTTCCCTTCATGCGACCGGGGGTTTTCATCGTTTTCCCCAATTTATTCAGAAATTGGGGAAAACTTTCAGGAAGATGCAGGAAAGGGCGTACGGACGTTGGTGTAAAACTCTGGCCGAATGTTGATAGTCGAGGCGTTCGGAAGGGATTCGGGGCCTGTCGGCGCCCTTTCAGCCGAGGTGTCGTTTTGGTGTCCCCGCGATGGCGGGGTGCTGACGTTTTGCGCCGAGGTCACGTTTACGAAAAATCTTCGATAAACAAAATACCAGTTCAGAAGCCTAAGTTTGTTTTGATTTTACTCTAAGGCCTGGTGGGAAGCCTGATATAAATAATTGGATTAGGGCTTGACAAAACGGTGGCGATTGGGATTTCCACAGGCTCCCACGAATGAAACCGAGGTTTTCAACATTTTCCACATTCTCCTCTCCTTCGTTTTGGGGAAAACTTCGCCGAAAAGCCGCTGGGAAGGTTTTCCACGGAGGTGCTGGGAATGCGTGCGAGCCCTCCCCGGCGCCCCTTTCTGGGCCTTGGGAGAACGCGGCGCAGCCGGCGCCTTCGGCATGCCCGCGGCCCGCTTGCGCCCGCAGAGTTCGCGACGGCGTTTCCGCAGGAGTTATTTATGGGTTTTCCTTGACTCCCGGGCAACGTGAGCTATACTTTCCAGGTTGCTCTAAATCACGAAAGGGAAATAATATGAAGCGCACGTACCAACCTAACACTCGTAAGAGGGCCAAGTGCCACGGTTTCCGTGCTCGCATGTCGACCAAGGGCGGCCGCAAGGTGCTGGCTGCTCGCCGCGCAAAGGGACGCAAGCGCCTCTGCGTGTAAAGAGAGCCGACGGTTGGAGACGATCAAATCCCGCGCGGATATCTCCGATCTGTTCTCTTGCGGCAAGCGACTGCATACGCCGTACCTTACCTTCATAGTGTTACCCGCAAAGCAGCACGGCCCGCGCGGTCGTGTTGCTTTTATTGCGGGCAAGAAGCTGGGGAACGCGGTGTGGCGCAACAGCGCGAAGCGGCGCATGCGGGCGGTGTGCCGGGAGCTCGGAGGGCCGTGGCAGGGCTACGATGTAATATTTCTTGCGAAGTCGAGCCTCACGCGGTGCACTTATAGTAAAGTGCTAGCAGCATGTGACGAGACGTTGAAACGCGCCGAGATTCGATAGGGTGCAGCCGGTGAGGGATTTCCTGAAACGCATACCGTGCACGATAGCGGTGTTTCTCATAACCTTCTACCGCGCCGCCATCTCTCCCCTGTTCCCTTCTTGCTGCCGTTTCACCCCGACGTGCTCCGAGTACGGCCTCATCGCGTTTCGGCGCTACGGGTTCGTCAAGGGGCTCAAGCTCACGGTCAAGCGTGTGCTCCGCTGTCGTCCGGGAGGTCCTCACGGCTACGATCCCGTCCCCTGACGGATCGGCCGGCGGGCCTTTTTGGTATAGAGGAAGGAACAACATACAATGTGGGACGTCTTCAAGGATTGGATATTCGACGTTATCCAGTTCTTCTACAACTTCTGCGGAGACTGGGGCCTCGCGATCATCATCGTCACGGTCATCTTCCGTATCCTCATCTCGCCGCTCATGCACAAGCAGACGAAATCGTCGTTTCAGATGCAGAAGGTGCAGCCGCTCATGCAGGAGATCCAGCGCAAGTACGCTGACGATCCCCAGCGGCAGACCGAGGAGATGCAGAAGCTCTACGCCGAGGTGAAGTTCAACCCCCTGGCCGGCTGCCTGCCCATGGTGCTGCAGATGCCTATCTTCATGGCGCTGTTCCAGGTGCTCTCGGAGATGGGCTCGCGTACGGAAGGTTCCACTTACGAGTTCTTCAACCTGGTGCCCAACCTGGTTATGAAGCCTTCCGAGGCTATGGCCCAGGGTTTTGGAACATTTGTTCCCTATCTGGTGCTTATGATCATCTTCGCTGGGGCCACGTTCTTGCCTATGGTGCTGATGCAGCTGGGCAACAAGGACAACCCGCAGCGCAACCAGACGCTCATCATGTCGGGCGTCATGAGCTTGTTCATGCTGTGGATCAGCTGGGGCTCGCCCGCCGGCGTGCTCCTGTTCTGGGGCGCGTCGTCGCTCATCGGCGTTGCACAGCAGCAGATCTCCATGCGCATCATGAAGAAGCGCGATGCCGAAGCCGAGCAGACCATCGAAGTGAAGCCCATCGAGGTCGATGTGACCCGCAAGGTGAAGAAGCCGCGCCCGACCAAGAAGGATACGTCGAAGAAAAAGAGGTAGCAGAATGTTTCACGTGAAACATTCTGGGAATCTCAGCGCTGATTGAAGGAGTTCGCCATGGCCGATGAATTGCTGGAGAAAGACGAAGCCACCTTGGAGCCCGAGGGCGAGACGGAGCTGACTGACGAGGAGCTCGACCGCATCGCCGACACGGCGATCGGCGCGCTTCAGGATATCCTCAAGTACTTCGACGTGGGAGAAGTGACCATCGACGAGTACGAGGGCGATGAAGGGGAGCTCATCCTCGATATCACGGGCGACGATCTGGCGGTGCTCATCGGGCGCCACGGCAAGACGCTCGACGCCCTGCAGTTCATTGTGTCCGCCATCACCGTGCGCACGATCGGCTTCCGCTACCCCGTCATCGTGGATGTCGAGGGGTATAAGGGGCGCCAGCGCGAGAAGCTCGAGTCCATCGCGCGTTCTTCCGCGAACCGCGCCGCCAGCCAGAACCGCAGCATCAAGCTGCGTCCGATGACGCCGTATGAGCGCCGCATCGTGCACATCACGCTGCGCGACGACGACCGCGTGGAGACGGCGTCCGAAGGTGAAGGCAGCGCGCGACATGTGGTGATCCTCCCCCGCTAGCCTTTCAACTCGCTCAGAATGAGAAGCCCGTGCCACTGGTGCGGGCTTCGTTTTGTTTCACGTGAAACATTCGACTATACTGATGGACGTTTCCAACGGAAGGGGCCCTATGCACGAAGACCTGCTGCGCCGCCACCTCGAATTGGTCATCGACGCGAATAAGACCACCAATATCACGCGCATTGCGAGCATGGAGGAGGGAATGCTCCTGCATGTGCAGGACTCGCTGATCGGGTTGCCGGAAGTGGAGGATGCGCCGGAGGGACGCTATGCTGATCTTGGTTCAGGTGCGGGGTATCCGGGGATCCCCCTCGCGATAGAGACGGGCCGGGAGACGCTGCTCGTGGATTCCGTCGGCAAGAAGACGGCTATTTTGGACGGTATGGTGCGCGAGCTCGGTTTGGAGAACGTCAGCACGTATACGGGGAGAATCGAGGATTTGGCGCGGGAGCGGGCCGGCGAGTTCGCGGTGGTCACCGCCCGTGCATTGGCGAAGCTCTCGGTGCTCATGGAGCTGGCCAGCCCGCTTCTGCAGAAAGGTGGCCGCCTGGTGTGCTATAAGGCGCTCGTCAATGAAGAGGAGCTGGGGAACGCCCTCGCCTTACAGCATAAGCTCAATATGGAGATGGTATCCGACCGCACGGTCCCGCTCGACGACAAGGTGCGCCGAATCATCGTGTTTGAGAAGCTCGGCAAGCCGCGCGTCAAACTCCCCCGTAAGACCGGCCTCGCCCAGAAGAAGCCCCTCCTCCCCTAAATGTTTCACGTGAAACACTCCGGAATGTTTCACGTGAAACACCGCTGCTAATTGTTTCACGTGAAACATTATGATTTGCTTTTCAGCGCTTGGAAGAGTCCCGACGAGGTGTCGGTGCGCCTCTTCTCCACTTCGTTATGGATAACCTCGCACACGCCTTCGAGATTCTCGTATACCTCCTCGTTGGTGAAGCGCAGCTCCTTTATCTCAAGCATCTCCAAGAACGTCGTGCGCGTTCGATCGTAGCGCTCCTGGCTCTCTGAACAATGGCTGTCGCCGTCGAGCTCGATGCTCAAGCGTGCGCGCTTGCAGTAGAAATCCACGATGTACTCGCCGATCACCTTCTGAGCCACAAACGGAATCGGATACTCCCGCAGGAACGAGAGCCACAGGCGCCGCTCGGCGAATGGCATGTTCCTGCGCATGTCCTCTGCCCTTTGGGCGAGTAATCGCCTTCTCTCACGATTCATAGCCTCTCCTTTCTCGTCTCGTTATATACTACTCGTCGGATCCAGCGGATCCATGGCACGTTTCCAGCAGAAAGTCGTCCGGATCCATTGCGGTTCCAGCAGATATCTAGCGCAGTTCCAGCGGGAATCAAGCGCAACCCAAGCGGAAATCCAGCTGGAATCAAGCGAGAATCAAGCATCCGGAATGTTTCACGTGAAACATTCCGGGAATCCCGGCTTTTCTACCGACAGTGTTTCACGTGAAACATCAAACAAGGTATACTGGTGCAGAGTTATTGAAAGGGGGTCCCTGTGGGGCTATTCGATAGTCTCAAACGAGACAAAAAACCAGCCGAGACTGTCAATCAGGAAAACGAGCAGGTTGTCGAAGACGAAATCGCCATCGAGCATATCGAGGTGGTGGAGCGCGAGGCCAAGCCGGTTCAGGAAGAGGAAGTCGAGCCGACGCCTCTCAAGACCATCAAAGACAAGGCTCCGGTCAAGCATGTGGTGGGCCAGACGAAGGTCATGGCCATCATCAACCAGAAGGGCGGCGTCGGCAAGTCGACGACAGCCATCAACCTCGCTGCCGCACTCGGCGAGCTGGGCAAGCAGGTGCTCTTGGTGGACCTTGACCCGCAGGGTAACTCGTCGAGCGGCCTGGGAATCGAGAAGAGCCGGGTTAAGAACTGCGTCTACGATGTGCTGCTCAACGACGTGCCCGTCGAGGACGTCATCATCCCCGACGTGTGCGAGGGTTTGGACTTGGTTCCCGCGACCATCAACCTGGCCGGTGCCGAGGTGGAGCTCGTCTCCGAGATGGCGCGTGAGAACCGTCTGAAAGACTCTGTCGGTAGTCTTCGCGGCAAGTATGACTACGTATTCGTCGATTGCCCGCCGTCGCTTGGCCTTCTGACGGTCAACGCGCTCGTCGCGGCGGACAAGCTCCTCATCCCCATCCAGTGCGAGTTCTACGCGCTGGAAGGCGTGACAAAACTTCTTGATTCGATGAAACGTGTCAAAACGCGCCTGAATCCGTCGCTCGATATATTCGGCGTGCTTCTCACTATGTACGACGGCCGTACAACGCTTTCTAAGCAGGTGGTTGAGGAAGTGAAGGGATATTTCGGTCGAACGGTCTTTAAGACGCTTATACCGCGTACTGTGAAGCTTTCTGAGGCCCCAAGCTTCGGTCAGCCGATAACTCAGTACGATCCGACGGGCAAGGGCGCTCAATCGTACATGAATTTGGCGAAGGAAGTGATACAGCGTGGCTAAATCTAGCAAAAGCGGCTTGGGCCGGGGTTTGAACTCGCTGCTCGGCGGCGCATACGAGGAGGCGACGCCCATAGAGGACACCCCGCAGCGCGTTCTGGTGCAGCAGGAGGAGCAGCCGGCGCCTGCGGTGCACCATGCGGAGGCTTCCGAGCGCCAGCAGGTGGAATTTGAGGAAACGCCTGGTCAAGAGGAGACGGTGGTGGATGCCGAGGATCAGGTGACGATCAAGAGCGTCGTCCAGCGCCGTACCGACGAGGTGCCTATCGCCTCCGTGAGCCCCAACCCCGATCAGCCGCGCACGAACTTCAAGCAGGACGAGCTGGAGGAGCTCGCCGCCTCGATCGCGAAGGACGGCTTGCTGCAGCCGATTCTCGTCCGGCCTATCGGACCGCAGAAATACCAGATCATCGCAGGAGAACGCCGCTGGCAGGCATGCAAGATGGTGGGCTTGCCCACCGTCCCCGTGCGCATCAAAGAGGCCGACGACGACCTTGCGCTCGAGTTGGCCCTGGTGGAGAACGTGCAGCGCTCTGATCTCAACCCGATCGAAGAGGCGTACGGATATCGCCGCATGATGGAGCGCCGCAATCTGACACAGTCGGAGGTCGCGCAGGCCATGTCGAAGGGCCGCTCGACGGTGGCGAATGCCCTGCGACTTCTCGAACTTCCGGAAGACGCGCAGCAGATGCTGTTCGAGGAGAAGATCACGGCCGGCCATGCGCGCGCCATCCTCTCCATCCCCACGAAAGAGGGGCGGCAGAAGCTCGCGACCAAGCTGAAAGAGGAGAAGCTCACGGTTCGCGAGGCGGAGGCGATCGCGCGGCTCTTCTCCGGGAAGCGCAGCGACGCCCCCAAGACGAAAGAGCCGCTGCCGAAGACGTTCAGGACCGTCGCGCGCGCGTTGAGGGACGTGCTGCACACGAACGTGAAGGTGAAGTCCGTTCAGGGGAAGAATAAGATTGAGATCGAGTTCAAGGATGAAGATGACCTTGAGCGGCTTTTCGAGGAGCTGATCGCCGCAGCCTCATAATGTTTCACGTGAAACATCTGGGAACGAAAAACGGGAACCTCGCGCAGGTTCCCGTTTTGTTTCACGTGAAACATTTGGGCGGTTTAGCGGTTTCGCATGCTTTTCAGCTGTCCGCACGCTCCGTCGATGTCCGCGCCGCGTGAATCGCGCACGGTTGCCTCCTTGCCCCGAGATCGCAGGGAATCCACCCATTTTTGCACGGTGGAAGGGGAACTCGGCTGGAACGCCGAGCCTTTGACGGCGTTGATGGGTATGAGGTTCACGTGGCAGAGAAGGTCTTGGCAGAATTTGTTGAGCGCAGCAAGGTCCTGTTCGCGGTCGTTCACATCCTCGATCATGATGTATTCGAGCGTCACACGGCGGTTCGTGCTCTCGACGTACGAGAGAAGGGCCTTTTTGAGCTCGTTGAGCTGATAACGCGACGCCTTCGGCATCAGAAGGTCGCGCACGGGCTGTCGCGCCGCATGCAGCGACACCGCCAAGGTGAATTGCTCGGGTTCCTGCGAGAATCGCTCGATAGCGGGGATGATCCCGCACGTCGACACGCTGATGTGCCGCGCGCCGATGGCCAGGCCCTTGCCGTCGTTGAGGATGCGCAGCGCTGCCAGCGTGTTGTCGTAATTCAGGAACGGCTCGCCTTGTCCCATTCCTACGACGTTCGTGACGCGCTTACCCATATCCTCCTGCGCTATCAGCACTTGGTCGACGATCTCCCCGGGAACGAGGCTCCGCTCGAGGCCCTCTTGCCCGGTGGCGCAAAAAGCGCACTGCATAGGGCATCCGGCCTGGGTGGAGAAGCATACGGTCAGGCGATCCTCTCCCCGCGAGGGAATGGCGACGGTCTCCACGCACACGCCGTCGTGGAATTCGACGAGGTACTTCCGCGTGCCGTCGTCGGACACCCGCCGCTCGACGATTCGCGCGGTATGGAGGGGATGCTCTTTCGCAAGCTCCTCGCGCAGGCCGGCGGGAAGGTTCGTCATCTTGCCATACGAGTCGACATGATGCACGTAGAGCCATTGTGAGAGCTGCCCGGCCCTGAACACCGGTTGCCCGAGGCTTTTCACGACGTCTTGCAGCTCAGGGAGGGAATATGATTTGATTGGTTTATTCATACGGCTATTATACATGTTTCACGTGAAACATTCCGGCGCTACGCTTCAAACGTCGTGCGCCGGCATCCTGGTTTGCTATACTGCTCGAATCGTGTCAAAGCTGATGAAAGAAGGGTGCATGTCTGAGAGCTTCGATCCTCGGAAATGTCGAATCGCGCTGCTTGCAGGCGGAAAGAGCGGGGAGCGCGCGGTGTCGCTCGCCTCGGGGGAAGGCGCGCGCGAGGCCCTTGAAGAGGCGGGATTCGACGTCGTGTCGCTCGATCCCGCATGCAAGGAGGACTTGAAAACGCTCATCGACGGCCCCTTCGACGTAGCGTTCCTGTGTCTGCACGGTAAATACGGCGAAGACGGGACGGTGCAGGGGCTGCTCGAGACGATCGGCCTGCCCTATATCGGCTCGGGCGTGTGGGCGAGCGCCTTGGCGATGGATAAGGTGAAGTCGAAGCTCTACTACGAGCGGGATGGCATCCCCACTCCTCCGTCGGTGACGTTGCGCGTGGGCGATTCTCACGATGTGGACGAGATCGTCGAGAAGCTGGGCGAGCATTGCGTGGTGAAGCCGGCGACGGAAGGAAGCGCGCTCGGGGTGTATATCGTCGAAGGCGCCGACGAGGTCGCGGCGGCGATTGGCAAGGTATTCGAGATCGACCGCGAGGCCCTCATTGAGCGCTACATCAAAGGAACCGAGCTCACCGTGGCGGTCATCGGCAACGAAGAGCTCGAAGCGCTCCCCATCATCGAGATCGTGCCGAAAAGCGAGTTCTACGACTACGAGTCGAAGTACGCTCCCGGCGGGTCGCAGCATATCTGCCCCGCGCCGCTTCCCGACGAGACGACGCGGCTTGTGCAGGATCTTGCGATCCGCGCGCATCGTGCGCTCTCCTGCCGCGGCGTCTCCCGGACGGATCTGATTTTGGAGGAGGACGGCTCCTGCTGGGTTCTCGAGACGAACACCATCCCCGGCATGACGGGCACGTCGCTGCTGCCCGACGCGGCGCGTGCCGCCGGCATCTCCTTCCCGGAGCTCTGCACGAGACTGGTGGGATACGCGCTCGAAGGCTGATCCGAATGTTTCACGTGAAACATTCCGGGAGTTTCGCTTAGAACGCCCCGCAGGACTTCAACGCGAACAGCGCACCGGCGACGAGTGCGAGGAGGAACGCCCAGCTAACGAAGTAGCAGCCCTTGTTCCCCTTCCGGCCTTGCTCGATGAGGTTCTCCGAGAGCTTCCGACGGTTCTTGAGGATAACCGTGCCCGCTTTCTTCTCGGGAAGCGGGCATGTTTTTTTGGGAGTCCACGCGCCTTCGCTCTCAATGACCTGGTCAACGCCCTGCTCGCCGAGCTCGACGTCGGGTCGGATGCCGTCGCCCATGCGCTTGCCGAGAGTGCTCGCATACAGGGAGAACTCCTTGTCCCACTGAGGATCGTAGCAGATCAGGGCCGCTTCTCCCCAATAGAAGCCCGGATCGGGGCTGTCGGTGTAGGCGACGAAGGAAAGCAGGGCCTTCAACTTCCACCCCCGGGCGGAGAGGAGCTGCAGCTGGCGGGTGACGGACGGATCGAAAAAGCCGATCAGGGCCCCGAAACGGTTCTTCATCCACGCGGAGGCCGTCCCGCCTTCGGTTTGGAAGACGATGTCGAATTCGTCGCCGATCAGGTTGTCGGCGCCGAGCAAAGGCGCGGCGTCCTTCTTCGATGCGGTCTCGAATCGCGCGTACGTGCCGAAGTACCGTTCTGCCTGCATCTGATCTCCTCCAGTCATGCATGATGAGCATGTGATTGCCGCGTTTTCAATTTGTAACATTCTATGATAGATGATAGGCTGAACGGTATGGATAAACAACATGCGCCCACGCAGGATGCCCTGCAAAGTTTCATAAGCGATGGAACGCCCGAAGCCGTGCGAGCCCGATACGCGTCGCTTCCGTCACGGGCCGCGAGCACCGATTTCGGCGACCTCGATCGCAATATCGTGGTTCTGGACACCGAGACCACCGGCTTCTCGTTCAACCATGACGAGCTGACGCAGATCGCCGCCGCGCGTATGGAGCGCGGGGAGATCGTCGAGTGGTTCGTCACGTTCGTGAATCCCGGCAAGCCCATCCCCGAGGACGTGGCCCATCTCACCGACATACACGACGAGGACGTGGCCGACGCGCCTTCGCCCGAGCAGGCGCTCGCCGACCTGGTCGCATTCGTGGGCGACGCCAAGGTGGTGGCGCACAACGCCGAGTTCGACCGCACGTTCACTACGCGCCATCCGAGCGGGTACCCTCTGCTGGAGAACACGTGGATCGACTCGCTTGATCTGGCGCGCATCGCCGTGCCGCGTCTGAAGTCCCACCGTCTGCTCGACCTGGTGCGCGCGTTCGGCGCGCCCCTCTCGACGCATCGCGCGGATGCCGACGTCGAGGCGACCTGCGCCGTCTTCCGCATCCTTCTGGCGGGCGTGGCGGCGATGCCCCCGGCGCTCGTGCGCGAGATCGCGCGGATGGCGACGCCGGACCAATGGCCGACCCAGGTGGTGTTCGATCAGTTCGCACGCGCGTACGAGCGCAGCGCCGAGTTGACGGAGGCGTTGTTCGCGAAAGACGAGAATGTTTCACGTGAAACATTCTCGCAAGGCGTGCGTCCCAACGATCTGCAGTTCTCGCTGCGCGGGCTGCGGCGCGATCGCCTGGGAAAGGTGGAACACGCCGCGAAGATCGACGCGGACGATATCGCCGCCGATCCGGCGAGGTCGCTCGTGTTCCCCTCGGTGGAGCAGATAGCCGAGGCGTTCTCGGACCAGGGGCTGGTGGGCTCGCTGTACGACCGGTTCGAGCCCCGTCAGGAGCAGCTCGACATGGCCGAGGCGGTGCGCTGCGCCTTCGCGGGCTCGGAGAACCTCATGGTGGAGGCGGGCACGGGCGTGGGCAAATCGATGGCGTACCTGGTCCCATCCGCGCTGACGGCCCAGGCGAACAACATCGCCGTCGGCGTGGCGACGAAGACGAACGCCCTGCTCGACCAGCTGGTGTATCACGAGCTTCCGGCGCTCTCGGACGCCCTTCGCGCCCAGGACCCGGCACGGCCGCCGCTCACGTACGCACCGCTCAAGGGGTTCTCACACTATCCGTGTCTGCGCAAGATCGGCCGGCTCGTCGAGGAAGGGCCGCAGATGCGGCTCGTGGGCGGCACGGAGCAGACCCAGGCTCCGGCGCTCGCCGCGCTGCTCTCGTTCGTGGAGCAAACCGAATACGATGACATGGACAGCCTGAAGATAGACTACCGGCTGCTTCCCCGCCGCATGGTCACCACGACGAGTCATGACTGCCTGCGCCGAAAGTGTCCCTATTTCGGGACAACCTGCTTCGTCCACGGGGCGCGGCGCCGTGCGGAGGCCGCCGACATCGTGGTGACGAACCACAGCCTGCTGTTCTGCGATCTCGCAGCTGACGGCGGCCTGCTCCCTCCGATACGTTATTGGACGGTCGACGAGGCCCATGGCGCGGAGGCCGAGGCGCGCCGCGCGTTCTCGCTCGCGCTTTCGGCCGAGGACATCGTGCGGCTGGCGAACCGCGTGAGCGCCGACGAGGCGTCGCGCAACGTGTTCGTCAGGGCGGAGCGCCGGGTGGTGATCCCCGGAGCCGAGGAGGGGTCCACGCTGTTCTACGCGCTCACGGCCAAGGCCCGCGTCGCCGGCGCGGCCTACGCCGAGGCGGCGCGCGAATTCGTCGCGCATATGAAGGATCTGCTCTTCTTCGACCAGAACAAAAAGGGCAAGGGCTACGAGACGGTCGAGCTGTGGATCAATGAGGATATTCGGAGAAGCGCGACGTTTTCCCAGGTGAAAGAGCTGGGCTGCTTCATGTCCGACAAGGCGGAGAAGCTGGTGAGCGTCTGCCAGGAGCTCGTGGGCTACCTGGAGGAAGTCGACGGCGCGGCCGAGATCCAGCGTGAGATCGCCTCCATCGCCATGGAGCTGAAGGACCAGCTGCGCGCGGCGGAGGTCATCCTCGTCACCGCCGACGACGCCTACGCCTACGCGGCGACGCTCAACCGCAAGAAGGACCGCGTCACCGAGAAGCTGGAGGCCCTGCTCGTCAACGTCGGCGCGGCCATGAACGAGACGCTGTTCGCGCGAACCCATTCGGTGGTGTTCGCCTCCGCCACCCTGGCGGTGGATGACCGCTTCGACGCATTCGAGGGGGCGCTCGGCCTCAACGCCTCGGAATTCTCGACGTGCCGGGCGTGCCGCCTTGACTCGAGCTACGACTTCGACGGGCACATGACGGTATACGTGGCCGACGACATGCCCGAGCCGAACGACCCGCGCTATCTGGAGGCGCTGCAGCGCCTGCTCGTGGACGTGCACCGCGCGCAACAGGGCTCGATGCTCACGCTGTTCACGAACCGCCGCGAGATGGAGAAGTGCTTCGAAACCGTGCAGCCCCAGCTCAAGGCCGATGACCTGCGCGTCGTCTGCCAAAAATGGGGCGTGTCGGTGAAGGGCCTGCGCGACGACTTCCTCGCGGACGAGCACCTGTCGCTCTTCGCGCTCAAAAGCTTCTGGGAAGGCTTCGACGCGCCGGGCGCCACGCTCAAGGGCGTCGTTATCCCCAAGCTGCCGTTCGCGAAGCCCACCGACCCGCTGTCGTGCGAGCGCGCCGCGCGCGACGACCAGGCGTGGCGGCGCTACGTCCTACCGGCCGCCGTGCTGGAGACGAAGCAGGCCGCAGGCCGCCTCATCCGGAAGGCCGACGACACCGGCGTGCTCATCCTCGCGGACAAACGGCTGGTCACGAAGGGGTACGGCAAGTCATTCCTCAATTCGCTGCCCAGCAGGACGATCAAGGTGATGCCCGCAGCGGCCATCGCCGAGGAACTGGCCCGCGCCAACGGGCGCTGAGCGCGCGAGCAGGCTGCCCATGGCGAAACGGGACGACAAGCTGACGCATGCCGCGCATATAAAACGGCATACGGTGGGAACGTCGAACGAGATATCGTTCAGCGTCCTCGACGCGGCCAAGAACGCCCTGGATGGCGACGACCAGAAGGACAGCCTGCCGCGCTTCGGCCGAATTTCGCTGTTCACGCTGCCGGGGCGCAGGAAGAAGCCCGCGGGAACTCCGACCAAGGAGAGCGGCCTGCCGCTGTCGACCGGGGATTTCATTTCCGTCGAGGATCCGGCGCCCGCCCCGCCGAAAGTCCCGATCAGCTCGGCGAAACCTGCGCAGGAGCGGCCGGCGCCCGCGCTGCCCGCCCCTGCGAAGCCGAAGAGGTCCCCCGAGGAGGAGATAGCGCGCCGGAAAGCACGCCGCCGCTTGAGCAGGATAGCGGCCGTGGGCGTGGTGGCCGTGGCCACGGTGGCGCTCATCGTGGCGGGTGCGGGCTACCTGTACCATGAGCACCAGGTCCAGCAGAGCAACGTCGCGACGCTCGACGAGGCGTTGCGCCTGATAGCCGACACGGACAGCATCCTGTTCGACCTCAACGAGGCGGTGTCCGATCCTTTCGGAGAGGGGTCGGCGGACAAGCGCGCCGCCGTCGAGGAGAGCCTTCCCTCCGTGGAGGACAAGCTGGCGGCCGCCGATGAAAGGGCGCGCGCGGCCTTGGTCGAGCTGCGGCAGGCAGAGGACAAGGAGGCCGCCACGCAGGCGGTGACGGCGGTTACGGCGCGCCGCACGCTGGCGGACCAGGGGATGCAGATACTCACGGCCGCCGACGAGGCGCAGGCGGCCATGGCTATGGCCGAAGCCGCATGGGACCAGGTCATCCGCGCAGACGAGCTGGCCCGTAAGGCCGCCGCGCTCGTCGCCGACACGACGCCCGAGAACGTGCAGGCCTCCAAGGACGTGACGAACGAGTCCCTCGCCGCCTTCACCGAGGCCGAGGCCGCCTTCGCCGAGGCGCAGGCTGCCTATCCCGCGGCGGATTTCGGAGGGTACGCCGGCTACATCGCGAAACGGCAGGAGGCGCTCGGCCACGCCGTCGCGTCGGACGACGCCATCCTCGCGAAGGACAAGGAGGAGGCCGCCGCGCAGAACGACGCGTACAACGTCGCCGACGCCGAGGCGGCGGCGCTTGCGAAGGAGCTTGCCCCCGACCCCGCGAGCGTGGTGCGCGAGGCGTACGAAACAACGGTCGAGGATCTCGCTAAGGCCTATTCAACAGCGCGTTTACAGGCGGGCGCGGCAGACGCTTTTATTCGTGATTATTTGGGTACGGAGATCAAATAGCGTATACTTGCATCCAGTATGCCTTGTAGAATCGCCAAGGAACGAAAGGCAAAGCGTATGCCTGAAATACTAGACCACGTCGCCTACCTGTCGCAGGAGATCGGGCCCCGGCCTGCGGGGACCGAGGAAGAACAGCAGGCCGCGCTGTACATCACCGAGCAGATGCAGAAGGATGCGGGCCTCTCGGCCGTCATCGAGGACTTCAGCGGGGCCCCGGGCTCCGAGATGCCGAAGGTCATCTGCTGCGCGCTCACCCTCGTCTTCACCCTGGTGTCCCTGTTCTTGCCCGTGGTCGGCGTGGCCGCCATCGTGGTCGCATTGATCGCCGGCGCGCTTTTCGCGGCCGAGGCGCTCGACCGCCCGGTGCTCTCGAAGGCCTTCGCGCGGGGCGTGAGCCAGAACGTCGTCGCCAAATACGAGCCCGGGTACTCGGCCGAAGCGGGGGGGACGCGCCGCCGCAAGGTGATCGTGGTCGCGCGCTACGACAGCGGCAAGGTCCGCTCCGAGCTCGCGCAGCCCCTTCTGCCCGTGCTGCCCATCTTGAACTGGGGCACGCTCGGGGCGATGGTGCTTTTGCCCTTCCTGCTCATCCTGCGCAACGTGGTGTTCCTCAACGCCGAAGGGGCGGTGGCCGTCGTCCTGAACGCGCTCACCGTCATCGCGCTCGTGTTCGCAGCGCTGCCGCTGGTCGTCGCGCTTTTGCACAAGCTAGCGGCGTACAACGAAGGGGCCAACTGCAACGCCGCCGGCACTGCGGTGCTGCTGGAGATGGCGCGCCGCGTCGGCCGAGGCCGCGTGAGCGAGGCCGAGCTTGCCGAGCGAAGCGAAGCGGCCGTCCACGGCGAGGAGGCGGCCCGCGCCGCGGGGCTCGTTCCCGAAGGCGCGCAGCTCGTGTACGAGGCCGCCAACGTGAAGCCTCCCGAGCCCGCCCCCCAGTCGCCGGAGGCGCGTCTCGCCGCCGCGAAAGCCGCCATCGCCGCGCTTTCCGGCAAGCCGGTGAGCGGGACATATGCGAGCGACATCGCGCAGAACCTCGTGCAGGTGAAGGAGCAGCCCCTTCCCGAGCCGACGGAGGAAGATCTGCGCGAGCTCCACGACGAGACGCGCGAGGCCCTGAGCACCCTTCCTCCCGAGACCATGCAAGCCGCCCTCGCCAACGCCGAGGCGGCGGCAGCCGGGCTAGCGAAGGAAGCGGCCGAATCCGCCGTCTCCGTCGCCGCCGGTGTCATGGAGGCGTATCGGCCCGCGACCCAGCCCGACGAAGGGGCGGACGGGGTGCCCGACTGGTTCAAGAAGGCGCAGGAGAAGGCGAAGAAGCCGCGCAACGCCGACAAGCCCGTGCAGCGTTCGCGCTACGCGAGCGCGCTCGACGCCGCGGTGACCGAGAGCGCCGGGCATTTCGCCGAGGCGAACAGGATCGTCGAAGAGGATCTCGAGCGCTCGCTCGACACGGGCCGCGAGGAGATCCGCGAGGTGAAGGCACCGCAATGGGCCCCGCCCGCCGAAGAAGCCGCCGACGATTCGGCCCCGCAGTCCGACGCCGCCGCTCCCGAGCCGGAGGCTCCGGCCGATCCGTCTTCCACGACGGCGATGCCGCCGCTCGACGTGAGCTCCCTGGGCCTCGACGACGTCCCGCCCATGGGAGAGCCCTCGCTGCCTGCGTTCCTCGATCCGCGCAAGGTGCAGGAAGAGGCCCAGTCGGCCTTTGCGGACGCGCGCCGGACGGACAGGCGCGTCGACGTCACGGGCGTCCCCATCGGCGACAGCGGGCGCATCGATTACCCGCTCGACGGCTCGGTGCCGTCCGGCGCCGTGCCGACGGAAGCCGCCGAGGCGGCGCGCCGCCGGCCCATCGTGCTGCCCGACATCGGGCTCTCCGGCAAGCTCGCGCCCATAACGGAGCTCCCCAAGCAGCGCGCGCCCCTGGCCGAAGTGGAGACTTCGGGCAAGACGGCGGCGAAGAGCCTGCTCACCATGCTTCCCGCGATCGACCTTGGCGGGGCGGCCGGTGCCGAAGCGTCCGCTGCGGGCGCGGAGGGGGAGGCCTCCGCCGCACCGTCCGACGGCGGCAGGAAGGCGGCGCTCCAATCCATGCTGCCGTCCCTTTCCGGCTCCCTGCCCCGGTCCGACGCGCCCGCGGACGCCCGTCCGTCCAACGTGAGCGCCGCAGGGTCGTTCGCGCCCGCCGGTGCGACGGGGACGTTCGCTCCGGTTGGCGACGAGCTTCTGCAGAACATCGACCCGAGCGACATCTACGTCGACGACGCCGACGATTCGGCTTACGACGAGAACTTCACCGAAACGGGCGCCTTCGCGGGCCCCGGCTACGTCGAGATGCCCAAGTCGCGCGTCCATCGCCTGTTCGACCGGTTCCGCCGCAAGAAGGATGAGGAGGAGCCGACGCCGCAGGAGTGGCTCGATGTGGACGAGACGTTCGACGCCCGCTCCGTCGGCGCCGAGCGCGGCGGCTGGGAGAGCTTCCGCGACGAGGAGGGGGAGTCGCTCGACCCCGGCGCGACGACGCGGATGGATTTCGCCGCGGCCGACGGCTACGACGACGAGGACTACTATTACGATGACGCACCTGTCGACCATGACGCGACCGGCCGCCGCCCGTGGAACGGCGGGGCGTTCTCGCCGCGCCGCATGGAGCGCGCGGATATGGATTCGGCGGCCCTTGCCGAGGAATCCGAAGCGGCCACGGGCGATTGGGCCGAGCCGGGCGTTCCGGAGGAGCTCAAGCACGTGTACCAATTCCGCAACCCCGATATCAACACGGAGGTCTGGTTCGTCGCCTTGGGCTCGGAGCTTTCCCAGAACGGCGGCATGAGGGCGTTCCTCACCGAGCATCAGCAGGATCTGCGCGGCTCCATCATCGTAGACCTCGACGCGCTCGGCGCGGGCGAGCTGTGCATGATCGAGCGCGAGGGCGAGTACCGTTCGGTCAAAACCTCATCGCGCATGAAGCGCTACGTGAAGAAGGCGTCGCAGGCCACCGGGCTGGACGTGGGCGCCGCGCAGCTTCCCTGGATGAACAGCGCCGCGTCGTGCGCCATCAGGCATGGGTACCAGGCGATGCACCTGGTGGGCATGGACGGCGGCAAACCCGCCTTCTTCGCCCAGGCCAACGACGTGCTTGAGAACATCGACGAGGAGACGCTCACCGCCAACGCCGACTTTGTTATGGAGTTGTTGAAGAATATCTAGTCGCTCGCAGGCATCGCCGGGGGCGCATTTTGACCCTGGCGTATAATGGGAACTCCGTGCGCAGGGCCGTCGCCCAGCGTGCGCTCAAAAGCCGCGGGGCCTTCGCGCCTCGCTCAGGAACAGGACAGAGAGGTGTTTTTGCAGCCATGTCTATCGAAGCATACTGCGTGAAGTGCAAGGCCAAGAAGATCATGAAGGACCCGGTCGAGAGCACGACGAAGAACGGCAAGCCCATCACGAAGGGCAAGTGCCCCGACTGCGGGACCACCATCTGCCGCATCGGCGCTGCGAAGTAACCCTCTCTTCAACGCAGAGAAGACGACGGCCCCGGGCGACGCGCTCGGGGCCGTTTCTTATGCGCTCGGCGCGAAGCGCAGCAGCTCGCCCGCTCGCCCGATGAGGGCGTCGGGCCGCGCTTCCGCAAGGCGGCCCTTCTCGTGATAGCCCCAGGCGACGGCTATGGCGAAGGCGCCCGCGTTGCGCGACACCGCGATGTCGCCGGCGGAATCGCCCACGTAGGCCGTGGTGGCCGGCGTGGCGCCGAGCTCATCGATGGTGCGCAGCAGGCCCGCCGGATCGGGCTTGCGCGGAAATTCGGCGCATTCGCCGTGCGCGACCTCGAACAGGCCGGGCAGGTAGGAGCCGATGACCTCGCGCACCGCGCCGTCGAACTTGTTGGACAGCACGCCGAGCCGCGCCCCGCGCCGCTTGAGCTCGGCCACGGTCTCGGGGATGCCGTCGTAGGCCTTCGTGAGCTTGTGGCCGTAGGCCGGGTAGAGCTCCTTCCATCGGCGCATGGCCGCCTCGACGTCGGCGGCGTCGGCATCCTCGGGAACGGCCTGGTACATGAGCGCCTTCACCCCGTTGCCGACGAAGCTGAGGATCTCGGCGGACGTGCGCTCGGGATAGCCGCACTCGCGCAGCACCGCGTTGGTGAGGAGCACGAGGTCGGGCAGGGTGTCGAGCAGCGTTCCGTCGAGGTCGAACACGAACGCCTCGAGCTTCGGCGCGTGCGATTCCCCCATGGCGCTTCCTTTCCCTCAAATGAAAAATCCAAGCCGAAGCTTGGATCGTTGGGTGCGGTGGAGCGGGTGACGGGACTCGAACCCGCGAATACGAGCTTGGGAAGCTCGGGCCTTACCACTTGGCGACACCCGCATGAGAACGAATTATAGCGTAACAATTCTACCCGTGCGAACCGCAAGAAAAATTCGCCAAATGTTTCACGTGAAACAGGCCTGCAGCCGTCATCGATCGCTCGTGGAGCCTTGGGCGACTACGACACCCCCCTCCACCAGTTTTTTCATCTCTCGCCAACAGGCGCTCCACGGGGTCCTGCCCTCGACGAACCAGCCGAGGCTCAGTATCTCCACAGCACAGTGGAATATGCCGTTCTGCGTGGGGCGAAGCCGGTACAGGTGGGGGATTATGCGGATTAATTATGCGAAGCGCCTTCGGACGTGCGGTTTTGTGGAATAGTTTCATCCGACAACCACGCGCACGGCCGCACGCATCGTAAGGACTCTTCACCATGGAACATACTCAGGCTTCCCGCCGAACCGTCGCCGCATCATGGGCGCTCGTCGCCCTGTGGGCGGTCTTCATCTTCTTCATGTCGTCGAACACCGACACCGGCCTCAACGAGGGGCTCGGGTTCTTCTCGGGCATCTACCAGGCGATGAAGGACGTTCAGGCGCAGCTGCTCGGCCCCGATGTCGACGTCCTGTCGTCGATCGCGCATTTCTGCGAGTACACGGTGTTCGGGGCGCTTCTGGCCAACGCTCTGCGCCGCCACATGCCGCTGGGCCGCGCATGCCTCGCGGCCATCGCCTGCGCGAGCCTCTATGGCGTTACCGACGAGTTCCACCAGCTGTTCGTGCCCGGCCGCATGTGCGACCCGGCGGACTGGCTCGTCGACACCTTAGGGGCGAGCTTGGGCTCGGGGCTGGCGTATCTCGGGTTGAACGGCCTTGCGAAGCGGGGCAGGGGCTAGAACAGCCTCGCGTGCCGCGCCTCGGGCGAACGGGACTCGGCAAGCGGCTTCGGACGCTGCTCGTCCTGTCTGACCAGCAGCTCCTCGGGGCGCTTCTCGAGGGCGTCGGCGATGCGCACGATGACGTCGAGGCGCGGATTGGCGGTGCCGTCCTCTATCTTGTTGAGGAACGGCCGCCCGATGCCCACCATCAGGGCGAACCTCTTCTTGTTGATCTTCGCCTCCTTGCGAAGGCGCTTGACGTTCTCGGCGAGGATCGGGGCGCAGCGGTGCCGATCGAGGTTGCCCTCGTCAACGCCGGTATGTCCACGTCCGAGCTCCATGGCAGATAGCCTAGCGTTGCGCGCGGCGAAGCCTGTAACCGCACGGATACGTTTCAATGCCTTTTCTGAAAATGTGCGCTGGTAGGTTGAATTTTTAAACGCAACGCTGTTGCGCTTGCTCTTGCAGGCGAAGCCTGGAGCCCCTTTCAGCGCGTAGGTCGTAAGGCCTGCCGCTGAAAGGGGCTTTTCCCTTCTCTTCTACAATCTTTCCCGTGCAGGTTTCCCGGGCGGGAAGGAGGAGGCGATGCCTGAATCGAAGGGAAGGCATCTCACGAAGGAGAACAGGGAGGTGATCGAGGAGGGGATCCGCAGCCGCGACTCGGCGAGGGCTATCGCCAAGAGGATCGACGTCAGCCCCTCGACCGTGACCCGCGAGGCCAGGGCGCACAGGACCGTGAGGCAGAGGAAGATGTCGAGGGGCGAGAACGCCTCCGCGAGGTGCGCCAAAAGCCAGTCGTGCCAGGCGAGCGGCACCGCCTGCAAGAGGTGCTCGACCGCGCTCACGGCATGCAAGAGGTGCAAGACGCGCCCGTGCGTCCTTGCGTGCCCGGACTTCGAGCCCAAGATGTGCCCGACCACGCAGAAGTGGCCCTACGTCTGCCCCGAGGGCTGCCCGAAGCGCGGGTGGTGCGCCTACCCCAAGTGCTCCTACGACGCGGGCGACGCCCACGCGGCGTACCGCGGGACGCTGAGCGCGTCGAGGAGCGGCATCTGCATCTCGCAAGAGGAGCTCGACGCGATGAACGCCATCGTCGTCCCCCTCTCCAAGCAGGGGCAGAGCTTCGAGGCGATCTGGGCCGCGCATGCGGCCGAGCTGCCGGTGTGCGTGCGCAGCGCCTACAACTACCAGGCGAAAGGAGAGGTCGGCCTGACGAGCCTCGACATGCCGCGCAAGGCGCGCCTGCTCCCGCGCCGGAAGCCGAATGGGAAGGGCGGGGACGCCGACGCGCCCCGCGAGAGGGTGGACCGCGCGGGGCGCGCCTACGCCGACTTCCTCGAGCTCGCCCTCGCCGAGCGCGTCCGCGTCGTGCAGGGCGACTCGGTGGAGGGGTATCAGGGAAACGCCACGGATATTTTGAGCCTGCACGTCGTCGCCCGCTCCTTCCAATTCTACCTGAAGAAGCGCCATGGCGACCCCGCGGCGGTCGTCGCATGGCTCGACGTCATAGAGCGCGCCTTGGGCTCGCCTGCGGCTTTCGAGGAGATCTTCGGAATCCTCCTCTTCGACCGAGGGGTCGAGTTCGACGACTGGGCCGGCGTGGAGCGCTCGTGCCTGGTGGAGGGCGCGCGCCGGGCCCGGGTGTTCTACTGCGACGCGATGCAGTCCAACCAGAAGGCCCAGGCGGAGCGCAACCACGAGCGCCTCAGGCGAATCCTGCCCAAGCACCGCAGCGACTTCGACGCGCTCAGCGTGTGGGACGTGGCGGTGTGCGCGAGCCACGTGAACTCCTACCCGCTCGCCCGCGCGTCGGGCAAGTGCCCCTTCGAGGTCGCCGAGGGGCTGATCCCCAGGGTGCTTTTCGACGAGCTGGGCTACGAGCGGGTGCCCGCCGACGAGGTCGTGCTGAAACCGTATCTGATGGCCCACGCGGTGGAGCAGTAGCCCGCCGCGCTTCGATAAAGCCCGGGAAGCAGTGCGCGTAAACATATCCTAGATTCCAAGGCCCCGCGCGTTGCGCTTTCCTCTGCACTTTCCGAGGCGGGGGCCTGCGCGAGCGCGCCCGAATCCTCTCGAGATGCTGTGGGGCAAAGGGCGGTCTGAGGCGGATCGGCGCCGATTGCAAGGGCAAGCGCAACGCGATTCCCCCTGTTTTGCACGTGAAACCGCAACTGTTGCGATAACTCATGCAGTGTTGCAGCTACTTTTGCAACCAACCGAAAATGTGCGCTTTATACCCAGGCCGTGCCCATTTTATGGTGGCCGCCCATCGATGTTACAATGAATTCGTATGCGAGAACTCTATGCGTGCGACCTTGTGCAACGTTGTTGCAGGTAGGCTGCGAGGAGAACATATGACGTCAAGAAACTCTCGAACGAACCGTCCCGCGGCCCGCTCCTCACGAGCTCCCCAGTCCGCCCGCGCCGTCCGTTCCGCCCGCGCCGCGCAGTCCGGCCGCATAGCCTCGCGCAGCACCGCCGCGCAGTTCTCCCGCAACAGCAATGCTGACCCTTCGGCGTACCGCTCGGCCTACACGCCCAACAGCCAGGGCCGCAGCGCGAACTCGGCATACAGCCGTCAGACGGCCGCGAGCCAATACTCCCGCGCCAACCCGAACTACTCGCAGGCGTCAGCCAAGCGGATGAGCCGCGGAAAGAAGATCGCGCTCGGCGTGGTCGCGGCCGTGCTCGTGGTGGCCATTGGCGGCGGCTCGGCGTTCGCGCTATGGTTCAATTCCATCAACGACCAGCTCAATCGAGGCACGAAGACCGAGGAGGAGCTGGGAGCCATCGCCGACGCGCTCGCGCCGGTGCAGACGAAGAGCTTCACGGAGCCGTTCTATATGATGCTCATCGGTTCCGACCGCCGCGAGGACAACTCGGCCGAAGGCGCGCGGTCCGACACCAACATCGTCGTGCGCGTCGATCCCACGCAGAACCTTGCGTCCATGGTATCCATTCCACGCGACACCATGATCGAGATCGACAACGTGGGCCGCGCCAAGTTCAACGCGGCGTACAACTACGGCGGGGCGGCCGCCACCATCCGCGAGGCGAAGGAGCTATGCAACATCGAGATAGCCCACTACGCCGAGGTCAACTTCGAGGAGCTCGTCGAGCTCGTCGACGCGGTGGGCGGCGTCGACGTGGTGGTGGACGAGCGCATAGACGATCCGGATGCGGGCAGCATCGTCATCGAGGAGGGCGAGCAGCATCTCGACGGCGAGGCGGCGCTCGTGTTCGCCCGCAGCCGCGCGTACGTGGACGGCGACTTCACGCGCACCGCCAACCAGCGCAAGCTCATCATGGCGCTGGCGGAGAAGGTGCTCGCGCTGCCGGTCACCGAGCTTCCCGGGGTCATCCAAGGGGCGGCCAAGGCGGTGACCACCGACCTCTCCGTCAACGACATCATCGCGCTCGCGCAGCAGTTCAAGGACGAGGGGGATCTGACCATCTACTCGGCCATGCTTCCTTCGACCATCGCTCCCGAGCTCATCGACGGCGTGTCGTACGTGCTGAACGATCCCGTCGCGACCAAGGAGATGATGAAGGTGATGGAGGCGGGCGGCGATCCGAGCGAGGTCGTCGCGACCGGGTACGTCGATCCGCAGTACAGCGGATCGGGCGGCCAAGGGTCGTCAGGCGGCTCCGCAGGCAACGGGGGCACCTACTACGAGGAACCGATCGACAACGGTTCCGTGGACCCCGGGTACGATCCGAATTACGATCCGAACTACGATCCTGATTACGACCCGAACTACGATCCCGGGTACGTCGACCCGGGCACCTCTGACGGAGGCTATGTCGACCCGGGCTACGTCGATCCCGGAACGGGCGGCATGGGCGGCGCCGAAGCTGCCGCCTGACAAGGCGCTGCGAACGAAGAAGGGCCCCGGCAGAAAACCTGCCGGGGCCCTTTCGATTCTCGGGGTGGCCGAACGCCCTACGCGGTGGCGTAGCCGTCCGGGTTCGTGGACTGCCAGCGCCAGCCGTCGGCGCACATGCGGTCCAGGTCGTACAGCGCCGTCCAGCCCAGCTCCGTGCGCGCCTTGTCGCAGGCGGCGAAGTTCACGGCCACGTCGCCTGCGCGGCGCGGCTTGATCTGGTAGGGAAGCTCCTTGCCGCAGGCGCGCTCGAAGGCATGCACCACGTCGAGCACGCTCGAGCCGGTGCCGGTGCCCAGGTTGAAGATGCCCACGCCGCGGCGCGTGCCGTCGGCGGCGGGCTTGCCGGCTATCTCTCCGAGCGAGAGGGGAGCGCCTTCCGTGCCCGACTTGCCGCCCATCCAATCGAGCGCCGCCACATGGCCGCGCGCGAGGTCCACCACATGGATGTAGTCGCGCACGCCGGTGCCGTCGTGGGTGGGGTAGTCGTCGCCGAACACGCCCACGCGCTCGAGCTTGCCCACGGCCACCTGCGCCACGTAGGGCAGCAGGTTGTTCGGGATGCCCTTGGGATCCTCGCCGATCAGGCCGCTTTCGTGCGCGCCGATGGGATTGAAGTAGCGCAGCAGCACGATGTTCCACTCGTCATCGCCCACGTACACGTCGGTGAGCACCTGCTCAAGCATGGATTTCGTCCAGCCGTAGGGGTTCGTGGCGTCGTGCTTGGGGCAGTTCTCGTCGATGGGCACGCGCTCCGGCTCGCCGTACACGGTGGCGCTCGACGAGAACACGAGGTTCTTCACGCCGTGATCGCGCGCCACGTCGCACAGCACGAGGGTGCCGGCCAGGTTGTTCCAGTAGTACTCGAGCGGCTTCTGCACGCTCTCGCCCACGGCTTTGAAGCCGGCGAAGTGGATGATGGCGTCGATGTCGTGCGCCTGGAAGATGCGCGCGAGCGCCGCGCGGTCGAGGATGTTCTCCTCGTAGAACACGAGGCGGTTGTCGTCGGGTTCGATGCCCGCGATCTTGCGCACGCGCTCGAGCGCCGCCTCGCTCGAGTTGCTGAGGTCGTCCACCACCACCACGCGGTATCCCTGTCCCAGCAGCTCGACCACCGTATGGCTGCCGATGAACCCGGCACCGCCCGTCACGAGCACGCAGGTGTCCGCGTGATCCTTAGCAAGGCTCTTGTTCGCCATGAATAATCTCCTCTCCCGCAGGCGCGTTCCCGCCCGCTGGCTCCTGAAGCCGTTGCAGTAATAGTAGCAGCCCGAGCGGGCCATCGCGTGCGAGGTTGTAAAAGTCACATGCCAGGCGTCCCGCATCGTGGAACGCGCGTCTCACCGGCGCGCTGACGGCCGGTTGCGAAAATTATCCTTGACAAAGAATAATCAAGACGGTAGTATCTCAGACGTGGAAACGAACCGACTCCAAAGGTTTCTCCTCGTTTCACTCGTCCGAGTACAGGCCGCCTCCCCCGCGGCCTGTGCTCGTTTTCAGCCCGCTTGCGCCGCGCCTTCGCACCTTCCTCGCCCGCACACACCACCCGCCGCCACCCGCCTTCACACCTTCCCCGTCCGCGCACGCCACCCACCGCTCGGCGGGCAAAATGTTTCACGTGAAACACTTGTCGCAATAACATGCGAATATGGTACAAATGTTTCAGCATACAATTGAGCGTCCGGGGGGGGGGGTGCATGCGAATAGCACCGCTTCCGCACGAAAATCCCCGACGTGAAAGGCTCGAAGGCGAAAATGGGCGGCTACCGGCTCACCGGAGCTGTGACCCTCGGCGTCTTCCCAGGTCGCGGAACCCCGACGCACGCGCGGATCGCTGAAATCCTTTCACGTCGAGGATTTTCGTGTCGGACAGCCCCGATTCGCGTGCTCCCCCTCCCCCCCCCGAGGTGCCGATTGTGCGTTAAAGAGAGGGTCAGAACGAATGTTTCACGTGAAACATCGGGGCCCCTCTCGGGCGTTTGCCGCTTTTGCGTCAATGTGGGGGTATCGCTCGCCATTGACTATAATACGGAGCAGGCAACTCACGGACGGCCGCTTGCGCGGCATCGGACGGAAAGGAATACCGTGGCAGACATTCATTTCGGAACCGACGGGTGGCGCGCCATCATCGGCGAGGATTTCACGAACGACAACCTGGTGCGCGTCGTGGACGCGGCAGCCCGCATCTTCAAGGAGGACGCTGCGGCTGCCGGGCGCGCGGCCGACGCTCCCGGCACGCTCTACGTGGGGCACGACTGCCGCCAGGACGCGCACGCCTACGCCCAGCTGGCCGCCGAAGTGGCCGCCGCGCACGGCTTTCGCGTGAAGCTGACGCAGGACTACTGCCCCACGCCGACGCTGTGCTGGTCGGTGGCGCAGGACGCCGACGCGGTGGGCGGCATCATGCTCACGAGCAGCCACAACCCGGCCGAATACCTGGGCGTGAAGCTGCGCATGGACGATGGCGGCGCGGCGGGCAAGGAGTTCACCGACCGCGTGGAGGCCGTGCTGCCCGACGCGCCCACCGATGCGCGCGGCTCCTACGAGGTCGCGGACCTCATGACGCCCTACCTCGCCACTTTGAAGGAGCGCGTGGATGCCGACGCCATCCGCAACGCCAACCTGCGCGTGGTGGTGGACCCGCTCTACGGCGCCGGCCGCCTCTACCTGGCGAACCTGCTGCGCGACCTGGGCGTGGAGGTGTGCGAGATCAACAACGCCGAGGATCCCACGTTCGACGGCCTGCACCCCGAGCCCATCCCGCCCTGGGTCGACCGCTGCATCGCCAAGGTGCCGGAGCTCGGCTTCGACGCCGGCTTCATCAACGACGGCGACGCCGACCGCATCGGCGCGGTGGACGAGCACGGCAACTTCGTGAACCCGCACCGCATCATCACGCTGCTGGTGTCTCACCTGGCCGAAGACAAGGGCCAGCGCGGCCGCGTGGTGTCCACCATCACCGCGTCGGCCATGCTCGCGCGCCAGTGCAAGCGCCTGGGCCTCGAGCTCACCAGCACGCCGGTGGGCTTCAAGTGGATCTACGCCGAGATGGAGAAGGGCGACGTGATGCTCGGCGGCGAGGAATCCGGCGGCATCGGCATCCCCACGCACGTGATGGAGCGCGACGGCCTGCTGATGGCGCTTCTGCTGTGCGAGACCATGGCGCAGCGCGGCATGAGCCTGGGCCAGCTGGTGGACGATATGTTCGAGAAGGTGGGCAAGCTGGAGTTCGAGCGCCAGGGCCTCACCATCACCGACGAGCAGATGGCGAACTTCCGCGCGAACATCGTGCCCGCTTACGAGGCCGACGAGATCTGCGGCAAGCGCGTGGTGGACGTCGACCGTCGCGACGGCGTGAAGTTCTACCTCGAAGGCGACGCATGGGTGATGATGCGCCCCTCCGGCACCGAGCCCCTCGTCCGCATCTACGCCGAGGCCGAGACGATGGACGAGGTGCGCGCCCTCCTTGACGCCGCCGCCGAAGTGGTTTTGGCATAAAAGGGGACTGTCCCCTTTTATGCCATTTTTCAGCGCTCGGGGAACTTCGGGAGCTTCTTGAGGAGGGCCCAGGCGACCTGCTTGTCCTGGGCGTCCTCGAGCATCTTCGGGAACGATTTGAACGCCACGCACGTGCGGCCGAACACGCGGGACGGCTTGCCCGGCGGCACGTCGCAGCGGTAGGCGCGGCCGAGCATGCGCGCGGCTCCCTGGTCGGCGGCCACCAGGCACAGCGGGTCAAGCCCCTCCATCAGCAAGAAGAGCGCCTGTTCATCCAGCCCTTCCACGACGGCGAACGTGCAGGCGGCGCGTCCGTAGCCGAGCGCCTCCGCCGAGCTGTTGAGCGCCTCCCGGCTTCGCTCGTCCAGCGGGCTCTCGCTCAGCACGCACACAAGCGCCGAGCGCGCGCCGCTCAGCTGCTCGCCGAACAGCTCCCATGCCTCGTCGAGCGCCACCTCGTACATGTTACCTTTTGCGGAATTTTTCACACTGTCCCTTGCGGTCGGTCGCGGTTAGCCGTATAACCGTAATAATAGCAAGAATCGGTTGAAAGGACCGCGTATGTGCACGAATGGAGTCAACACCGGCCAGTTCGAGCAGATGATCGAGCAGATAGACGACCACGTGAAACTCGAGCGTCGCTGGGCCCACAACCTGGCGCACCAGGCGGGCGACGCCGGGTTCGCCACGGTGTCCGAGAAGCTGCACGCCGCCCAGGCGCTGCTCGACGAGGTGCGCGCCGCGCTCGACGAGGCGAAGGACGCGCTCGAAGACGACGCCAGCGCAAGCTCGAACGTCACCGTCAGCCTGGTGTAGCGCGGGGCGCCCATGAGCAACGACCTCATGCGCTTCTCGGTCGCTATGCCCGAGGACCTGCTCGTCCGCTTCGACCAGCTGGTGGCCCGCCGCGGCCTGGCGAAGAATCGCAGCGAGGTCGTCCGCGACCTCGTGCGCGATGCCCTGGTCGAGGACGAGTGCGCCACACCCGGCGTGGAGGTGGTGGGCACGCTCACCATCGTGTTCGACCACCATGCGGGCGACCTGCAGGAGAAGCTGCACGCCATCCAGCACGAATACTTCGGCTTCATCATCTCGTCCATGCACGTGCACCTCGACGCGCACCACTGCCTCGAGGTCATCGTGCTGCGCGGCGAGACGGGCCTCGTGCAGGACATCGCGAACCTCATCCTGGGGACGAAGGGCGTGAAGAACGGCCGCCTCGTGGTCACCACCACCGGACAGCATATATAGGTATGTCATCCTGAGCGCAGGCGCGTAGCGCCGGAGTCGAAGGACCCCGCGCGGCGTCAGCTGAAAATGCATCTGTTGGCCTCGCACGGGATCCTTCGACTCCCTTCGGTCGCTCAGGATGACGGAATGGAAAGGCTTTTTATGGACACCACGGTCATGTTGGGGCACGGCAGCGGCGGGACGATGATGAAGCGCATCATCGACGACGTGTTCTTCGCGGCCTACGCGGGTGACGAGCTTCTGCGCGGCGACGACGCAGCGGTGCTGCCCGCGCCGGCACCGGGCGAGCGGCTGGCGTTCTCCACCGATAGCTTCGTGGTAACGCCGCACTTCTTCCCGGGCGGCGACATCGGACGGCTGGCCGTGTGCGGCACGGTAAACGACGTGGCCACGAGCGGCGCGACGCCCCGCTACCTGAGCGTGGGCTTCATCTTGGAAGAGGGCTTTCCCATCGACGACCTCAAGCGCATCTGCGCCTCCATGGCCGAATGCGCGCGCGAGGCGGGCGTGCACCTGGTCACCGGCGACACGAAGGTGGTGAACCGCGGCCACGGCGACGGCGTGTTCATCAACACGAGCGGCGTGGGAGTGCTGGCACCCGGCGTGGAGCTGGGCGGCGCGCAGTGCAAACCCGGCGACAAGGTGCTGGTCACGGGCACGCTGGGCGACCATGGCATCACCATCATGAGCTGCCGCGAGTCGCTGTCGTTCTCGGCCGACCTGGAAAGCGACGCCGCGCCGCTCAACCACCTCATCGCCGAGGTGCTAGCGGCCGCCCCCCACACCCGCTGCTTCCGCGATCCCACGCGCGGCGGCCTGGCCTCCACGCTGAACGAGCTGGCCGCCCAGTCGGGCACCGACATCACCGTGGAGGAGGACGCCGTTCCCGTGAAGCCGGCCGTGCTCGGCGCGTGCGAGATGCTCGGCTACGATCCTTTGCAGGTGGCCAACGAGGGCAAGATGGTGTGCGTCGTGGCGCCTGAGGAGGCCGATGCCGCGCTGGCCGCCATGCGCGCGAACCGCTACGGCGCCGATGCGGCTATCATCGGCGAGGTAGTGGCCGCCCAGCCCGAGCGCGGCCCCAAGGTGTTCCTGCGCACGGCGTTCGGCGGCACGCGCATCCTCGACATGCTCGTGGGCGAGCAGCTGCCGCGCATCTGCTAAGGGCACCCGGCGCGTTTGGCGGGCGAAAGGGATTTTCTGCCGCACCCTGAGAATTTCGCCGTTTCATATTGCAATCGACGGGAACAATGGTATCTTGCGGGCAGAAAGTTTTTGGGGAAGCGCCCGGCGCGGATCGTCGGCATGCTTTTGGACGAGAAGGAGTTTGTTATGTCTCACCCGGTTATCGAAGCCGACGAGTGCATCGGCTGCGGCATTTGCGTTGACGCCTGCCCGCAAGAGGTCCTCGAGGTCGTGGGCGGCACGGCCGAGGTCGTGAACGAGGACGCCTGCATCGCGTGCGGCGACTGCGTCGAGGAGTGCCCCATGGGCGCCATCCCCGAGGTCGTCGAGGACTAACGCGCACGCGCAAAACGCCATCGAGCGAAACAGCGCCCCTGCCTTCCGGCTGAGAAGGCGGGGGCGCTTTGCGTTCTCGTGGGGGCTTCGCCTGCTCAACGGCCCCGTGCAGAAGGCGTAACGGATGCCCCGCGCACACTCCGCGCCGCCCCTCCCTCTCTATAGTTGCGTTCGTTGACATTACTTGTATGACAGTTTGGTAACTAACTTGACAGCATGAGACTTAGATTATATATTCCAAAACATCGAAAAGAGATTGAGTCCGCATGCGTGAGGCGGATCCGGTCTCTCCAACGACGAACGACTCCGGCGCAACGAACCAGGTAACAACTCCGAAAGAGAGGAACTGATAATGGCTAAGATTCTGGGCATCGACTTGGGCACGACGAACTCCGCCATGGCCGTCATGGAGGGCTCCGAGCCCGAAATCCTCGTGAACGCGGAGGGCGACCGCACCACGCCGTCCGTCGAGGGCTTCCGCAAGGACGGCGAGCGCGTCGTCGGCAAGGCCGCGAAGAACCAGGCCGTCACCAACCCCGAGAACACCGTCTCCTCCGTCAAGCGCTTCATCGGCCGCTCCTACGACGAGACGCCCGAAGAGCGCAAGACCGTGAGCTACAAGCTGCAGAAGGGCAAGGACGGCCGCGCGGTGGTGGACATCGACGGCAAGGACTACACGCCCGAAGAGATTTCCGCCATGGTGCTGCAGAAGCTGAAGAACGACGCCGAGAAGCAGCTGGGCGGCCCGGTGACGCAGGCCGTCATCACGGTGCCCGCGTACTTCAACGACTCGCAGCGCCAGGCCACCAAGGACGCCGGCAAGATCGCGGGCCTCGAGGTGCTGCGTATCATCAACGAGCCCACGGCGGCGGCGCTGGCCTACGGCCTGGACAAGACGAACAAGGACCAGAAGATCCTCGTGTTCGACCTGGGCGGCGGCACGTTCGACGTGTCCATTTTGGAGCTCGGCGACGGCGTGTTCGAGGTCGCGTCCACCGCGGGCGACAACCACCTGGGCGGCGACGACTGGGATCAGCGCATCATCGACTGGCTGGCCGACAAGTTCCAGGCCGAGAACGGCATCGACCTGCGCAAGGACAAGATGGCCCTCCAGCGCCTGAAGGAAGCCGCCGAGAAGGCGAAGATGGAGCTCTCCTCCACCACGCAGGCCAACATCAACCTGCCGTTCATCACGGCCGACGCCTCCGGCCCGAAGCACCTCGACTACACGCTGACGCGCGCCGAGTTCGAGCGCATCACGAAGGACCTGCTCGATCGCGTGAAGCATCCCGTTGAGCAGGCGCTCAAGGACGCGGGCCTCAAGACGGGCGACATCGACGAGGTCATCCTCGTGGGCGGCTCCACCCGTATGCCCGCCGTGCAGGACCTGGTGAAGAAGCTCACCGGCAAGGAACCGAACATGTCCGTGAACCCCGACGAGGTGGTGGCCATGGGCGCGGCCGTCCAGGGCGGTGTGCTGTCCGGCGACGTCGAGGGCATCCTGCTGCTCGACGTGACCCCGCTGTCGCTCGGCGTGGAGACGATGGGCGGCGTCATGACCAAGATGATCGACCGCAACACCACCATCCCCACCCGCAAGACGGAGATCTACTCCACTGCTGCCGACAACCAGACGTCGGTCGAGGTGCACGTCCTGCAGGGCGAGCGCCAGATGGCCCACGACAACAAGACGCTCGGCAAGTTCCAGCTCTCCGGCATCCCGGCCGCGCGCCGCGGCGTGCCGCAGATCGAGGTCACCTTCGACATCGACGCCAATGGCATCGTGAACGTGTCGGCGAAGGACCTGGGCACCGGCAAGCAGCAGCAGATCACTATCTCCGGCTCCACGGCGCTCAACGACGACGAGGTGGAGCGCATGGTGAAGGACGCCGAGGCGCACGCTGAAGAGGACAAGAAGCGCAAGGAAGAGGTCGAGATTCGCAACAACTGCGACGCGCTGGTGAACGCCACCGAGCAGACGCTTGCCGAGGTGGGCGACAAGGCCCCGTCCGACGTGAAGAGCGCCGCACAGGACGCCATCGCCGAGGCGAAGAGCGCGCTGGAGGGCTCCGACATCGACGCCATTAAGACGGCCACCGAGAAGATGCAGCAGGCGGGCTACAAGCTGGCCGAGGTCGTGTACTCCACCGAGGGCGCGGCCGCCGGTGCCGGCGCGGCAGCCGCCGAGACGGCTCCGGCCGACGACACCATCGAGGCCGACTACGAAGTGGTTGACGAGGACGACAACAAGGAAGGGAAGTAATAGCCATGGCCCAGCCGAGCAAACCCACGCCGGAGCGCGCGGCTCAAGGCGAGGCGAAGAAGATCCCCATCGACGACGCACGTCCTGCGGCTGGCGAGGACCGGCCGCAGGCTCCCACCGCTGACACGGGCGGCAGCGCCCAACCCCCCTCCCCCTACGCTGCGTTGGCCAGCCAGTCGAAGCCAGGCGACAGGTCGTCGTAGCGCCGCTTCTTGTCGATGCCGGTGACGTAGAAGCGCCGGTTGTCTTTGTTCAGCTGCGCTGCGATGGCTTTGATGGTGGTGTTGCTGGGCCCTGTCGCTTTGCACCCCGCCCCCCACCCCCGACCACCCCCCCCCACGCCTGCGGCGGCACCGTCAGATGTGAAAAAGAGACAGACCCCCAGGGGTCGGCCGCGGGCGACGCCCCCGCCGATGAGCAGCCGCTCGAAGGCGAGCCCGAAGACGCCGCCCCGGCGGCCGACGAGCTGGTGGCCCAGGCCCAGGCCGAGGCGAAGGAGTGGCAGGACAAGTACCTGCGCCTGCACGCCGAGTGGGATACGTATCGCCGACGCACGTCCGAGCAGCGCGAGCTTGAGAAAGCGCGCGCGACCGAGAAGCTGGTCACGAGCCTGCTCCCGGTGATCGACGACTTCGAGCGCACTATCGACTATGCCACGAACAACGGCGAGGCCGGCTTGTTCGACGGCGTGAAGGCGGTGCACTCCAAGCTCGTCAACACGCTCACCACCGGCGGCGTCGAGGTGATCGACCCGAAGGGCGAGGCGTTCGATGCGCTCGAGGCGCAGGCCGTCGCCACGGTGGACGACCCGAGCGTTCCCGACGAGACGGTGGCCGACGTGTACCAGAAAGGTTACAAGATGGGAACGAAGGTCTTGCGACCCGCCATGGTCACCGTCAGCACCGGCGGCCCGAAACGGGAAAAAGCGCCTGATCAAGAGGCGAAGGAAAAGTAAAGGCAATCGACGAAGGCGGGCGGGCACACGGCCCGCTTTCGCGTAGAAGAGCAACGCGAGAAGGAGGTGGGGCGCATGGCGGCGACTCCCGACTATTATAAGACGCTCGGCGTTCCACGCACGGCAACGGCCGACGAGATAAAGAAAGCATTCCGCAAGCTCGCGCGCACGCACCATCCCGACGCGGGCGGCGACGAAGCCAAGTTCAAGGAGCTCAACGAAGCCTACGAAGTGCTCTCTGACGACAAGAAGCGCAAGCTCTACGACCAGTACGGCACGGCGAACGAGAACCAGATCCCCCAGGGCTGGGGCGGCGGCTCCGTGAACGTCGGTGACATCTTCGGCGGAGGTGGCGCGGGCGGCTTCGGCAGCTGGGCCGACATCCTGGAGAGCATCCGCCGCGGCGAAGGCGCCTTCGGCACCGAATGGGACTTCGGCGGAGGTGGCGGCTTCGGAGGCGGCGCGCGCCAGCCGCGGCCGCGCAAGGGCCAGGATATGAACGTGACGCTGAACGTGACGTTCGACGAGGCCTTCAAGGGCGCTGAGAAGCGCGTGACCGTGCGCGTGCCCGGCCGCGGCGAGTCCGAGACGCTCACGGTGAAGATACCGGCGGGTGCCGTTGACGGCGGGCGTCTGCGCTTCAAGGGCAAGGGCGGCCCCGGCGAGAACGGCGGCGAGGCGGGCGACCTCCTCATCACGACGAAGATCGACGAGCATCCGCACTACACCCGCAAGGGAGCCGACGTGCTCATGGACGTGCCGGTGAGCGTGGCCGAAGCGGCTCTGGGCGCCAGCGTGGTGGTGCCCGCGCCCGACGGCACGAAGGTGCGCGTGAAGGTGCCGAAGGGAACGCAGGACGGCACCGTCCTGTCCGTCAAGGGCAAGGGCGCGCCGAAGGTGAAAGGCGACGGCAGCGGCGACCTCAAGATAACCGTCAAGGTGGTCGTTCCCAAGGTGATGAACGAAGGCCAGAAGAAGGCCATGGAGGATTACCTGGCCGCCACCGCCGACAACGACGTGAGGAGCTGGTGATGAGCGACCGCAACGACCGCAACCGCCCGCTGTACATGATAAGCGTGGCCGCCCAGCTGGCCGGCGTGCATCCCCAGACGCTGCGCGCCTACGAGCAGAAGGGCCTCGTGTCGCCCCAGCGTACGAGCGGCAACACGCGCATGTACTCGCAGGCCGACATCGAGCGCCTGGAGCTTATCAACGAGCTCACGGGCGAGGGCATCAACCTGGCCGGCGTCATCCGCATCCTCGACTTGCAGGGGCGGCTGGACGAGCGCGACTCGGAGCTGGACGACCTGCACAAGCGGGTGCGTCGGCTGGCCGACCGCGTGCACGAGCTGGAAACGCGCGAGAGCGTAAACGCGCTTGTCCGCGTGTCCGACCTGCCCTCGGCCCTGCGACGCCTGCCGTAGGAGGGCGACCGCGCATTGCGCCCCGATGTTTCACGTGAAACATTTGATGATCTTTTCGATCATATAATGAGGAGGTACCTGTAATGAACATGGGCAACTTGAACAAACTGGCCCTGACCGCGCAGGAGGCACTGCAGCAGACCATCACCATCGCCTCCGAGAACGAATCGTCCCAAGCGGAGCCCATCCACATGCTGAAGGCCCTGCTTGAGTCGAAGGAGAACAACCTGTCGGCCATCATAAAGCGCATCGGCGCCGAGCCGTTCCAGCTGCTGGCCAACGTCGATGCCGAGATAGCGCGCATGCCCAAGGTGAGCGCGAGCGGCCCCATGATGATGAGCGGCGTGCCCGGCCCGGCCTTGCTGGGGCTCATCGACAACGCCGTGAAGATCGCCGAGAAGCTGGGCGACAGCTACGCCACGAGCGAGCACCTGCTCATCGCGCTGTCCGAGGATAAGGGCGCCGCGGGCAAGATCCTCACCGTGGCCGGCGTGACGCGCAAGACCATCGAGGCCGCCTACGAAGAGCTGCGCGGCGATACCCGCGTGACTGATCCGCAGGAGAAAACCCAGTTCGAGGCCTTGGAGCAGTACGGCCAGAACCTCACGCAGCAGGCCCGCGAGGGCAAGCTGGACCCGGTGATCGGCCGCTCGGAGGAAATCCGCCGCACCATCCAGGTGCTTTCCCGCCGCACGAAGAACAACCCCGTGCTCATCGGCGAGCCCGGCACCGGCAAGACGGCCATCGTGGAGGGCCTCGCCCAGCGCATCGTGGCTGGCGACGTCCCCTCGTCGCTGAAGGACCGCGACATCATCGCGCTCGACCTGCCCGCGATGCTGGCGGGTGCCAAGTACCGCGGCGAGTTCGAGGACCGCTTGAAGGCCGTGCTGCGCGAGGTGAAGCAGTCGGAGGGGCAGATCATCCTGTTTATCGACGAGCTGCACACCATCGTGGGCGCGGGCTCCACCGGCGACAGCTCCATGGATGCCGGCAACATGCTCAAGCCCGCCCTGGCGCGCGGCGAGCTGCACGCCATCGGCGCCACCACGCTCGACGAGTACCGCAAGTACATCGAGAAGGACGCCGCGCTGGAGCGCCGCTTCCAACCGGTGCTGGTCACCGAGCCAACGGTGGAGGACACCATCGCCATCCTGCGCGGCCTGAAGGAGAAGTACGAGATCCACCACGGCGTGCGCATCACCGACGCCGCCATCGTGGCTGCGGCCGAGCTCTCGAACCGCTACATCTCCGATCGCTTCCTGCCCGACAAGGCCATCGACCTCATGGACGAGGCCGCCAGCCGCCTGCGCATCGAGATCGACTCCATGCCTGAGGAGGTGGACGCGGCCGACCGCAAGCTCACGCAGATGCAGATCGAGGAGCAGGCCCTCATGAAGGAGACGGACGACGCCTCCAAGGAGCGCCTGGAAGCGCTGCGTCGCGAGATAGCCGCCGCGCAGGAGGATCTGGACAAGCGCAAGGCCGAGTGGCAGAACGAGAAGGACGTTATCGTTCACGTGCAGGAACTCAAAGCGCAGCTCGAAGGCGCCCAGCTGGAAGAAGAGCGCGCCACCCGCGAGGGCGACCTGGTGAAGGCTTCCGAGATCCGCTACGCCCGCATCCCCGACCTGCAGCGCCGCCTGCACGAGGCCGAGGAAGCTCTCAACGTGAAGCAGCAAGACGGCGCCATCCTGAAGGAGGAGGTGTCCGACGACGAGATCGCCGAGGTGGTGAGCGCCTGGACCGGCATCCCCGTGCAGAAGATGATGCAGGGCGAGATGGCCAAGCTCGTGGACCTGGAGGAGAAGCTGCACGAGCGCGTGGTGGGCCAGGACGAGGCCGTGTCGGCCGTGGCCGGTGCCATCCGCCGCAACCGCGCGGGCCTGTCCGACCCGAACCAGCCCATCGGATCGTTCCTGTTCCTGGGCCCCACCGGCGTGGGCAAGACGGAGCTTGCCAAGGCCCTGGCCGAGTACCTGTTCGACAGCGAGAAGGCCATGGTGCGCATCGACATGTCCGAGTACATGGAGAAGTTTTCCGTACAGCGCCTCATCGGCGCGCCTCCGGGGTACGTCGGCTACGACGAGGGCGGCCAGCTCACCGAGGCCGTGCGCCGCAAGCCGTATTCCGTGGTGCTGCTCGACGAGATAGAGAAAGCGCACCCGGACGTATTCAACATCCTCTTGCAGGTGCTCGACGACGGCCGCCTGACCGACGGCCAGGGCCGCGTGGTGTCGTTCAAGAACGCCATCATCATCATGACGAGCAACGTCGGCTCGCAGTTCATCCGCGAGTTCGCCGAGCACAACGACGAGAAGGCCATGAAGCAGGCCATCGACGGCGCGCTACGGGCGACGTTCCGCCCCGAGTTCATCAACCGCATCGACGACGTGGTGGTGTTCAACGCGCTCAACATGACGAACATCGAGCCCATCGTGGATTTGCAGCTGGAGGAGGTGCGCGACCGCCTGGCCGACCGCCGCATCACGCTCGACGTGACGCCGGCCGCGATGGAGCACCTGTCCATCGACGGCTACGACCCCATCTTCGGCGCGCGTCCGCTGAAGCGCCTCATCCAGCGCGAGATCGTAGACCGCATCGCCCAGAAGGTGGTGGAGGGCCAGCTGCGCGACCGCAGCCACGTCCTCATCGGCATCGACCAGGATGGCAACTACGAGTGCACCGTGGAGGCCCCGCTCGAATTGGACGCCTTCCCCATCGACGACCTCCTGACAGACGGCGAGAAATAATGTCACAAAAGGGGACAGTCCCCTTTTGTGACAAAACGCCCGCGAACCAGCGGCCCGCCACCCCGGCGGGCCGCTTTCGCGTTAGGCGAACTCACCGTCGCGGATGACGAGGTGGTCGTCGAGGTAGAGGGTGGGGCGGAGGATGATGCCGTCGAGGTGGCAGTCGGCTTTCGTGACGCCGCCGAACGAGGTGTTGGTGCCGAAGGCCACGTGCACGGTGCCGTAGAGCTTCTCGTCCTCGAGGATGATGCCGCAGAGCTTGGCAGCCTCGTTCGTGCCGATGCCGAGCTCGGCGACGGTTCCGTTCTCAGGTCGCTCGAACAGCACGGCGAGCTGCTCGGCGTAGGGGCCGTTCGCGTCGGCGCCCTCCATGCGCACGAGGCGGCCGCGCTCGATGACGGCGACTAGCGGCTCGGCCAGGGTGCCGATGCCCACCATCGAGCCGTCGATGACGACGCTGCCGTTGGCCTCGGTTTCGAGCGGCGCGATATAGGCCTCGCCCGAGGGGAAGTTGCCGCTCGCGCCCGGCTCGCGGTAGATGCCGGGGCTCGCCACGCCCGCGCGGCCGTCGAGCGAAAGCTCCAGCATGTGGCCGTCCTTCTCGATGCGGGCCGTGCGCGCCCGAGTCAAGCGCTCGGTGAGCTCGCGCGTGCGGCGCTCAACTTCGGCGTAGTCGGCGCAGGCAGCGCCTTCGCGCAGCATGTCCATGGTCACGCCGGGCATGGTGACCACGCGGGTGCCGGACTTCGCGGCCTCGATGCGCGCGTTCGTGTGCGTGACGGACTGGGCGGTGGGGCAGAGCGCGACGTCGGCCTCGCGCATCGCGGCGGCCACGGCGGCCGGCGGCTCCTCGCCCGCGACGCGGCCCACGGGCATCTGCAGGATGAGCGCGCGTCGGCCGAGCGAGCGCGCGGCGCGGTAGAACAGCTCGCCCACCTCGCGCGTGGCATCGTCAGTGACCACGAGCAGCGTCTCGTCTTCGCCGAGGCCGAGGTTCGTCTCGATGATGGTGCGCGCCCGCTCGTCCAAGTTCATCGTCGCGAGTCCTTTCAGTTCATAATTGCTGGTCAGAGTCGAGTGTTTCACGTGAAACATTTGACGGTTGGCACCGCGCGGGATCCTTCGACTTCGCGGCTTCGCCGCTCCGCTCAGGATGACAAGAGGGTGGGCCGCCCCGCCGCTCCGCTCAGGATGACAAAGGCTTACGCCTGCGGATCTTCTGCGGGCAGCTCGCCCATCGTCTGGAGGTGGGCCATGGTGCCGTAGCGCTCCACGAAGCGGGCGTATTCGTCGGCGTCGAAGAACGAGCACTTCCCTTCACCGAACGCCTTCGCCGCCTCGATCATGAACGACCCGGCCTCGTCCAAATCGCCCAGGTGCGTCGCCCCGGTCGCGCAGCCCGGCACCGCCGTCTCCGTGGTGATGGCCACGCCCACGACGGGAGCGTCGGTGGCCGTGCACGGCTGCAGGATCGAGTTCAGATGGTACAGGCCGTTGCCGTAGGGCGTGATGTCGGCCATCGACAGCGGGAACGTGCGCGCGCGGCGGCCGGTCGCGATCTCCACGAGGCCCACCAGGTCGTCGCTCACGCGCAGGATGCAGCCCTGCTTCACCGTGGGCGAGATCATGAAGCCGCGCTCGTTCATGATGCGGTTGCCCTTCGTCGTATCCACCACGAGTACCGCGTCTAGCACGTCGGCGCCGCCCACCTCTTCGCGGTTGACGTCCGCCGTGGCCACGGGCGAGCCCATGAAGGGCACCGGCTCGTGTGGCGACGTCGGCGCGTGCGGGCACACGTGCGTGGACAGCACCACGTCGCCCGCCAGCACGTCGCCGCGCGCGTGCATCGACAGCAGCTTCGCCGCGCAGGCCAGCACCGTGAGCGCGCCGTCGCCGTCCGACACGAAGCCGATGCGCTCGGGTCGCGCGCCCAAGCCCCCGAGGCGCCCCAAAAGCGCGATCGTCGGTGCGTCGCCGCCGGTCGAGCGCCCGCGCTCGCCCGGAATGCGCACGCGCACCATGTCGGTCGAGCCCTTGGGTCCTTCCAACACGTACGTCTCCGCGTCGCAGTCGGGATCGATGCCGCGCAGGTAGTCCACGGCCGCCCGCCCACTCGCGCCCGGCGAGTCCAACAGGTCGTACAAGTCGATCAGTTGCTTGAGGATCATGGTTCTTACTCCTATCGCGATACTGCCTACGTATTCGAAAGCCGATAACGTCTCTTCTTGCTGGTGGCCGGCTCCGAAGATTCAAGCACGCCCTCTTCGATCAGGCGATTGATATGCTTCAGCACGGTGACCCGGGAAAGGCGCAGCGCAGCTTCAGCCTCTTTGGCGCTGATTGATCCATTTTCCCTGGCCATGTTCAGGATAGCCTGCTCGGCGTCCTTTTGAGGGGAGTCATGCCGTTCGATCGAAGCCGCCGGGCGCTTTTTGAAAACAAGAGAGAACGAGCCGGGCCGGTCGAACACCTGCGGAGGCTCCATGCCGGCGGCCGCCAGCTGCGAGCGTATCTCGATGAACCCCGTCCCCTTGTTCTCGACGACGTACTGGGCGTTGCCAAGCGGGTGCGGGTACGGCGTGCTTCCAAGGATCTTCGAAAGGAACTCGTTCCTCGTCGAGGAGACGCCGAGCGTTCCGAGCGTATCCACCGTCACGGTGCCGTACAATCCCCCCGGGCTGAGAACCTCCAACCTGTCGGCGAACATGTTCACCTGCACCTGCGTTCCCCATGACTCGGGGGAGTAGTCGCGGTGCATGAGCGCGTTGGCCACCGCCTCGCGCACCGCCTCGAGAGGATAGTCGGGCACGTCTTCGCGAAACGCTCCCTCCACGAACGACGCCGTCCGCATGTTCCTTGCCACGGCGGCAACCGCGTCGGCGATCATGAAGGGAATGGGCCCGACGAAATCAGCCGAGTCGAGGAAGCGCTGCCCCGTGAAAGTCGAAGCCTTCGTCGTTCCGGGATATGACGCGAACGACACGTTCAGCCGGGGGAAATACTTCTGCGGGTACTCTCCCAGCGCGAGAAGCCCCGCGAGGGTGGGGCGAGGTGTGCCGCCGTCGTCCTCAGCGATCACGCGAAGGCTCACGAGTATGGCGAGGTCGTCGTACTTTTCGAACACGCGCGGGTGGAGAAAGCGCTCCTTTTTCAGCAGGGGCTCCACGAGCGATCGATCCAGATCGTCCACGACCGCCTCCTGCACGATTCGCACGTCATGGCGCGGCTGGGCGCGCTCCTCGAGGAGACGGTTTATCTCGTAATGGCTCATCTTCCGGTCGCCGTCGCCCGTGCGGATGAAGGATCCTTCGTACAGGCCTTTGGAGGCGACGTAGCACGGTTTGTCTCGCGGCGGCAATTCGGGGATCTTGGCGACGAGCACCGGCTTCTCCTCGAACTCTTCGAAGGCGATCTCCGGGCGAACGGGCGGTATGAGCTTGTTCGAGCACGCATCGGCCAAAGCGTCTTGCATGCGGCTCGGATCAAACGTGGGGACAGGCGCGAACCCCTCCCGTTCTGAGAGCCCAAGAAGGAGTATTCCGCCTGAGCCGTTCGAGAACGCGGAGAGGGTGGGGATGCAGTCCTTCGGGAACTCCTTCTCGGCGCTTTTGACCTCGCAGGTTTGCAAGTCGGTTCCGGCGGAGCGCATGAGGGCCACGTGGCGAGCGAGATCGAAGCGAGTCGTCAAGTCCAATCCGCATCCTTTCGGCGTGGTTTCGCATGAAGGGCCGGGCTGTGCATGGCAGCATCATAACGCGAGATGCTGTAATGATGAAGAGAAAAGTGAAATGATGTAAAGAAAGTTAAATGATAGATGTAATGATGAATGCCCCGTGTTCGATCTGGGCGCGATACGTCATAATAGCGGCAAGCGGCAACCACAGCGGAAAGGTCTACTCATCATGAGAAGGATGATCGGCATCAAAGAGATCGAGGACATGGCGCTCGGCGCGACGGTCCTCGGCGCGGGTGGGGGCGGCGACCCCTACGTCGGCAAGCTCATGGCCATCGAGGCCATCAGGAAGTACGGCGAGGTGGAGCTCATCTCGCCCGACGAGGTTCCCGACGACGCGATGGTGTGCGTGTCGCAGATGATGGGCGCCCCCACCATCATGGTGGAGAAGATCTGCAGCGGCCTTGAGCCCATGGCCACCTACGACGAGCTGGTGCGCGAGCTGGGCCAGGAGCCCTACGCCATCTACGCCGTGGAGGCGGGCGGCGTGAACTCCACCATCCCGTTCATCCTGGCGGCCACGCGTCGCATCCCCGTGGTGGACTGCGACCTCATGGGCCGCGCGTTCCCCGAGCTGCAGATGACCACGCTCGGCATCAACGGCGTGAAGGGCCAGCCGGCCGTGCTCGCCGACGAGAAGGGCAACACGGTGACGGTGCGCGGCATCGACGACAAGTGGCTCGAGCGCATCGCGCGCCAGGCCACGTCGGTGATGGGCGGCTACACCATCCTCGCGTCGTATCCTTGCACCGGGCGTCAGCTCAAGGATTTCTGCATCCCCGACACGCCGACGCTGTGCGAGGAGATCGGCCGCACGTTGCGCGAGGCGCGCGAGCAGCACGCCGACCCCATCGACGCGGTGCTGGGCGTGACGCGCGGCTTCCGCCTGTTCCGCGGCAAGGTGATGGACGTCGAGCGCAAGACCGACGGCATGTTCGTGCGCGGCCGCGCCGTGGTAAGCGGCCTTGACCAGGACAAGGGCAGCGAACTGGTCATCGAGTTCCAGAACGAGAACCTCATCGCGCTGCGCGATGGCGAGCCGGTGACCACCGCGCCCGACCTCATCATGTCGCTGGACATGGAATCCGGCGCGCCCGTGACCACCGAGGGCCTGAAATACGGCGCGCGCGTCGTGGTGGTGGGCATGCCCTGCGCGCCGCAGTGGCGCACGCCGCAGGGCCTGGCCGTGGTGGGCCCGCGCGCGTTCGGCTACGACGTGGACTACATCCCGGTGGAGGAGCGCATGGCGGCAGCGGAGGTGAACGCGCGATGAGCAAGAAGGACAAGAAGCTCTCGAAAAAGCAGCTGAAGAAGGCTGAGCAGAAAGCTGCGAAGAAGCAGGAAAAAAAGCGCGCTGCCGCGAAGGCGTCCACTCGCATCTGGCGTCTTGGCATCGACGTGGGCGGCACGAACACCGACGCCGTGATCATCGACGGCGACCTCAAGCTGGTGGCCGCCACGAAGAGCCCCACCACCGAGGACGTGATGGGCGGCATCAAGGCCGCCATGCACGAGGTGATCACGCAGGTGGGAGCCGACGAGGCCGCCAAGAACATCGGGTTCGCCATGCTGGGCACCACACACTGCACGAACGCCATCGTGGAGCGCAAGCGCCTCAACAAGGTGGCGGCCGTGCGCGTGGGCGCGCCGGCCACGACCGCCGTCAGCTGCATGGCCGACTGGCCCGACGAGCTGAAAGACGCCATGCGCGTGCAGGATTTCCTGGTGCACGGCGGCAACGAGTTCGACGGCCGCGAGATCAGCCCGCTTTCCGAGGACGAGATCCGCGAGGTCGCACGCATCGTACGCGAGGAGGGCTTCGAGTCCGTGGCGGTGACCAGCGTGTTCTCGCCGGTGTCCGATGCGCACGAGAAGCGCGCCGCCGCCATCCTGCGCGAGGAGCTGGGCGAGGGCTTCCCCGTCACGCTGTCGTCGGAGATCGGCTCGCTCGGGTTCCTCGAGCGTGAGAACGCCTCCATCCTGAACGCGGCGCTCTACGACGTGGCGCGCACGACGGCCGACAGCTTCGAGGCGGCGCTCGCGGCCGAGGGGCTGACCGACGTGGCCGTCTACCTGGGGCAGAACGACGGCACGCTCATGTCCGTGGACTACGCGAAGCGCTATCCCATCTTCACCATCGCGTGCGGGCCCACCAACTCCATCCGCGGCGCGTCGTTTCTCACGAAGGAGAAGGACGCCGTGGTCGTGGATATCGGCGGCACCACCACCGACGTGGGCGTGCTGGCGCACGGCTTCCCGCGCGAGAGCATGGTGGCCGTGGAGATCGGCGACGTGCGCACGAACTTCCGCATGCCCGACCTGGTGAGCGTGGGCCTCGGCGGCGGCTCCATCGTGCGGCAGCTCGACGACGGCCGCGTGACCGTGGGGCCCGACAGCGTGGGCTACCTGGTCACAAGCAAGGCGCTCTGCTTCGGCGGCGACACGCTCACGGCCACCGACATCGTGGTGGCGAAGGGACTGGCCGAGGGCGTGGGCGATCCCGCGCTGGTGGCTGGCCTCGATCCCGCGCTTGTGGACGCGGCCTACGCCGAGATCACGCGCATCATCGAGGACGCGGTGGACGCGATGAAGACCTCGGCCGGCGACGTGACCGTCATCCTCGTGGGCGGCGGATCCATCCTGGCTCCCGAGACGTTGGAAGGTGCCGGCGAGGTGCTGCGTCCGGAGAACTTCGGCGTGGCGAACGCCGTGGGCTCGGCCATCGCGCAGGTGTCGGGCCAGATAGCGAAGGTGTTCTCGCTGACCGAGACGCCGCGCGACCAGGCGCTCTCCGAGTCGAAGCAGCGCGCCTGCGACGAGGCCATCGAGGCCGGCGCCGACCCCGCCACCGTGGAGGTGGTGGACGTCGAGGACATCCCCATGGCCTACCTGGGCGACGCGCTCTGCATCCGCGTGAAGGCCGTCGGCGATCTCAAATTGTAAGGGAGGCAACTCATGACCGAAGAAAAGCGAACCGCCCACCTGGCGCTCATCCAGTTCGAGAGCACGATGTGCGACCCGGCGGCGAACGCCGAGAAGGCGTGCCGCATGATCGTCGAGGCGGGTGCGCAGGGGGCCGACCTCGTGGTGCTGCCCGAGCTGTTCTCGACGGGCTACCAGCTGAACGTCGTGGGCCCGCGCGTGCCCGAGCTGGCCGAGCCCATCGACGGCCCCACGGTGACCGCGCTGCAAGCTGCCGCTCGCGAGGCCGGCTGCTACGTGGTGGCGGGCCTCGCGCTCACCTACGAGCTTGCGGGCGTGGCGTTCAACAGCGCCGTGGTCATCGACCGCGAGGGCCGGCTGATCGGCACCTACGACAAGCAGCACCTCTGGGCGCTCGAGCGCTTCTACTTCCGCTCCGGCAACGACACTCTCGTGTTCGACACCGACTTCGGGCGCGTCGGCGTGCTCATCTGCTACGACCTGGGCTTCCCGGAGGTGTCGCGCATGCTCGCGCTGCAGGGCGCCGACATCCTCGTGTGCCCGTCGGCCTGGTGCGCCGAGGACATGGACATCTGGGACGTGAACGCGCCTGCCCGCGCGCTCGAGAACACCGTGTTCCTGGCGGCCGTCAACCGCTACGGCGTGGAGGACGACCTGGTCATGCCCGGTCACACGAAGGTGTGCAACCCGCGCGGCCACGTGATAGCCGAGCTTGAGGAGGAGGCCGAAGGCGTGCTGCACGTGGAGCTCGACCTCGACGACGTGACGGCCCTCCGCCAGCGCAGCCCCTACCTGCGCGACCGCCGCCCCGACCTCTACGACCTGGTGCTTCTCCCATAATGGCATAAAAGGGGACAGTCCCCTTTTATGCCATTCGAGCTATTGCTTCGAGCTTCTCCACGTCCAGGACGTGGATGCAGTTGCGCCGCTTCTCGATGACGCCTTGGGCATGCAGGCGCGAAAGCGCGGTCGACACGGAATTGCGGCTGATGCCCAGCATGTCGGCCAGCGCGACGTTGCTGTACGGCAAAAGCGCGGGATCGCCGTCGCCTTGCCGCTCCTGCACGAGCTCGGCCAAAAGCATCGGCACGCGCTGGCTCGTCGCGTAGAACGACGAGTTCAGCACCTCCTTCGTCTGCATCGAGAGCAGCCCGAACAGGTAGCGTACCGTGCGGTCGGCGAACTCGGGGCAGCCGTGCAGCAGCTTGAAGAACGACTCCTTGGGGATGGCCAGGACGCAGCAGTCCTCGCAGCAGCGCGCCGACGTCATGGGCAGGCAGTTGTCGCGCAGGATGTGGAACCCGAAGAACGAGCCGGCCTTGTAGCGGTCGATCACCTTCATGCGTCCCGCCGCGTCGACGCGGAAGCACTCCACCGAGCCTTCCCCTTGCTTCCCCCTCGCATTGGCGATGCCGACAGTATAGGAAGCCGACGGCGATACTTCTGCCCAGCCCGTGCACAAAGCCGCGCCCAAACTTGTGCGCAACAAGAAAGCTCCCGCTGTTTCACGTGAAACAGCGGGAGCTTTCTTGCAAGTCGATGGTGCGAAACTTTGTACATCGGCTTTTCAACATTGTACTTTTGAAGCAAACTTTGTACTTCAACTTGAAAGAATCACACTTTTTCATCGAGTTTTGTACTTTCGCTTTCGAGTATTGTACTTTTAGCTTCAGTATTGTACTTTTACTGTACGAGTATCGTACTTTTACTTGAGGGGGAGTTTGCATGCTTGAAACGGATCTCCAACATCTGGTAGCGAACATTCAAGAAATGCAAGCGGAGATGCAAACTGTTGAAGTCAAAAAGGCGCATGACGGCTGTCCGAAGCGCCTGTTCGACACCTTGTCTTCATTCTCGAACCAAGACGAGGGAGGCGTCATCGTCTTCGGGCTCGATGAGACGAACGCATATAAGTGCGTCGGAGTGTACGACGTGCAGGATTTGCAGAAAAGCGTGACCGAGCAATGCAACCAGATGGATCCCGTCGTGCGACCGTTGTTCAGCGTGTGCAAGGTTGGCGATTCGTACGTCGTCTCTGCCGAGATTCCGGCGCTCGATCTGTCCGACCGACCCTGCTATTACAAGGGCAAGGGCAAAACGAAGGGATCGTACAAGCGCGTTGGCGAAGCGGATGAGCTTATGACGGAATATGAGATATACAGCTACGAATCCTTCCGGAAGAAATACCAGGATGATATTCGTGTCGTCCCGAACGCCGACCTCGCTTCCCTCGACGAAGGTCTGCTTGAAGAATATCTGGTGAAGCTCAAGCGCAACAAGCCGAATCTTGGCAAGTTGGATCGGGATCGCATCCTCGATTTGATGGGCGTGACGCGCGACGGGGGCGTTTCGCTGTATGCCGAGTGGATGTTCGGGCTGTATCCGCAGGCGTTCATTCCCCAGCTCTGCATCGTCGCCGTTTCGATCCCCGGAGAAGAGATGGGCGAGACAGGGCCCGAAGGAGAGCGCTTCATCGACAACCGGCGCATCGAGGGGACGATCCCCGACATGTTGAAGGAATCGCTTGTCTTCGTGAGGGGCAACATGAAGACGAAGACGGTCATCGATCCCGCCACTGGCGAGCGTCAGGATATCCCGGAATATCCTGTGGAAGCGATCAGGGAAATCGTGCTCAACGCTCTTGTCCATCGCGATTACAGCGTGCACACCGAAGGCATGCCTATCCAAATCAGGATGTTCGCCGACCGCATCGAAGTGAGCAATCCCGGAGGATTGTATGGACGGTTGCGCGTCGATCAGCTGGGCAAGGTGCAGCCCGACACGCGCAATCCCGCTCTCGCAACCGCGATGGAAACGCTCGGTTTAACGGAGAATCGCTATTCGGGCATTCCGACCGTTCTCAGACTCATGCGTCAAGCCGGCCTTCCGCAGCCGGAGTTCGTCGACACGCACGATTCGTTCACGGTCGTGTTGCGCAAAGCGCCTGCCGCGCAGGCGAAAGCCGACGACACCGAGAAAGAGCCCGATCTCGCGGCGTTTTGCTCCGTGCCGCGCTCCCGTGCGGAAATAGCCGAGTTCCTCGGGCTTGCGTCCACCCCCTATGCAACTCGCGTGTACATCATGCCTGCGGTTCAGGAGGGGCGGTTGCGTATGACGATTCCCGACAAGCCGAGAAGCTCGAGGCAACGTTACGTGGCAGCAAGGCTTCCATAAGGCACGCCAACGAAAAAGCCCCCGGTGTTTCACGTGAAACAGCGGGGGCTCGGATGGCGAACGGGTCGGGCAGATGCGCTAGAGCACCTGGTCCGTCTCAGCGAAGGCGACGATGTCCATCTTCTTCATGGCGGCGTACGCCTTCATGATCACCCAGTACAGCACGCCGGCCAGGATGAGCGAGTTCAGGCCGGGGATGCCGATGTTCATGATGCTGGTGATCTCGCCCACCGCGAAGCCGGCGATCCAGCTCACGATGGCGAGCGGGTTCAGCTTCTCCACAGTGGCGGGCAGCATGCCCTTGGCGCGCGACTCGTCGAGCGCCGCGCGGCTGCGCTTCAGCACGAAGTAGTCAACCACCATGATGCCCGCGACGGGCGGGATGGCCACGCCGAGCAGCGAGAGGAATCCCACGAAGTAGTTGATGATGCCGATCACCGACAGGGCCGTGCCCACGATGCCGAGCGCCCACACGAGCGCGTTGCGGCTGAGCTTCTTGTTGAACAGCGCGTTGATCATCGTGGCCAGGCCGAGCGACGACGAGTACAGGTTGATGTCGTTGAGCTTCACCGTGGAGGCCACCACGATGATGACGCCGATGACGCCCGAGGTGCCCATCATGATGTCGACCACGTTCTCGGTGCCCATGGCGTGCGCCAGCAGCACGGCCAGCAGGTTCATGCCCAGCTCGCCCACGAACGTGCCGATGAGCGTCATCCAGAACACCTGCGTGCCGTTCTTCAGGAAGCGCGCGTAGTCGGGCGTGCAGATGGCGCCGGCGATGAAGCCGCCCGCCACCATCGTGGTGGCCGCGCCCAGCGTGAGCGCCGGTCCCGGAGGGGCGGTGGTCAGAAGCTCGGTGATGGTGTGGTCCTGCAGGATGATGGCCGCGGCCACCACGACAACGATCACGAACAGCGGCACGAACACGGTGGCGAAGTTCGCGATGGCCTTGATGCCGAACACCACCAGAAGCGTGATGCCGAGGCCGGTGATGATGGCCCACACGGGGTACTCGAACGCGCCGAGGAAGTCCGTGAACGGGACGATGCTGGTCATGCCCTCGCCGAACACGGCGTTCTGCACGCCGAACCAGCCCACCATCGAGATGGCCACCACGCCGCCGAACAGCGCCGAGCCCACCTTGCCGAAGCCCGCCCAGCGCGAGAGCAGGCTGGTGGACAGGCCCTCCTTCGCGGCCGCCGTGCCGAGCGCCCAGCTGACCACCTGCAGCAGCACCGAGCCGAGCATGGTGGCCAAGAAGGCGTCCCAGAACGTCAGGCCGTAGCCGAGCGCCGCGCCCAGCATGAGCTGGGACACGCAGCAGATCGCGCCGATCCTGATGAAAAGAATCCGCCAGAACGGCTGTTTCGCTTCATCAGGTACGCGCGACAACGAATAGTCGATGTCGTTTTCCGGAGCCATGATTGTCCTTTCTCCCCTGCGGCGTCGCCCGCAGGCCGATCCCCCTCGCGGCGTTTTCTCCTCGACGTCGCGGCCTTGCAGCAAGCAAGATGGAGGGGATTATACCGTGCGCGCGGCTCTTTCGTGACGACGTGGGGAAAGTTTCATTGGGGAGAAACCATCGAAGGGGCCGAGCGGCTGCCTCGGTCGGTCTGCGGCGAGCGCGCCTCTGCCCCCGCGCCCTCGCCCCCGCGCGCCGGGTTGGGGACTTCTGGAGTGTTGACAAGCCGCCCGTATCGGAGAACGGCCGTTTGTACTAGAATACCCGCATGCGAAAAAAGCCGCAGAACATCCGACAGTCGCTCGAGGCTCCGCTCATGGGGTTCGGCATCGTGCTGCTCTCGCTGGGGTGCTTCCTGCTGGCGCTGTGGGCGCTCATCATCATCGTGAGGGTCGTGCTGGGTTGAGTCCGATCGTCGAAAACGCCGCTTCGGCCGGCGCGGGACAGGGGTAGGGCGCATCCATGTGGCAGCGGTTCACATTGTACGATGTGCGGGTCATCGGCCATTACCTCGGCGTGCTCGTGCTGTTCTCCACGTTCGCCCTCGTCGTGCCGTTCGTGACGGCCGTCGCTTGCGGCGAGTGGAGGCCGGCCGGCCATTACCTTCTGACCATCGGCATCTCCCTCATCGTGGGGTCGGCCCTGCGCTTCTTGCGCGTCGAGCCGGGCCGCCTCAACAGGCAGCAGGCGCTCGCCGTCACCGGTCTCGCCTGGATCGTGCTCGCCTTCGTCGCCGCCGTGCCCCTGCATCTCTCCGGGCACTACGCCACCTACCTTGACGCGCTGTTCGACGGCGTGTCGGGCATGACCACGACGGGCGCGAGCGTCATCCTCGACCTCGACCACCTGTCGAACGCCGACAACATGTGGCGGTTCATGACCCACCTCATCGGCGGTTTGGGACTCATCGTGGTGGCGCTGTCGTTCGGCCTGTTCGGCAAGCGCGCCGGCGCGAGCCTGTACATGTCCGAGGGGCGCAGCGAGCACGTGGTGCCCAACGTCGTGCAGACCACCCAGTTCATCGCGAAGATAGCCATGGGTTTCATCCTCATCGTCGCGCTCGTCCTCACGGGGCTGTGCCTCTTCCTCGGCATGGAGCCGCTGCGCGCCGTGCTGCACGCCCTGTGGCTCGCCATCTCGGGCTTCACCACCGGCGGCTTCACGCCCATGAGCCAAAGCGTCATGTACTACCACTCCTTCCCCGTCGAGGTGGTGCTCATGCTGCTCATGCTCATGGGCTCCATCAACTTCGTGCTGCACTCCGAGGTGTGGAAGGGCCGCGTCGCCATCTTCTTCCGCGACCTCGAGATCCGCACGATGGTCGTGTGGCTCGCGGTGGTGACGTGCGTGTTCGCGGCCTCGCTCAGCGCAAGCGGCGAGTTCTCCAACCTTCCCACCATGCTGCGGCGCGGCCTGTTCATGGTGATCTCGGCGTTCTCCACCACCGGCTTCCAGAACATCACCACCAACCAGCTGACCACGCTGCTCGGGTCGGGCGCGTTTCTGGTGCTGGCCATGCTCATGGCGGTGGGCGGCAGCGGCGGGTCCACCTCGGGCGGCATCAAGTTCAACCGCATGGGCCTCATCGCGAAGTCCATGGTGTCCACCATCAAGCAGGCGCTCGCTCCCGACACGGCCCGCGTGGTCGTGGCGTACAACCACGTGGGGCGGCGCATCCTCTCGCCCGAGATCGTGAAAGAGGCCATGACGGTGTTCGTCCTGTACGTCATCACGTACGCGGTGGGCGCCCTCGTGGGCATCGCGCACGGGTTCGAGGCGGCGCCGGCCATCTTCGAGTCGGTGTCGATGGCCAGCAACGGCGGCATCGTCTCGACGCTCGCGACGTCCGGCATGCCCGTGACGCTGGAGGTGTTCTACATCCTGCAGATGTGGGCCGGCCGTCTGGAGTTCGTGACGCTTATCGCGCTCGTGGTGGAGATCATCGTGTCACTCAATCTGAAAAGGCGGGTGTCGAAGGGATGACCTGGCTATTCGCACGCATAGCGCCCCGCTTCGCCCGTGCCGCGCTTGTCGCGGCCGCGTTGGCGGCCGGGCTGGCGCTCGCGCCGACGGTGTTCGCCGACGAGCCCGTCGATCAGCCCGCCGCGCAGGACGACAACGCGGTGAACACCCAGCAGCTGCCCGACAGCTCGTTCATCTACGACACGTCCATATCCGATCTGAGCAGCGCGGACACCTACTACGACAACCAGACGGTGCAGGTGGTGGGCGAAGCCGTCGGCGACAGCATCCGCTCGGGGCTGGGCAACCGCCACCGGTGGATCACGCTGTCGGCCGAGGGCGACTCGTCCACGCTCTCGGTGTACATGACCGCCGAGCAGGCCGCGAAAATCGACGCGTTCGGCAAGTACGGCACGCGCGGCACCACGCTGCAAGTGCGCGGGACGTTCCATCTCGTCTGCCCCGACCATGAGGGGCTCTCCGACCTCCACGCCGAGGTGGTGACGGCGGTCGCGCCCGGCGAGCATCGCGAGGACGTGTTCGATTTCAACGACTTCGTCCCCGGCATCGCGGCGGTGGCGGTGGGGCTTATCATGCTCGGGGTGTTCTACTGGCTGCGCGAGCGGCAGCGTTAGGAAAGGGGACCGCGCTTGCAGAAAGGCCGGGTTGTCAAGCTTGACCGGGGGTATCCCCTCGTGCGCACGGAGTCGGGCGCGCTCGTGCGCTGCGAGCACGCCACGGCGCTGGTGAAGGGCGAGGAGGTGCGCGCGGTCATCGGCGACTTCGTGGACGTGGCGGTTCCGGAGGGGCACGACAAGGGCATCATCGACGGCATCCGGCCGCGCACGCGCGCGTTCGTGCGCAAGGATCCCACCGAGCGAGCGCTGCCGCAGGTGCTGGCCGCCAACTTCGACCGCGTCCTCGTGGCGCAACCGCTGGCCGATGTCAACGTGCGCCGCCTGGAGCGCGAGCTGGTGCTGGCCTACGAGACGGGCGCCGAGGTGACCGTGGTGCTGACGAAGGCCGACCTCGCGGAGGACGAGGAGCATGTGGCCGAGGTGCGCGACCGCGTGCGCGCGCTCGTGGGCCCGGACGTGCAGACCCTCGTGGTGTCGGAGAACGACCCCGCCAGCATCGAGGCCGTGCGCCAGCTGGTGCCCGAGGGGACGGTGGCCGTGCTTATCGGCAAGAGCGGCGTGGGGAAGTCGAGCATGGTGAACATGCTGGTGGGAGCGGCCGTGCAGGAGACGACGCCCGTGCGCGAGGACGGCAAGGGCCGCCACACCACCGTGAGCCGCGAGATGGTGTCCGTGCCGGGCGGGGGCTTCATCGTGGATATGCCGGGCGTGCGGGGCCTGGGCCTCTGGGAGGCCGACGCGGGCATCGGCGCCGCGTTTTCCGACGTGGAGGAGCTGGCCGAGCAATGCCGCTTCCGCGACTGCCGCCATGTGGACGAGCCCGGATGCGCTGTGCGCGCCGCCGTGGAAGCCGGCGACCTCGGCGAGGAGCGCTATGCGTCTTACCAGGCCCTCAAGCAGGAGACGCACGATCTGCGCGAGCGCCGCGAGGAAGCCCGCCGCATGCGCGGCGAGAAAGCGAGCGACTCCCGCAAGAAATCCAAGCCCCGCAAGAAGCGCTAGCGCGCAGTTTGTCATCCTGAGCGAGCGAAGCGAGTCGAAGGATCCCCCGCGGCACCAGCAAGAAGCGCTAGCGCGCCGCTCCCTTGTGCTACGATGGTTCCCGGATGACGCAACCGCAACGGGGAGAGGGGCAGGGGGCGCGCATGGGGAAGCACTCGTTCAGCCTGAAGACCATCTACCTGGCCGCCTTGACGGTGGCCTTCGTCGTGTCGTTCTTCGCATTCGCCCTGTTCGATGTGCACTCGCAGCAGAAGCAGACCGAGGCGGCGCTGCTGGAGGAGGCGCGCACGTTCGCCCGCGAGATGGACGCCGTGTGGCAGTTCATGGACAACTCGCAGAGCGTCATCAACAATTCAGACGCAGGCGGGTTCGAGTTCAAGGGGCTGCACTGCGCCGTGGTGGGCAAGAGCGTGGGGCGGCTGTTCTCGGCGGGCAGCGACTACGCCATCCGCTACACGAACTTCAACCCGCGCAGCGAGCAGGACATCCCCGACGAGTTCGAGGAAGAGGCCCTCAACCGGTTCTACGCCGACTCCTCGGTCACCGAGCATTACGGCATCGCCCCCTACGAGGGGCAGGAGCGGTTCCGCTACCTGCAGGCGCTCGAGGTGGACGAGAGCTGCCTTGAATGCCACGGCGAGCCGGCGGGCGAGCTGGACATCACGGGCAAGCCGAAGGAGGGCTGGACGCTCGAGTCGGTGGGCGGGGCAATCAGCATCGTCATCCCCGTCGACCAGCAGCGCCAAGCCGTGTTCGACAACGTGGTGCGCGACATCGCGTTCTTCCTCATGCTCACCGTCATCATCGGCTCCATCGTGTACATCGCGACCACGGTGTTCGTGCTGCGGCCGCTGCACGGGCTGCACGGGGCGTTCGGCGAGATGCGCGAAGGCCGTCTGGGCGCGTCGCTGCGGGAAGGGCGCGCGGCTAAGGAGGTGCGGCGCCTCATCGCCGGCTTCAACGATATGGCCGGCAAGCTGCACGACGTGTACGAGCACCTGGAATCGCAGGTGGCGGCGCGCACGAGCGATCTGCAGGAGGCTAACGCGCTTCTGGAGCAGCAGCGCGACACGCTGGAGAAGCTCAACGCCGACCTGGCGCAGGAGACGCAGTTCAAGTCCGACCTCCTGTCCATGGTGAACCACGAGCTGCGCACGCCGCTCACCTCCATCATCACGTTCGCCCAGATCTCGCGCGAAGCGTGCGACCCGGCGAACGAGGGCGACCGCCGTTCGTGGGAGGAGATCGAGAAGAACAGCCAGATCCTGCTCACGATGATCAACGACATGCTGGACATCGCGCGCTCGGACGCCGGCGTCATCAAGACGGCCCGCGAGCCGATGGATCTGGGCGATGTGGCGGCGTCCGTGCGGAGCACCATGGCGCCGCTCGCGCAGAAGTACGCGGTGGCGTTCCGCACGAAGGTGGCCTCCGACGTGCCGCTCGTGTACGGCGACTTCGAGAAGACGGTGCGCATGCTGGAGAACCTGGCCAGCAACGCCATCAAGTTCACGCCCGACGGCGGCGCGGTGGAGCTGAGCGTGTCATACGATGCCGAGGCGCGCGCGGTGACGATGTCCATGGCCGACGACGGCATCGGCATCGCGCCCGAGGATCAGGAGCGCATCTTCGAGCGGTTCGTGCAGGTGGACAGCACATCGACGCGCAAGTACAACGGCAGCGGGCTGGGGCTCGCGCTCGTGCGCGAGTACGCCGACGTGCAGGGGTTCGAGGTGACGGTGGAAAGCGAGCTCGGCGAGGGAAGCGTGTTCCGCATCGCCGTGCCGAAGGAAGCGATCGTGGGGGATGACGATGTATAAGGTTCTGCTGATTGACGACGAGGCCAACTTGCACCAGGCCATCGAGAAGCTGCTTGAGCCGAGCGGCTACGCGTACCTGGGCGCGCGCGACGCCGAGGCGGGCATGGAGCTGCTCGCGCGCGAGAAGCCCGACCTGCTGCTGCTCGACGTGATGCTGCCGGGCACGAACGGCTTCGACCTGTGCGCCCGCATCCGCGAGGAGGGAAGGCGCATCCCGGTGATCTTCCTCTCGGCGAAGTGCGACATCGTGGACAAGAGCATCGGCTTTCGCGCCGGCGGCGACGACTACGTGACGAAGCCCTTCGACGCCACCGAGCTTCTGCTGCGCATCGAGGCGAACATCCGCCGCCACAAGGACACCGTGGATTTCGCGCGCTCGCGCAACCGCGAGGGCGTGGCGCGCATCGGTGACTTGGAGGTGCGCTTCGGCGAGTACGAGGTGCGCGTGAAGGGCAGGCCCGTGCAGCTCACCACCAAGGAGTTCGAAATCGTGGCGTTTCTGGCGGCGCATCCCGGCAAGGTGTTCACGCGCAGCCAGATTCAGGAGTACATCTGGGGCGAGTCCGACGCCGACTGCAAGCCCACCAACAACATCACCGTGTTCGTGCGCAAGATCCGCGAGAAGATAGAGGAGAACCCCAGCGAGCCGAAGTACCTGCTCACCGTGCAGCGAGTAGGCTACAAAATGGCCGACCGCGTGGAGAGCCCTTTGTCATCCTGAGCGAGCGAAGCGAGTCGAAGGATCCCCCGCAGCGCTAGCTGGCGAGTTCGTCAAAACATTCACACCGTGTTAAGTTTTTGACGCCGCTATATCGATTGCAAAAAAGTGAACACTATGTTAACATTTTTGCATGTTCGCAATGATTACTGACACTGAAAAGCTGAGAGAGGTCGCCATCGACCAGTATGGCTACGTCACAACCGCTCAGGCGGAAGACGAAGGGGTCACCCGGCATTCTCTTGCGGCCTTGACGAAGCGCGGGCGTTTAGAGCGCGTGGCCCATGGGCTGTATCGCGTCCCGCAGGTGCCGGAAACACGCCTTGATGCATTCATGCGCGTCATATTGTGGACGGGGGCACCGGAAGCGGTTTTGAGCCACGATACCGCCCTCGATGCTTACGAAGTGTGCGACATAAACCCGACGAAGATTCATGTGACAGTGGGTAAGGGTCGCCGAATTGCAAAGGCGGGCGGCGAGGGATACGTGCTTCACCGTCAGGACATTGATGCCAGCCAAAAGGCTTGGTGGCATCGTATCCCCATCGTCACATTGCCTTGTGCGATAGAGCAGTGCATCGTTGCGGACGTGCCAACGTACTTGATTCGGCAGGCGATTGAAAACGGCGAGCGCAGCCGCCTACTAACAGCAGAAGAAGCGCGAATTCTGGAGGGGGAGCTTGATGGGAGATACCGATGATGTGGGAGCTGGTGGCACGAGAGCTAATCTGAGTGAACTACTGGGCGCACTTAAACCGAAGAGCAAAGAGCCTCGCTCGGTACGAGTTTTGGATTCGTGGATCGCTCATGCGGAGAACGAATTTGGAATCGGCCAGGGTGGTAGGCTTGCTTGGCTTGTTGCTTCGACGGTTGCAACGGCGAAGCTGCAGCAGGTCATCTCTGCAACGGGAGACAGATTCTCGCTGAAGGGAGGAACCCTCCTTCAGCATCGACTAGGTTTGGATGCGCGAGCTACAAAAGATCTCGATGGCATCGTACAAGGCGAGCTCGAGGAATTCCTGCGTGATCTCGATGCGGAGTTGAAGATACCTTGGGGGCCGGTGGCATTTTATCGAACGCCCGCCGAGGTTATACGGGTGTCGACCCGAGTGGTGAAACCTCTCAGATTCGAAATGATCCTGTCGCTTCACGGAGATGTGTGGCGGCGTGTTAAAGTCGAAATATCGCCCGATGAGGGCAGAGCTGCATCCTCTCAAGAGCTTTTGGGCGCTCCGAATCTCGCAGGATTTGGTTTGCCAACGCCTGATTTTCTGGTTGGTATGGCTCTCAGCTATCAGATCGCCCAGAAAGTTCACGCATGTACCGATCCCCACGATCCTCCTGCGTTTCGCAATGAACGACCGCGCGACGTGGTTGATCTCGTCCTTTTGAAGCGTCTTGCAGAAGCGACTGGTTCGCCCTCCAATCTCGATGTGCGATCAGCGATTTTGGACATCTTCTCGTCGAGGGCGAAAGAAGCCCGCATATTGAACAAGCCGATTCGAACATGGCCTGTCAGAGTGATTGCCTATTCGCATTGGAACGCCGATTATGCTTCCGCTGCGGCGACTTCTCGACTGGATTTGTCGATGGAGGACGCCGTTGGCGAAGTGAATAGGTGGTTGGAAGATATAGATAACCTGTCTTGAGAAAACCGCTGATCAATCACGTCATTAATCTCCGGTTAAGGACTTTTTAACCCGAAACTTATGGTCGATTTATCGCAATAACCCCTCGAACTTCGTAGAGTGGAGCCAGTGAGAAGCCAAGGGGAGACGAGGCTTCTCCACTCGCATCGGCGGAGGGCGCGCGACCCCTCCCTCCCGCTCCTCCGCACATGCGAGGATCGATCGGCCTTGACGGCCATCTGAACGAGAGGAGAAGGCATGGCTGAACAAAGGACGCACGGTTTCACGCGTCGAAGCTTCATCAAGGGCGCAGCTGCCCTGACCGCCGCCGGCGCACTCGTCGGCTGCAGCCCGAAGACGGAGAACCTCGAGGCGACCGACCCCAAGCAGCAAGAAGTCCCCGAAGAGCAAATCTTTACTGGAGTATGCCGATCAAACTGCTTTGGCGGGTGCTTGCTCAATATTCATGTAAGAGATGGTCAGGTTGTGCGTACGTCAGCGGGGGACTTTCCCAATAAGGAGTACAATCGCATCTGTTCCAAGGGGTTGACACAGCCGGCTCGCGTATACAGCGCAGACCGACTGCAGTATCCCATGCGTCGCGTCGAGGGGGCTGAGCGGGGCCTGGGCGAGTTCGAACGTATAAGCTGGGACGAGGCGATTGATGAGATTGTCAAAAATGGAATGCCATTATCGACGAATATGGCACCCACGCCATTGCTACATGGATGAACTCTGGAAATTTCGGCACGTGCACAGGCGGGGGATTTGCCGGCATCATGCCACGTTTCGGTGCTGTAATGGGCTTCTCCTCTATCAAGGGTGACATCGATGCAGCTCAAGGTTTTGCTGCAACAAAGATATTCGGAGGTATGACCGAAGCTCAAGCGAATAATGAACCGACTGACTACGTCAATTCCAAAACCATTATCAACTGGGCATCTAATCCGACTGTTTCCCAACCGCAGATTGTTCACTTTATGATGGATGCCAAGGAAAATGGTACGAAATTCATAGTCATAGACCCGGTCTTTAACTCGACTGCTGCAAAGGCAGACTGGTACATTCCCATCAATCCAGCGACAGACGGTGTTCTGGCTATGGCCATCCTAAACGAAATTATCTCAGGCAATCTCGAAGATGAAGAATTCGTCCGCGCACACACGGAAGCGCCTTTGCTGATCAAAGAGGATGGTGCTTTTCTGCGTATGAGCGATCTTGGCGTGGAGCCCGAGCAGGGTGTCGATCCCCTGACTGGAGAGCCGACGGTTATTGACCCCTTTGCAGTTTGGGATGAAGAGGCGAGTAAAGCAGTTGCTCTCGAAAGTGCGATAAAGCCCGGCTACAAAGACATCAAATCGGTTGATGGGATAGCTGTCCAGACCGTTTGGGCGAATGCGGCGAATAATGTGGCTGTATGGTCTGCCGAAAAGGCATCTTCAGTATGTGGCGTATCGGCGGAGGATATCCGTGAGTTGACTCGGGTGTATGTTGAGGATGGTCCGGTCAACACGTACGTGCAGCTGGGGGCCGACCATTACATCAACGGTCATTACAACTATTGGCCGATGTATGCTATTTCGGCCATAACCGGAAACGTTGGAAAGCCCGGTGCCGCATGTGGGCCAATCTGCGTGCTGCCGAACAACTGCATCGACTTTATGGTGTCAGCAGCACCGATGGACACCGCGGGCAATCTTGCTCAGGGAGCGGGGCCGGCCTATGGAGCCAATAGTATTCTCGGCATTCTGGAAAGCGGGAAATACGGCGAAGAGGTTGCTGTGATAAAAAGCGTCTACATCGCTACGACGAATCCTGCGACGGTATGGGCAGACCACGCAAAAACGGTCGAGTTGCTGAAGAAGCTTGAGTTCATTGTTGTTGCCGATGTTACCATGACGGAGACGGCTCAATATGCAGACATCCTATTGCCTGTGGCCCATTGGTTTGAAGTAATCGACATGCATACCAATTGCCACACGCATCCCTACTTCGTCTGGCAGGAAAAAGCAATTGAACCCCAGTTTGAATCGAAGAGCGATTTCGCTATCTTCAAGCTGCTGGCCGAAAAAATGGGTTACGAGGCTTTCTTCGACTTCAACGAAGAAGAATACATCTCCATGGGTCTCAATAACGAAGGGGCTAAGGCCTTGGGCCTGACTGTTAATCGACTAAAGGAGGAGCGTGCGGTTCGCTTCATGCCGGGTGAAACTTATGTTTCGTTCGAGGGTGGACATTTCCTCACTTCGACAGGTAGGGCGAGCCTTTACAAGGAGAGCGTTATGCCTGCTTACAATGTTGGCCAGGAGATTGATTTCAGTAAAGAGATATGTCTGTATTGGGAGCCGACACTTGAGGCTGACAAAGCGAGCGCCGTTCGCGCAAAGTATCCCTTCCACTGTATTTCCGAGCATATGCGCACACGAACCCACAGCCAATGGTACGACGTCGGTTACCTGAAAGAATACGATCCCGAGCCGATCGTTAGGATGAATCCTGCGGATGCTGAGGAGCTAGGAATTTTGGAAGGGGATCGGGTGAAGTTGTTTAACGATCGGGGCTCGGTCGTGATGCGCGCGACGTTAAGTTCCGGCTATCCTCGCGGAATAGTCGGAAGTCCTCGAAGCTATCGCGAGACGGAGTTCATTGAAGGGCATTTCGCGGCTTTGTCCACGAACCAATACAATCAAGTTTGCGCGAATCAGGCTTTTAACGATGTCGCGGTTGCGATTGAGAAAGCGTAGGTGGTGCAGATGGCTCGGTATGGAATGGCGATAGATATCAATCGATGCTTTGGATGCCACGCCTGCGAGGCGGCATGCAAGGTGGCGAACAATTTGCCGAAAGGCATCGTCTATAACGTTGTGTATACGAAAAACGATAGCAACCGCGATACGTTAGGAATCGCGGCAGTGCGTGGTGCGATGGCGAACGACAACGCTGGTGGCGAATTCCCCAACTGCACGCTCTCCTTCCTTCCCGTGCAATGCCAGCATTGCGCGGAGCCGGCGTGCCTCGACGTGTGCCCCACTGGCGCCACTTCCAAGGACGCGGACACCGGCATCGTGTCGGTGGACAGCGAGCTGTGCATCGGGTGCGAGTCGTGCATCAAGGCGTGCCCGTACGAGGGCGTGCGCACGCTCATCACGTCGCCGGAATACTATCTTGATGTGGTGGTGGGCGAGTACGACGCGCCGCCGCACAAGGCGGGCACGGTGGAGAAGTGCACGTTCTGCAAGAACCTCATCGACCGCGGCGAGGTGCCGGCGTGCATGCAGCTGTGCCCGGGCCGCGCGCGCTACTGGGGCGACCTCGACGACCCGGAGTCGGACGTGTCGAAGGCCATCGAGGGCCGCGAGACGATGTTCCTCCGCGAGGAGGCCGGCACGAAGCCGAGCGTGTACTACCTGCAGTAGATTCATGGAGGGCGGCGGCTCGCTCAGCCGCCGCCTCTTTCGAGGGGAGGGCGCATGGAGCGCATCGACGAAGTGAGAAGGGCCGTGGGCAGGGCCGACCTGTGCGAGCTGCTGTCGTGCGCGTTCGCGTATCCTGACGAGCGGCTCGTGGAGGGCCTGATGGACGGCTCGCTGGCTGACGACGCGCTCGCCTGCCTCGTGGACGCCGGCTGCGACGAGGCGTCTGCCCGTGCTGCCGCTGACGGCCTGCGCGCCTGGCCCGATGCCGGCCCGGACGAGCTGCTCCACGCGATGCGCCGGACGTACACGCGCCTCCACCTCGCTCCGGGCGGGCGCGCGCCCATCTTCCCCTACGAGAGCGCGTTCCTCCATAAAGAGCGTGGTCTCCCCGGCGTTCCCGCCCTGTTCCGCACGCCGGTCACGCTGGACGTCGAGCGTCAGATGCGCGAAGCTGGCGTCCAGGCGAAGAACAACCGCAAGGAGCCCTGCGACAGCGTGTTCGAGGAGCTCGAATTCCTCTCCTACCTGTACGCACGGCTTGCCGATGCGCTACACTGCGGTGAAGGCGAAAGCGTGGCCGCGTGGACAGAGCGCATCCGCATGTTCGAGGAGGAGCATGCGCGGGCGTGGCTGCCCTCGTTCATGCGGCGTACGCAGGAGCTTGCGGACGACGGCCCGTATCGGGCGCTCGCCGCATTGGGGATGACGGCTATGGGGGTGCTTTCATGAAGTTGGTTCTGGTGTTGCTGGGCGCCGTGGCGTTCGCGTTCGCGTGCAAGCGGCCCATCAAGGCGTGTCCGCTGGCGTTCTACGCGCTGGCCATCGTCCTGGACGTGGCGTTCGTGGTGGGAACGTACGTCGGGTTGCCGCCGCTGGTGTACGACATCCTGTTCCTCACGCTGCATAAGTGCACGCTGGCCACGGCCCTGTTCGCGGTGGTCATGTACATCGGCGTGTTCCAGCGCGATTCGCGCGTGGCGACGTACCTGCGCCCCATCCGCGCCGAGCTCTCCATCATCGCGTGGCTGCTGTCACTCGGGCACATGGCGTTCTACCTGTCGTCGTATCTGACCAGCCTGTCCTCCGGCCTCCCGCAGACCAACGTGGCCGTTTCGTTGGGCGTGGCGCTCGCCTTGCTGGCGCTCCTCGTGGTGCTGGGCGTGACCTCGTTCAACGTGGTGAAGAAGCGTATGGCGAAGGAGACGTGGAAGCGCGTGCAGAAGCTGGCGTACCCGTTCTGGGCGCTCGTGTACGTCCACCTGCTTCTGCTGTTGCTGCCCTCCGCGTTGCTCGGCGGCGCGCCGGCGCAGACGGGAGTGGCCGTGTACTCGGTCGTGTTCCTGGGGTACGCCGTGCTGCGCGTGCGCCGCGCCGTGATCGACCGTCATCACGTGCCCGAGGCGGCCCTCGCCTGACGACGGCCGAGGCGCCGATCTTCGCTCCGAAAACACGCTCCAGCGCGTGAGGCGTGTTTTCGGAGCGAAGATCGGCGCGAGATGAGGCATTGACCCCGTTCCTTTGACTCACTATACTGCGGAGACTGCGCGTTTGCATCGTTGGGCCCTGCATTCGCGGATTACTAGCTGCCCAAAGCCCGCGGCCACGCCGTGCGGAGACAGGAGAATACCCATGAACAAGAAGACGACGTACGTCGCCCAGGCGGGCATGATCGCGGCCGTGTACGCGGCCGCCACGCTCATCGCGCTCCTCGCGCTGCAGGGGCTGGCGTGGGGGCCGGTACAGTTCCGCATCTCGGAGGCGGTGTGCGTGCTCGCGGTGCTCACCCCCGCAGCGGTGCCGGGCCTCACCGCGGGCTGCGTCATCGCCAACCTCATCGCGCTCGCCATCAACGGCACTGGTGCGCTCGGCCTGCTCGACGTGGTGTTCGGCAGCCTGGCCACGTTCCTCGGCGCGCTCTGGTGCTGGAAGATGCGCGAGCGTCCCAAGCTGGCGCTGCTCGGCCCCGTCATCGCCAACGCGCTCATCGTGCCCGCGTACCTGCCCATCCTGCTGCAGGGCCTCGGCTACTACACCATCCCGTTCACCACGATCGCGCTCGACGGGCTGTACATTCCCATGTACCTGTTCGGCGTCGTGGCCACCGGCCTCGGCGAGGCGCTGGTCATGTACGCGCTCGGCCTCCCGCTGCTCACGGCCCTCAAGCGCTTCGGCGTGGTCCGCACGCCGGCCGTGCGCGCGGAGTAAGGCCTGTTGCCGGGCGAAATCCGCGCGCTTCGCTGTTTACGTGGAGGGCGGGAGGCGACCACATCAAAAGGGCTACAATACGGGGTTGCACAGGATGAGACAAGGCGCGCCTGCGGGCCGCCTCCGAATGAAGGACGTGCATTGAACCCGGTTATCGTCATCCCCACATTCGTGTCGGCGCGCCGACGCAAAGACGGCGGCAGCGTGCTCACCACCTATGACCATGCGACGCCCATCTCGCAGCCCGGTGAGCTGCCGCGCCTGCTCGCCTCCCTGCAGAAGGTGCGCGGCCTCGGCCAGGTCGTCGTGCTCGTGGTGAGCGAGCCCTCCATCGAGGGCCAGGCGGCCGAGAAAGTGCAGAGCATCGCCTCGCGCTACCCGACGCTCAACACGCTCGTGGTGGGCGCGTCGGAACTCGCGCTCATCCAGCAGCGCATGGAGCAGCTGGGCCTGGGAAAGCTGCAGAAGGAGATCGGCCTGTCCGGCTACGGCGCGATGCGCAACCTCGGCCTCGTGATGGCCGACGTGCTCGGCTTCGACTCGGTGGTGTTCCTCGACGATGACGAGGTGGTCGACGACGCGGACTTCCTGCAGAAGGCCATGTACGGCCTGGGCAAGCTCACGAAGAAGGGCATCCCCATCCTGGCCAAGACCGGCTTCTACTTCAACTCCGAGGGCTCGTACCTGTCGAAGAGCCAGGACAAGTGGTACAACCATTTCTGGCAGCAGGGCCGCGCGTTCAACAAGATGATCGCGAAGTCGATGCGCGGCCCGCGCCTGTCGCGGTCGAACCACGTGTGCGGCGGCTGCCTCGCGCTGCACAAGGAGGCGTTCAAGCGCCTGTCGTTCGACCCGTGGATCGCGCGCGGCGAAGACCTCGACTACATGCTCGACCTGCGCATGTACGGCTCCGACATCTGGCTCGACAACCAGTGGAGCCTGCGCCACCTCCCGCCCGAGACCGAGAGCGAGGGCACGCGCTTCCGCCAGGACATCTTCCGCTGGCTCTACGAGTACCGCAAGATGGAGTACAGCCGCACGCAGATCGACCTTCTGCAGGTGAAGCCGTCGTCGCTCGAGCCGTATCCGGGCCCGTTCCTCGAGCCGGGCATCACGAAGCGTATCCGCTTGACGGCGTTTCTGCGCAGCCTCGCGCGCCCTGACAAGAAGGCGTACCGCAAGGCCGCGAAGGCGGCCACGGGCGAGGCCACCACGTACGCGCAGCGCAACTGCGCGAAGTATTTCGAGTTCCAGTTCGTGTGGCCCGAGCTCATGGCGCGCATGGAGAACGACCAGATCCTGCGCACGGCCCTCATGCAGTCGGCCGCGCAGCGCCAGGCCGCCATGGGCGCCGACCGGCTGAGCGCGGCGCAGGCGGCGGGCGCGGCGGGTATCGACCCCGGCGTGACGAGCGAGATCAGGCTCAACATCGCCGAATAGCCCGGTGAGCGGCACCGTGCTTCCGCGCAGAAACGCCTGCGTGACGCTTGCCGACGCGTCGTGCCGGGGAAGCGGCGTTCGACTACAGTGGACTCAACCGCGCGGGACGGAAGCGTCCCGCGCATTGATTTTGCACGGGAAGGAAGGATCTGCTCCCATGGACGTGTTCACGCTCTTCGTGCTGCCGGCGGTCGCCGGCGTGGGAATCGGCATCCTGTCGGGCCTGCTCGGCGTGGGCGGCGGCACCATCATGGTGCCCATCTTCCGGCTTGCGTTCGGGATGAGTCCGGTCGTTTCCACGGCCACGTCGCTGTTCGCTATCATCCCCACGTCCGTCTCCGGAGCCGTGTCCCACATCCGGCACAAGACCTGCGTGCCCTCGCTCGGCATCGCGGCGGGCCTGGGCGGCGCGCTCACGTCGCCGGTGGGGGTGTGGCTCGCACAGATCTCGCCCGCCTGGGCCATCATGCTGGCGGCGGCCCTTATCATCGGCTGGTCGGCGGTGAAGATGCTCGGCAAGGCGTTCAAGATGAAGTCGAAGCCGAAGGACGCCTCCGCCTCCGCTGCCGTCGCCGAGCCCGCCGATACCGCTCCGACCAAGCTCACGCGCCGCCAGCTGCTCATCGGCGTGGCGATCGGCCTCGTGGCGGGACTCGCCTCGGGCTACGTCGGCGTGGGCGGCGGCTTCATCATGGTGCCGCTCATGCTGTCGTTCGTGGGCATCGCCATGCGCCAGGCGTCGGGCACGTCGCTCATCGCGGTCATGATCCTCGCCATCCCCGGGGCCGTCGAGCAGGCGCTGCTCGGCAACATCAACTTCTCCGCCGGCATCGCCGTGGTAGTGGGATCCATTCCCGGCGCGGTCATCGGGGCGCGCCTCGTGCGCATCGTTCCCGAGCGCATGCTCCGCTTCATCTTCGGAGGCTTCCTCTTGGTGGCCGCCGCCCTGCTCGTGCTCAACGAATTCGGTATACTGTAGCCGTGAATTCGCACGCGCCGCGGCTCGCCGCGAACCGCGCGTCGGCAGACCGGGCGCCACGCCCAGCGGGGAGGTATCATGCAGGAGGAGAGGAACGAGTCGCGGGCGGCCCGGCCGCGCTTCTTCACGATCGAGATGTTCACGTTCACCGTCACGGTGCTCTCGGGGCTCGTGCTCGTGTGGAACATCGTCGTGCCCGACCGCAACCTGGCGGTGCTGTTCTGCGCGGGAGCCGTGTTCACGCTGTCCATCGTGGTGGTCATCCGGCTGCTCATGGACCCCGACTCGGTGCGCGCGCGCCAGTCGAACGCCATGCTCAAGCTGGCCAGCCAGACGCTCGCCTGCATGAGCGAAGGCCTGGACAGCAAGGCCGCGCAGAAGATCTGCGGACTGCTGCTGCCTTCGACGGCGGCCATCGCCGTGGCCATCACCGACAAGGAGCAGATCCTCGGATACGCCGGCTTCGAGGAGGCCGAGAACCCGGCGGGCAGCGACATCCGCACGCATGCCACGCACGCCACCATCGCCGACGGCAACATGCGCATCCTGTTCACTCCCGAGGACATCGGTTTCCCGCGCGAGTCGTCCAACATCAAGGCGGCCATCATCGTGCCGCTGTTCGTCGGCCGCGCCGTGGCCGGCACCCTCAAGTTCTACTACCGCCGCGCCAACCACATCAGCGAGACGCAGAAGTCCATCGCCGAGGGCTTCGGGCAGCTGCTTTCCACGCAGATGGCGGCCTCCGCGCTCGAGGAGCAGACGAAGCTCGCCACGCGCATGGAGTTGAAGATGCTCCAAAGCCAGATCAACCCGCATTTCCTGTTCAACACCATCAACACCATCGCCTCGCTCATCCGCACCGATCCCGAGACGGCGCGCAAGCTTCTGCGCGAGTTCGCCGTGTTCTACCGCCGCACGCTGGAGGATTCGGCCGACCTCATCCTGTTCGCGCGCGAGATGGAGCAGACGAAGCGCTACTTCACGTTCGAGGTGGCGCGCTTCGGCTCTGATCGCGTGGCCATGGAGGTGGACATCGATCCGCGCGTCGACGACATGCTCATCCCGCCGTTCCTCATCCAGCCGCTCGTCGAGAACGCCGTGCGCCACGCCATGCCGTCCGAGGGCAAGCTGACCATCTCCGTGACGGGCGAGGTGGAGGGCAACAACGTGGTTATCCGCGTCACCGACGACGGCGTGGGCATGACCGAGGAGGCGCGCAACAACATCCTGCATCCCGAGTCGTCGTCGGGCCTGGGCATCGCGGTGAAGAACGTGCACGACCGCATCCGCGGCTACTTCGGCCCCGGCACGTACATGGACGTGGAAAGCGAGCTGGGCAGCGGCACCAGCGTGAAGCTCATGTTGGTGGGCGGTGCCCACCGCGAGTACCAGTAGGACTGTCTTCCCTTATCGCCCCAGGTAGAACGCGAATGTTTCACGTGAAACATTCAGAGCGCGCCGCCCTCTACGCAAACAAGCCGCCAGCGATGCTGACGATCCACCAGGCGGGCTTCTGATCGACCCGGAACAGGCTCCTGCTGCGGCCCAGCTTCCGCACGACTCTCACGCTCGGGTTCTCGAACTTTCGGGCGAAGCCGCGCCCGCGCACGCTCATGCCATCGTCGGAGATTCGCAGGACGAGGCGGAGCGGTTCCCCGCCCTTCGACGCCCGAACGGAATATCGGCGCTTCATGATCTATCCTCCCATTCATCGCGTTGGCTGCGAGCTGCATCCAGACCAGCACACGTGCCTGTCTCCGTAGAGCTCGACGCACGCGAGAGGGTCGTAATGCCTAGGGGTAGGGTATGCTAGCGCCTGAAAGCTCCTATCCCTGAAAACATCGCTGCTGCTATAGCGGCATTCTTGGCACCCTGGGCCGCCTCAAGGGTTTGGCCTCCTATATTCAGCATCGCTGATTGATAACGAGATTGCTCCAAGACGTTGACCGCCTCTTTTGCCGTATCGGCCTTCCCTAACCGTACGATTTCGTAAAGGGCGAAAAGGCTGTATGGATCGCTGTACTCAAAAGCAAAGGGATTGCCCTTTACGGTTAAGTAATGTTTGTAAACGTCGTCGTACAGCTCGCCCATTTTCTTCGAGTCCCTTTTGATCGCGTAAGATCTCGTTATTTTTAAGACAACAACGATCACGAGCGGCAGAAGGGCGATGCTTGTCAAAAACCCTGTTGCAACAAAACTCATATACGCAGATGCTACCGTAGAATCGCCGCTGGGAATGCTGGTGCTAAACTGAGCCAAATACAAGTAGATCGCGGCCCAGATGATCGATACCAAAAGCGGCCAAACTTTGGAATTTTTCCGCTTGCAGTAGTCGATATTTTGATCTAGCTCGGTCATCTTGTCGTAGTTTTGCTTCTGGCATTCAAATTGAGACCATATTTTGAATATCTCGTTTGCAATTTCCGCGCGCCGATCTGCCGCCTGGCGCTCGCTATCCCAAACCGAAGCCGTCAAAGAGCTTCCGCATTGAGAGCAGAACCGGGCTGATTCGTCGTTTTCAATGTGGCATTTTGGACAATGCATACAACCCACCTTTCATGTCGGTTAACCTGGCACCATCATTTGGCTTTTCGCAGAGAGGCTTCAAGGCGCATCCCACAGCCAGTGGAAAAGATGGGAAACCGTCGCTGCCGGTCGCTCACGCTTCGAGGTGCGCACCCTTTGCAAGCTTCTCGATAGTTGCTTTGCGGTCGAAGTAGCTGTTAAGTGCCTCGATGAAAAGCCGGTACCCACCGCCGAAAGCGGGGCCATAATTCCGCGCGGCAGACGGTACACGCCGTATCAGGCTTCCCCGCCGGGTCGGAGCATTGGGGCCCGCCGCGCTCGACCGCAGACGGGCGCACGCGGCTCCTTGGAAATATATTCATGATTCTTCCTGCCGCCTTCGTTATCGTACGGGCATCCCTTTGGCAATCATACGATAAGGTAGACATATCCGTCTATTTCGTGGCGATTGTAGCGCATATCGTTCAAACGATGGATGAGGATTACTTACAGAAACTCGGGGTGAAGATAGCGTCGCCAGCACCGGATGCCAAAGGGAAGCGGGAGGAGCGCAGGCTTTCGCAGTATGCGCGCACCCTAAACTCAACATGTCGCGAACCTATCTTGTTGTGCGGTTTCGGGACCAAGGCTCATTTGCAGCGCTTCGCGACTTCTTTATAAAACACCTTTTGACCCAAAGCGGTGCCTCAACGCCACTACGCAAAGAAAAAGGTCAGAGCAAAATGCGCTCTGACCTGGTATTACTCTGGTGCCCCCGGGCGGATTCGAACCGCCGGCACCCGCTTTAGGAGAGCGGTGCTCTGTCCCCTGAGCTACGGAGGCGCGGACGATATTGTAGCACAGGCTCCGCGCCCGCGCGGCGAACGTCGTTGCTAGAAGCGCAGCGCGCAGGTGAACTCGGACCACCCGATGGAGTCGGTGTCGCGCACGTATGCTCCCGGGGTGGGCGCGTGCACGTACGGTACGCCGCCGCTGCCCACGGCGATGCCCACGTGGCCGGGCCGGTACAGCACATCGCCCGGACGCGCCTCGGCGACGCTTACCACCTGGCGCGCGACGGCGCGCAGATCCTCGGTGTAGTGCGGAAGCGAGACTCCCACCTGCGCGTACGCCCAGCACACCAGGCCCGAGCAGTCGAACGCATCCGGACCGGCCGCTCCCAAGATGTACGGGCAGCCGATGCGCGACATCGCGTAGCTCACGACGGACCCCTGCGAGGGAACCTCCACGCCGTTGCCCGTGGGGACGTCGGGCGTATCGCCGCCGCCGTTGCCGCCCGTCGGGGCGTTCTGCGCCTCGCGCTCGCGCGCCGCCTGCTCCTCGGCCTCGCGCTGGGCCGCAGCCGCAGCCGCCGCAGCGGCCTGCTCCTGCTCCAGCAGCTCGCGCGCCTCGGCGTCGAGCGACTCCATGAGCGCGCTCGCCTGGGCCACCTTCGCCGCATGCTCCTCTTGGACGGCCTTCGCCTCCTCGGCCTTCGCAGCGGCGATGCCCTCCTGCTTTGCGTACTCCTCCTTCGACGCCTCAAGCTCCTCGCGCAGCGTCTTCGTCTCGGCCACGAGGGCGGCGTCGCTCTCGTTGACGCGGTTGAGGATGTCCCAGTTCTGGGTGAACTCCGCGAACGACGCGGCACCCAGCACGAAGTCGAAGAACGTCGCCGAGCCGGTGCGGTACATGCCGCGAGCACGCGCTCCCAGCCGCTCTTGCAGCGAGGCGATCTGCGCGGACGTCTCGTCGATCTTGACCTGCTCGGCCGCCATGGCCTCTTGGGCCGCCTCCTGCTCGGTGAGGGCCAGATGGTAGTTGCCCTCCGCCGTCTCGAGCTCGGCCTGCAAGCCGATCAGCTGGTTGCGGACGGCGTCGGCCTCGGCCTGCTTCTCAGCGGCGGTCGTGCCGAACGCGGAAGCGGGGAAGGCGAGGGCGGCGATGGCGCTCACGACGGCTGCGCCGGTGAACGTGCGTCGGGAAAGTGCGATGGCGGGCTCCGACATGCGGTACCTCCTTGATGGCCTGGGGCATGTTGAGCAGATACATCGTCCATCATACCACCGCGAGAAGCGAAGCGCCCCGATGCTCGCCAATACTACAAACGGCGAGCGCACGGCCGCGGCAGAAACGAAGAAGCGCCCGTACTGGCGGGCGCTTCTCGATCGCATCAGGAGGTCGTCGTTCCCGGCTCGGTCGGCCCGGGATCGGGCGTGGGCGTGGGCGTGGGGGTGGGCTTCTGCTGGAACGTGACGGTGATGCTGATGTTGCTCGAGACGTTCGTCAGCGTGAACGTTCCGCCGTTGGAGGGAACGTCGTCAAGGCCGCGCGCCGAGGCCACCTCGTAGCCGTCGTCGGGCTTGATCTTGATGATCACCTGGCCGCCCTCTTCGACGGAGGTGACGTCGGAGGAAACCGACCCGCCGCCGTTGGAGTTGATCGCAACCGAGAACGTGGACTTCTCCTTGCCCTTGCTCACCACGAGGTGCACGGTACCGTCCTGCTTGAGCTTCTCGCCGGCGCTCGGTGACTGCGAGATCACCTGGTCTTCGGGCACCTTGTCGTCGAAGCGGTACTCGTAGTTCTCGTCCACGTAGAAGCCGGCGTTGTTGATGATGGTCACGGCTTCGCCGAGCGACTTGCCCACCACGTTGGGAACCTCGATGCCGCCGTCGCCGAGCGAGAGGTACACGGTCACCGTCGCGTCTTTCTGCACCTTCGTGCCGGCGGCGGGATCCTGCTTGTACACGTGGTCCTTGGCGATGGAGTCGGAGTTGCCCGGCTCGCCCTCGACGTACTTGAGGCCGTTGGCCGTGAGCTCCTTCTTCGCCTGGTCGGCGGTCATGTTGGTGAGGTCGGGTACCGAGATCTCCACCTCCTGGGCGCCTTGCGACACCTTGAGGTTGACCTTCGTCCCCTTCTCGCGCTTGTCCCCGGCCTTCGGATCCTGGCTGATCACCTTGTCGGCTTCCACCTTGTCGTCGAACACCTTCTCCACGGTGCCCACTTCGAATCCGGCGTCCGCGAGCAGCTGGGCGGCCTCGTCCGCCGTCTTGCCCACCACGTTGGGAACGGGGTCTCCCGAGGCGCCCGCGCCGCTCATGAGCGCGAACGCGATGCCGCCCACGGCGAGTAGGGCTGCGAGCAGGGCCACCACGATGGCGATGGTCTTCTTGTTGGGGCCTTTCGGGGCGGTGTCGTCGGAGCGGTACGCCCGCGTGCCGCCGCTGCCCTGAGCCGGCTTCATACCGCCCATGGCGGGCATGACGGCCGTGCCGTCGGCCACCGCGGGCCCGATGGGGGGCACCACGCCGCCCATGACGCGCGTCTCGGCGCTGGTGAAGCCGTCTCCCAGGTTGACGGGGCGTCCGGCCAGGTAGTCGTTGAGCGCGAGGCGCATGTCCTTGGCGGTGGCGAAGCGCTCGAAGGGGTTCTTGGCCATGGCCTTCATGATGATGGCCTCGAACGCCGGATCGATGTCGGGGTTGATCTCGCGCGGCGGCACCGGCAGCTCGTTCACCTGCTTCATGGCCACGCTCACGGCGTCGGGGCCGTCGAAGGGCAGACGCCCGGTGGCGGACTCGTACAGCACGATGCCCAGCGAGTAGATGTCGCTCGCGGCGGTGAGGTCCTTGCCCTGCGCCTGCTCGGGCGAGATATAGTGCGCCGTGCCCAGCACCGAGGAGGTCTGCGTCATGACGGAGTTCTTCGCCCGCGCGATGCCGAAGTCCATCACCTTCACGTTGCCGTCGGGCTGCACCATGATGTTCTGCGGCTTGATGTCGCGGTGGATGATGTCAAGCCCGTGCGCCACGGAAAGCGCCTGGCACACCTGCGAGCCGATCTCGGCCACCTTGCGCTGGTTGATGGAGCCGCGCTCGATGATGGCGGTCTTGAGGTCGCTGCCGCGCACGAACTCCATGACGATGTAGTACGTGCCCTCGTCCTGGCCCCAGTCGTACACGTTCACGATGTAGGGGCTCTGCAGGTTGGCGGCCGCGGCGGCCTCCTGCTTGAAGCGGGCGGTGAAGTTGGGGTCGGCTGCGTACTGCGGCAGCATCACCTTGACGGCCACGAGGCGGCCGAGCACGTTGTCCTGGGCGCGGTACACCTCCGCCATGCCGCCGATGCCGATGCGCTCGGTGATCTGGTAGCGGTTGTTGAACACCCTGCCTATCATGCTTCCGGTCACGTTTCTGCTCCTTTAGGCTACATGCGGGGCCGTATGTCGTGTCAAGGTCGATATACGAGCCACCAGCATACCTTACTTACAAAAGCCCCTGCACTTGCAAGGCCGTTTTCAACACATTCTGCGCTTTCTGCGAACCCACGCCCTCTTCGCCGTCCTCGATGATGAGGGACACCACCACGCGCGGATCCTCGGCGGGCGCCATGCCTACGAACCAGCTGTCGTTGGAGTCCACCTTTTCGGCCGTGCCGGTCTTGCCGGCCACCTGCACGCCTTCGATGGCGGCGTCGGTGCCCGTGCCGTTGTTCACCACGCCCACCAGCACGTCGCGCACACGGCCGGCGACAGTGGCGCTCACGGCCTGCATGAGCTTCGACGGCTGGGCGGTGAAGCTGCGCTCGCCGTTGGCGTTGTAGATGCCGTCCACCAGGTAGGGCTGCATGATGACGCCGTCGTTGGCGATGGCCGAGCCCACGAGACGGACTCCTATCTCGTATGCCGTCTTCTGCTTGAAAAAAAAAAAAGAATAACTTTGTACATTCGTTTTTACTTTTAGTACTGTCTTCTAAGTCTTCGCCTCCACTCTTGTCTATCTGCCTTATCCCTCTGCCGCATCTCTTGTCCCTTACTCTACTTTCTTGTTAACTTTGGCCTCCATGATACCTGTATGCGCTGTTGGTGACCCTGACGGCGTCGTCGGCAGCGTCAGATGTGTATAGGAGCCAGGGCGGGCGTCTCGTTCTCGCCCACATTCTCGCCGGCGGCGGCCCAGGCCGTCTCCCACGTGGTCATGTCCTTGGGGTCGGGCATGAGCGAGGTGTAGAGCCCCAGCGCGAAGTCGATTTCCTTGTCGAAGCCGAACGCGTTGGCGCCCGCCACCAGCTTCTCGGCACCCATCTCGTCGCCGAGCTGGGCGAACGCGGTGTTGGACGAGAGCTCGGTGGCGCGGGCGAGCGTGATGTCGCCGTAGTCGTTGCCGTCGAAGTTGCTCACCTCGGCGTTGCCGATCTCCAGCGTGCCGGGCGAGGAGAACACGGTGTCCTCGGTTGCCACGCCGTCCTCGAGCGCGGTGGCCAGCGTCACCATCTTGAACGTGGAGCCGGGCGCGTAGAGGGCGTGCACGGCGCGGTTGATGAGCGTGGAGTCATCGGGGTTGGCGTTGGCCTGCTCGATGACCTGCTCGAAGTCGGCCGCGTCGTAGGTGGGCGACGAGGCCATGCCCAGGATGGCGCCGGTGTCGGGGTCCATGACCACGCACGCGCCCGTGCGTCCGGCCAGCGCGTCCTGCGCCGCCTGCTGGATCTTGGAATTCAGCGTGAGCGTGACGTCGTTGCCCGCGCCGCCGATGCCGGCGAGCGAGTTGACCACGTCGGTCCACGACGCGAAGTTCTGCTGGCCCTTGAGGGTGTCGTTGTACGCCTGCTCGATGCCCGACGTGCCGAAGCGCGGCGACGCGTAGCCCACGATGTGGCTGGCCAGGTCGCCGGCGGGGTAGACGCGCTCGTAGGAGCCATCGTCGCCCATGACGCTCTGCGCGAGCACCGTGCCGTCGTAGGTGGAGATGGTGCCGCGCTCGGTGCGCGCCTCCTTGGCGATGGAGTGGTTGTTGCCGGGCATGTTCTGGTAGTAGTCGGCCTGCACCACCATGATGAGCGTGAGGTTGGCCACCAGCACGGCGAACAGCACGGCGAAGATGCGCATGCCGCTGGTCAGGCGCTTGCCGAGCGAGATGCGGCCGAGCACGCTGTTGGAGTGCAGCGAGGTGGTGGCGCTCGCCATCTCCGCGCCCACGCCCGTGCCCTCGTCGCCGCAGCGCAAGAGGAAGCCCACGATGATGAAGCTGGCCAGAAGCGAGGAGCCGCCCTGGCTGATGAAGGGCAGCGTGATGCCCGTGAGCGGGATGACGCGCGTGATGCCGCCCACGATGATGAACGCCTGCAGCACCACGATGGACGTGAGGCCCACGGCCACGAACGAGCTGACGTCGCTTTTCGCGCGCGCTGCGGTCACGAAGCCGCGGATGGCGAAGCACAGGAACAGCAGCAGCACGCCGGCCGCGCCCAGAAGGCCGACCTCCTCGGCGATGTCGGCGAAGATGAAGTCGCTCTCCACGACGGGGATCTGCTCGGCCAGGCCGCGTCCCAGCCCCACGCCGAACAGGTCGCCGTCGGCGATGGAGTAGATGGCCTGCGTGAGCTGATAGCCCGTGTTCTGCGCGTCGGCGAAGGGGTCGAGCCAGGTGTTCACGCGCACCTGCACGTGGTCGAACGCGAGGAACGCCCCCACGGCGCCGATGGCGATGAGCCCGAGGCCGATGACCAGGTAGAACTTCTTCCCTGTGGCGATGTAGAGCATGATGAGGAACACGAAGAAGAACACGAGCGCGCTGCCGAGGTCCTTCTCGAACACCACGATGACGAGCGCGACGCCCCACATGAGGATGAGCGGCAGCAGCGTGCGCACGTCGGGTAGGTTGAACGGGCCCACGCGCCACGTGAACACGGAGAGCAGCTCGCGGTTCTGCGCGAGGTAGCCCGCCAGGAACAGCACGATGACGATCTTGGCGATCTCGCCCGGCTGGAACGAGAACTTGCCGATGCCAAGCCAGATGCGGCTGCCGTAGATCTCCTGGCCGAGGCCCGGGATGAGCGGCGAGAGCAGCAGCAAAAAGCCCACGATCATGAGCGTGTACTTGTAGTTGGCCACCTTGTCGAGGTTGCGGAACATCACGAGCACGAGGATCATGCAGGCCACGCCCACGAACAGCCACAACAGCTGGTTGACGGCCAGGTCGGGCGCGAGCCGCGTGACGAACGCGATGCCGATGCCCGACAGCGCGAACGCGATGGGCAGAAGCGCGGGGTCGGCCCCCGGCGCGAACTTGCGCGCGGCCAGGTGCGCGATGACGAACGCGCCGAAGATGCCCGCAGGCACCCCGAGCGTGTTCACGTTGAGCGCCTGCCCCTCGTTGATGGCGAGCATGGCGAACAAGAGCGCCACGAGCGGCGCGGCCACGCACAGCAGGACGAGCTCTATGTTGCGCCGCGTCACGCGTCACCGCCCTGCTTCGCGGCCACCTCGGCCTCGTACTCCTTGACGAGCGCTTCGGCGGCCGCCACGTCGTCCACGCGGATACCTGAGGCCAGGCGGTTCGCCACGCCGGGCTGCAGCTGGTCGACGGGCACGTCGGTGGTGCGCTCGAGCGAGGAGAACGACAGCCCGAACAGCGACCCCGGCATGCCGCGGTAGATGGCCACCTTGCCGTTGTCGTCGGCCAGGTAGGCCACCGTGTCCAGATAGGTTTTCGAACCCCAGGCCGCGCCCGCCACGATGGCGGCGAACAGCACGAGCACGATGGCGATGGAGATCTTCGTCTTGCGCGCCATCTTCTTGCGACGCGCCTCGGCGAACCCGGTGACGTCCGCCACGATGACGGTGACGTTGTCGTGGCCGCCGTTGGCGATGGCCTCGTTCACCAGCTGCGACGCGCATCGCTGCGGGTCGTGGATGCGGCAGAGGATGTTCTCGATGTCCTGGTCCATCACCATGCCCGACAGGCCGTCGGAGCACACGAGCAGCCTATCGCCCGTCTCCACGTTGATCTCGTAGATGTCGGGGTGCAGGCGCAGGTCGCTGCCGAGCGCGCGCGTGATCACCGAGCGGTTGGGGTGCGTGCGCGCCTCCTCGGGCGTGAGCTGGCCCGCCTCTATCATGTCGGCCATGAGGCTGTGGTCGCGCGTGAGCTGCTGGAGCTTGCCCTGGTGCAGAAGGTACGCGCGCGAGTCGCCCACCTGCGCGATCACCAAGCGCTCGCCTTCCAGCATGGCCGCCGTCATGGTGGTGCCCATGCCTTCGCGGCCGAGTCCCTCGTGCGCGGCCCTGATGATGGCGCGGTTGGCCTCCTCCACGGCGTGCGCGAGCGCCTCGCCGTCGGGGTGCGCGGGGGCCAGCTCGGAGAGCACGTTCACGGCTATCTCGCTGGCCACCTCGCCCGCGGCGTGGCCGCCCATGCCGTCGGCGACGGCGAACAGCGGCGGCGTGACGATGAGGCTGTCCTCGTTGTGGTCGCGCAGACAGCCGATGTCGGTGCGGCTGCCGAACGAGGTGAGCGCGCCCTTGCGCGTGCGGGGCGTCGACTTGTAGGCGCGATCGGCGGCCATCAGGCGAACCTCACGCGGATGGCGACGTCGCCCACGTTGACCACGTCATTGCTGCGCAGGGCCACCGGCTCGCCGATGATCTGGCCGTTCACGGCGGTGCCGTTGGTGGAGCCGAGGTCTTCGACGAACAGGTTCTGCCCCATCAGGGAAAAGCGCGCGTGGCGGCCGGACACGTAGCCCGCGCCCACCACGATGTCGGCACCGGGATTGCGGCCCACGATGACGGGCCCGCGCACCACGATGGACACGCCGCGCAGCTCCTTCGGCCCGCGCTCCACCGACAGGTTCCACGTGCGCTCCTTCTTGCGCTGGCCGCGCACGAGCCCCACGCCCGTCTTCATGATGGCGAACAGGAACAGGTAGAGCAGCGCGACGAACAGCAGGCGGACGATGAGCAGCACGACGTCGATCACGAGGATGTCCTTCCGATTCCGCTTACGCCTGCGTGAACAGGAAGTTCGTCACGCCGATGACGATCTGGTCGCCGTCGGCGAGGGGCTGGGAGGAGATCTCACGCCCGTTCACGAAGGTGCCGTTGGTGGAGCCGAGGTCCGTGAGCACCCAGAGGCCGCGCGGGTCGCGGCGCAGCTCGGCGTGCGTGCGCGAGGCGTTGATGTCCTTCACGGCGATGTCGTTCTTCGACTCGCGGCCGATGATCAGGCGCGAGGCAGCCAGGTCGTAGGCGCGGTTGTTGGTGGTGTCCACGAGGCGCGCGCGCACCGCCGCCTGGGCGGGAACCGGCGCGGCGGCCTGAGCGCCTGCGGCGAACACGACGGTGTCGGCGGCGACGGGGGCCGCAGCCGGCGCGGGCATGGGCGCAACGGCCGGGGCCGGGGTAGGCGTAGGCGCGGGCGGCTCGTAGGAGTAGCTGTCGAAGTCGATGGGCCGGTCGAGCTCCTCCATCGGGAGATAGGCCGGATCCTCCGCCTGGTCGTAGCCGCCGTAGGCCGGGGCGGGCTGGACGTAGTCGTCGAATCCGCCGTAGTCGTCGAAGCCCTGGTTGTAGTCGTACGCCGGAGCCGCATAGGGGTCGTACGCGGGTGCCGGCGTACGACTACAACCTACGCCGGAGCCGCATAGGGGTCGTACGCGGGTGCCGGCGCGGGGGCCGGGGCGGGCGCGGGGACGGGCGTGACGTAGCCGGAGTTGCCGTGGGGAACGGCCAGGCCGTAGCGCTGCATCTCCTCCTGGCGCAGCTGCGCGATGATAGGCGCCGCCACGGCCTCGGCGATGACGTCGAACTTCCCGTGCTTCAGGCCCTCGTCCACGATGAAGCGCACGAGCGGCTGACCGTCCATGACGAGCCCCTGCTCGGACGCCTTCGCGGCCAGGTACGTCTCCGTCTCGCCGGCCAGCGTGGGGTAGTAGCCGAACAGGCGGCGGTCATCGTCCGGGTTGACCAGCACGGTGTACAGCGTGGGGGCGAACTGCTTGCCCGCGCCCACCATCTTCTCGCGCTTCATCTGCTTCTCGGCCTTCTTGGCAATCTGGACGGGCGAGATGGGGGCGTTGGCCATGCGATCGGCCGCGCCCTCGAACGTGTCCTCCATCTTGCCCTCGAACCTCGAAAGAAAGCCCATTGCTGCTCCTTATTGCTATGCGCGCGCCCTGCCTCGGATTCCGGGTGCGACATGCGCTGTCGTGTGTCCCCGCATATGACTATGCAATGCTCCATCTTGCCATAAACCCCGTGTGGGCGTGCCCGCCTTTACGCAATCGTCATTAAAAGTTAAGCCCGCCCGGCCGGCAGCCGTCGCCGATAGAGCCGCATACGAGGAAGGCGCCCGCGCTATCGCGGCGGCGAGCGCGAGTCATTCATCCTCTGAAACCGGATGCAATTTGCCTCTGAAACCGGATTGCATTTGAAACGCGCTCGAATAAAACAACTTTGCAATCGCCATGCGTTCGCCTAGAATGGACGCATGGCACGCGAGAACGACATCCTCTTCCCCACAGCCGCAGCGGGCGTTGCGGCTGGTCGATGGCGCTAGCTTCAAGACCCGCTGCGCGCGGGCTTGAAGCCATTCCTGCAATTTCGCCAGCCATCCAACGAAACGAGGAACCCCCATGCAGCTCACCTCTGACCAGTTCGCGCTCATCAAAGAGCAGTTCAAAACGCTGAAAGACCGCTCGCCTTTCTACGCCGCCAAGTTCGAGGGCATCGACCTTGTCGACGTGCAGACGCAGGAGGACTTCGAGCGTCTGCCGTTCTCCGAGAAGGACGACCTGCGCAACGCCTACCCGCTGGGCCTGCAGGCCGTGCCGGACGAGGACATCGTACGCATCCACAGCTCCAGCGGCACCACGGGCACGCCGGTCATCATCCCCTACACGCAGCAGGACGTGACCGACTGGGCCATCCAGTTCGCGCGCTGCTACGAGACGGCGGGCATCACCAACACCGACCGCATCCAGATAACGCCCGGTTACGGCCTCTGGACGGCCGGCATCGGCTTCCAGCTGGGCGCCGAGCGGCTGGGCGCCATGGCCATCCCCATGGGCCCCGGCAACACCGAGAAGCAGCTGCGCATGATGCAGGACCTCAAGTCCACGGTGCTCTGCGCCACCAGCTCCTACGCGCTTTTGCTGGCGGAGGAGATCGCCGAGCGCGGCATCCGCGACAAGCTCTGCCTGCGCAAGGGCGTCATCGGCTCCGAGCGCTGGGGCGACAAGATGCGCGCGCGCATCGCCGGCGAGCTGGGCGTGGAGATCTTCGACATCTACGGCCTGACCGAGGTGTACGGCCCCGGCATCGGCATCTCGTGCAGCGCGCATCACGGCATGCACGTGTGGGACGACTACGTGTACGTGGAAGTGGTGGACCCCGCCACCGGCGCCCCGCTGCCCGACGGCGAAGTGGGCGAGCTCGTGCTCACCACGCTGCGGAAGCAGGGCGCGCCGCTCATCCGCTACCGCACGCACGACCTCACGCGCATCATCCCCGGCGACTGCACCTGCGGCTTCGGCTGCCGCCATCCGCGCATCGACACGCTGACGGGCCGCACCGACGACATGTTCAAGGTGAAGGGCTGCAACATCTTCCCCGCGCAGGTGGAGGAGGTCATCGCCGCCACCGACGGCACGAGCTCGGAATACCAGGTGATGATCGAGAACATCAGCGGCAAGGACGTGCTCACCGTGCTGTTCGAGACCCCGCTGGAAGGCGAGGAGAAGGAACGCGCCCAGGAGGAGCTGGCCCTCATCTTCAAGGCGAAGTGCGGCTGCACCCCCGACGCCCTCGGCGTCCCCATGGGCGAGCTCCCGCGAAGCGAGAAGAAAACCAAGCGCATCTTCGACAGCCGGTACTAGGGCCCCGCAGGCCTCCGGCCCGCGGACTTCCCGACGCCGAAGGGCCGCGCTTCGGGACTGAAGCGGATGCTCGTACTTCAGGCCCGAAGCATTCACGATTCAAACGAGTTCCAAACCGCCATCGATCAGCATATGCAGCTCGTGTTTGCTGTGCACTCCGAGCTTGGAGTACACGTGGCCGACGTGAGTCTTCACCGTGTTCTCGGATATGAACAGGGTTTCGGCGATGTACGCACGCGACCTTCCTTTGCCAAGCATCTTGAGTATCTCGATCTCGCGTTGCGTAAGGCTGCGGCTTTCTCCTAGCCGCTCGCATCGCCTATCGATAGTCGCGAATTCTTGCATGGGCGTCGCTTGGCCTTTCAATTCGTCGAAAATGCGGAGTGTGTCGGGGTCTCGCGTGCTCAAGCACAATGCGAGAACTGCGAAAAGAATGAACAGCATAAGCGCGAAAATCGTCACAGGGTTCACGATGGCAGCGAGCTGATGGAAAAGGGTTCCTCCTAGCGCGGTGGGAAGGGAGTAAGAGACAAAGCCCGCACCCAAAACCACATATACGTTGAGAGTGGTATGTCGAGCTATGTCGCAAACGGTCAGCCAAGTTATCGGAATGAGCAGTTGCCACGATGAGCGGAGAAACGAGGAGACGGCAGTCAATTCTTGGTCGACGATGAGCATGGTCAGGCTTATGGCGAGCACGAAGAAAACCACGCGCCATACGGAAGAGAACTCCACGCTGTGATGCGGATCGAGGACAACCCACATGGTGATGGCGATGAGCGCAACGGTAAGGACGCGCCTCCAGAGCGTCGATGCCTCCGGGTCGTTCGGCAGCGAGCCGATGAGCATGGCGGTGATGAGGCTCACTGCGACGATGGATGTCCATGCTTTCCAGAAACCGCGCAAGCCTGTCGTGGGATTGGGCTTGGCGGACGCTTTTCGCAGGTCAAGGGTTGCGAATGACCGCCAAAGCACGAGCAAGGCAAAGCACGGCAACGTTACCGTGCCGACGGACCGCACGGCGTCGGGCGAAAGCTCAAAACAGACTTGAGCAACCACCCAGAGGATACTTCCTGCGAAAAGGAATACCGCCATGGTGCGAACATTGAGGAATGTGTAGAATTCCGCCCAGCGCATGTAGAGCCAACCGAGCCCGATGCCTCCTGTCGCGAGGGCGACGTTCCTCAACGTGCCAGACGCAAGACCAAGGTGGTGCATGGAGGCCAAGCAGAAACCGGCGACGACCATGAGCCCCGCTGCTCCGCAGTCGACCAGGCGCTTTCGGGATGACAAGGACGCGGTGACGCGGGGTGAACGGATGCGCGATGAGAAAACAGCGACTGCGGCGATGGTCAAGAGCGAAATGGTCAACGCGATGTACAAAATACGGGGCGAGGAGACGGCCTCTGAGCTTCGGTATGTGTTTGCCAGCACGATCCATGTGAACAAGAGCCAAACTCCACTGCAGGCAAACCAATTCGACGGCGTCGAAGAGCGCCGGATTTGCTCGTTGTCCTCGTTGCTCATGACTCCTCCTTTCAGCGCATTATAGCTTTTTTCGTTTGGCAGATACCGTCCGTCAATAGCGAAGGGGGCGCTTCACCCGGCCTTTTTCAAAAATCACCCGTAATGTACGACTTGTTCGCCCGTTTCGTACGATTGCCTTGCGCCCTTGCGGGGGCATGGTTTGTAGCAAGAGCGGGAGGCGGAACAAGAGCCTTTCTGCTTCGCATCGTAGGCGAAGGCACGGAGGCGTCGGTGCTTTCAAGCGACTGGCGCAAAAGGAGGAGATCATGGGTGAATGCATGCAAGATCGAAGGACGTTCTTAAAAGGGGCAGGCGTATTCGCTGTCGCTTCAGCTGCGATGGCGGTGACGGGGTGCGCGCCGCAAGCGAAGGATGAGAGCGCTTCAGCCGATATCGGCTCTAGGGCATCGGCGGAAGACGTGACGTGGGATAAAGAGTACGACGTAGTGGTGTGTGGCGCGGGGATAGCCGGTTTGGTCGCTGCCGCAACGGTTGCAACCGAGGGCGACGGCGCGACGTGCCTGCTGCTGGAGAAGGACGCGGCCCCTAACGGCAACAGCCCGTTCTGCTTGGGCATGCAAATGTACACAGAGCATCCTGATGAGTTGCTCGTATACATTAAAGAACTCATCGGGTCAGCCACGCCCGAAGACGTGATAGAGGCGTACGTGGATGGCTTAACGGAGAGCTTGCCATGGATAAAGGGCCTCGGGGCGAACGAAGGGGATATGCGCATAGGCGAGTGGAAGCCGGATGCCGCTAAGCTCGGAGAGTATCCCGAGCTGCCCAACGATGACTGCGTCACGTCGTTCGGATTCACCGGCAAGGCTGGGGGCGCCGGTCATATCCATGAGTTTTTGGAGCAAGTCATCGATCAATATGCCGATGTGGTGGATTACAAGACGTCCACTCCTTTGGAATCGCTGGTTCAAGATGCTGATGGAATCGTGGTCGGCGTAGTGGCAGCGGGCAAGAGCTACAAGGCGAGCCGAGGCGTCATTATGTGCACGGGCGGATTCGAGAACGATTCGGATCTCATGTACACTCATACGGGCGTGCGAGGCGTGAAGCCTATATGCGGCCAGGCAAACACGGGTGACGGGCATCGCGCTTGCATGAAAGTCGGGGCCGACATGTGGCATATGCACGGCGGTGCTCAATTTTGGATGGCATGCCGCGATTTGGAGAACAAGCGGCATATCAGCAAGATATGGAACTATTCGAATAAGCGTTGGGGCATTACTGTCGGCGTAAACGGGCGGCGCTTTTACCAGGACTTCGATGGGTGCGGGGCATACGGTTTGTTTGCCGGACTCGAGGATGCCGAAGCGTTGGCAAAGCCTGATTCCGACATGTCGTGCAACGTAGGCTATCGTCACGGCATCACTCAATGGGGCGGCAACTGGACGCACCTTCCCATGCCCGAAAAGGCGTGGTTCGTTTTCGACCAGAACGGTCTTGAGGCCGGAGCAATGGACCCGGAGGTGTCTCAGGACGTGGTGGCGGATGGTTGGGCCGTTGCCGCCGACTCCATCGAAGAGCTGGCTTCCCTCATCGAGGTGCCGACCGAGGAGCTGACGCGTACGGTTGCTTTGTGGAACCGCTATTGCGATCAGGGGGAGGATGAAGCGTTCTTCCGTCCTGCAGAAACGTTGCAGCCCATCTCGCAAGCACCCTATTACGCCATGCTATGTGCCCCCGCCGTGCTCAACACCGATGGTGGGCCTGTGCGTGATGCGAAAGCTCGCATTCTCGATCCTTTCGGCAATCCAATTCCTCATTTGTATTCGGCAGGCGAATTCGGCTCGATCTGGGGTCATCTTTACGTAGGATCGGGCAATGTGGGAGAGTGCAGCGTGTTCGGGCGCATAGCAGCCCGCAGCGCCTTGGCTGGCGAGTAGGCGCTAGTCGAGCGCAAGGAGCCGGTCCCTTCTCCGGCTTCTTGCGCTCTTCCGCGTTGAGCGGTCCTCGCTCGCAGGATGTTTCACGTGAAACATTTGTCCACCAGTGGGATAAAAGGGCTGGGGCGCCCACTTTTTCGCATGGGGAAGCGCTCCACTGTGGTAGAGTATGCGCATGCATTCTGCGAAGGGACATATCGTCGTCGACGAGCGCTGGCGCCTCGAGCTGGCCGTCGCCGCCACGTGCCGCGCCTTCGCGCCGCGCGCTTCCGAATGCCTCGCACCCGCGCCCTCGCAGCGCACGGCTGCGCAGCAGGGCAGCGGAACCTGCCGCGCCATCTCCTATTATTCCTATCGATACCTTTAGCACATGGGTTTGCCCGTGGTGCTGCGCTCGTGCCGAATCCCGGTCGAGCGTCCGCAGCCGGCAAGGTCATGTGCGCCACCGCGCGGGCCCTTCTTCCGTGCGATGTTTCACGTGAAACATTTGTTCTCAAATCGCAGGACATTGCGACAAGTGTTTCACGTGAAACGTACGGGGGAGGGCGGCCCGGACTCCAAGGGAAGCGAACACGCGGGCGAAGCGGCCCGCATGAGACGATAGGAACACTCCAATGATCGAAAAAATACTCATGGTGCTCATCTTCGTGGGCGTGGCGGTGGGTGTGGGCATCTACTGCCGACGACACACCGGCACCGTCGACGGCTTCATCCTGGGCGGGCGCAACGTGGGGCCGTGGCTCTCGGCGTTCGCGTTCGGCACGAGCTACTTCTCCGCCGTCATCTTCGTGGGCTACGCGGGGCAGTTCGGCTGGAAGTACGGCATCGCCGCCACGTGGATCGGCATCGGCAACGCCATCCTCGGCAGCCTGCTTGCCTGGTGGGTGCTCGGTCCGCGCACGCGCGAGATGACGCACCGCCTGGGCGCGTCCACGATGCCCGAGTTCTTCGGCGCGCGCTTCCAGTCGAAGGGTTTGCGCATCGCGGCCGCGGCCATCATCTTCGTGTTCCTCATCCCCTACACCGCGAGCGTCTACAACGGCCTGTCGCGGCTGTTCGGCATGGCGTTCGGGCTGCCCTACGAGTGGTGCGTCATCGGCATGGCCGTGATCACCTGCATCTATGTGGTGCTGGGCGGCTATATGGCCACCGTGATGAACGACTTCATCCAGGGCATCGTCATGCTGCTGGGCATCGTAGCCGTTATCGTGGCGGTGCTGGTGAACAACGGCGGCTTCACCGAGGCCATCACCACGCTCTCGCTCATCCCGGCCGAGGGCTCGGAAATGGCCGGCCCGTTCGTGAGCTTCTTCGGGCCGAACCTGCCCGACCTCTTGGGCGTCATCATCCTCACCAGTTTGGGCACGTGGGGCCTGCCGCAGATGGTGCAGAAGTTCTACGCCATCAAGAGCGGCCCGGCCATCAAGCAGGGTGCCATCATCTCCACGGTGTTCGCCATGATCGTGGCCGGCGGCAGCTACTTCCTCGGCGGCTTCGGGCGGCTCTACGGCGGCCAGGTGGAAATGACGGCGGCCGGCACGCCGGTGTACGACTCCATCATCCCCACCATGCTGTCCACGCTGCCCGACCTGCTCATCGGCATCGTCATAGTGCTGGTGCTGAGCGCGTCGATGTCCACGCTGTCGTCGCTCGTGCTCACGTCGTCGTCCACGCTCACGCTCGACCTCATCAAGGACAACCTGGTGAAGAACATGAGCGAGAAGAAGCAGCTCAGCTACATGCGCGTGCTGCTGGTGGTGTTCATCGTGATCTCGGCGGTGCTCGCGCTCGTGCAGTACAACTCGTCCATCACGTTCATCGCGCAGCTCATGTCCATCAGCTGGGGCGCGCTGGCCGGCTCGTTCCTCGGCCCGTTCTTCTGGGGGCTGTTCTCCAAGCGCGTGTCGCGGCCGGCCGTGTGGGCCAGTTTCATCGTGGGCGTGGGCTTGACCACGGGGAACATGATCGCCGGCTTCGTGGGCACGCCGCTCATCGCGAGCCCCATCAACTGCGGTGCCCTGGCCATGGTGCTGTCGCTGGCCATCGTGCCGGTGGTGAGCCTGTTCACCAAGCGCGTGGAGTTCGAGGTGGACCCGCCGCATGTGGAAGGCGCCATCGACCGCGAGTATGAGCAGGAGCTGGAAGCGGAAGGCGCGTAGGGGTTTCGCGCCGCCGCTCACGTGCTTCTCACTTGCTCGCCATTTGCTTTTCATTTGCTTTGCTGGTCGTGCGCGCGGAAGGGAACAGTTCGGTGACGGCTCGACGGCGAACGCTATACTGTTCCGGTACCTGCAAGCCGTAGAAAGCGATCGCATGATCCTCCAGCTCGTCCTCATATACTTTCCCGCTATCGTGTTCGGGTGGCTCTTCCTGCGCAACTATCGCAAGGAGCCGCGCCAGTTCCGCAATGCGCTGTACTTCCTCGCGTTCTGCCTGTTCGCGCTGTGGGGGCTGTCCGTCCAGTTCGAGCTGCCGTGGCTCGTCCTGCTGGGATTCGCGGCCATACCGTTCGGCACGGTGGCGCTCGTGGTGTTCCTCATAGCGAACACGTTCGTGGTGGTGCGCCGCGAGGGCCTTTCGCTCGCGCATCTGCTTCCGGGGCTGTTTGCGCTGGCCATCGTGGCCGTGTGCGTGGGTGCGCCGCTGCTCGTGCTCGTGCAGGCTCCCGTCCCGCTCGTCGCGCTCGCTCTGCTGGCCGTGATGGAGGGGTCGTACCTGGCGTTCACGTTCGCGGCGCTTCTGCTGTATTCCTGGCTGTACCGCCGGCTGCCGAAGCGCTGCGATTACGATTACATCGTCGTGCACGGCGCGGGCCTGTCGGGCACGAAGCCCACGCCGCTCTTGGCGGGCCGACTCGACAAAGGCGTGGAGCTGTGGGAAGCCGGCGCGCGGCGCGCGCTCATCATCGCGTCGGGCGGCCAGGGTCCCGACGAGCGGGTGCCGGAGTCGGCCGCTATGAAGGCCTACCTCGTGGAGGAACGCGGCGTGCCCGCTGACGCCGTCATCGAGGAGGATCGCTCCACCACCACCATGGAGAACCTGCGCAACTCCAAGGCCATCATGGACGCGCGCTCGGGCGCGGGGCAGTACCGCGCCGCAGTTGTGACCAGCGACTACCACGTGTTCCGCACCGCCGAGTACGCCCACAAGATCGGCCTTTCCGCCGATGGCGTGGGCTCCAAGACGGCGCGCTACTTCTGGTCGACGGCCTTCATCCGCGAGTTCGTGGCCGTGAGCAACGCCCACCGCTGGCCGTTCGTGGTCATCTTCCTGCTCTGGCTCGCGCCGGTTGTCCTCTGGCTCATCGGGCACTAACGGGTTCTCCGCCCGGCTTTCGCGAACCTCATTTTCGCTCCGAAAACATGCCTCAGCGCACGAGGCGTGTTTTCGGAGCGAAAATCGTCCGGCGCGTCTGCCGACTGCGCGGGTTCGCCGACAAAAACGCATGCAATTCCGCTTCCGCACCGCGCTGCGTACCGTATACTAGGGCAATCGTTGCGCATCCGCGCGGGCGTCCTTGCCGGACCTCCGGGCGAATGCGTTCCGCTTGAGAGAAGGGGGACGCATATGGAAGGGTTCGACCTTATCAGCACGGGGGTGTGGTCCATCATTCCCCCCATTCTGGCGCTGGGGCTGGCGCTCATCACGAAGGAGGTGTACTCCTCGCTCGCCATCGGCGTGTTCGCCGGTATGGTGATCTACCAGTTCAACCTGAACGGCCCCGGATTCGAGCAGTTGGTGGACTCGTTCACCATGGTGCCGCAGATGATGGCCGAGCAGATGGCCGGCAACGCCGCGCTGCTTCTGTTCCTCGCGCTGCTCGGAGCCCTCGTGGTGGTCATAGCCGGCGCGGGCGGCTCGCGCGCGTACGGCGAATGGGTGTCCACCCACATCAAGAACGCGAAGATGGCGCAGATCCTCACCGCGGTGCTCGGCATCATCATCTTCGTGGACGACTACTTCAACTGCCTCACGGTGGGCGCGGTCATGCGCCCGGTCACCGACCGCTTCAAGATCAGCCACGAGAAGCTGGCCTGGATCATCGACTCCACCGCAGCGCCCATCTGCATCATCGCGCCGGTGTCGTCATGGGCCGTGGCCGTGGGCGGCTACCTGGGCGAGGGCGGCTTCACCACGTTCGTGCAGTCCATCCCGTACAACTTCTACGCCCTGCTCACCATCGTGTTCGTGTTCTTCATGTGCGCCACGAACAAGGACTTCGGCCCCATGCGCACGGCCGAGGCCGAGTTCCAGGACACGGGCATCAAGCTGCGCATCCCGCCGAAGGATAGCGCGCTCGAGGCCATGGCCACCGTCGGCCTCACCGACGAGGACCTCGCCGCCGACTCGCCGCTGGGCATGGAGACGGTCGTCGCCGAACGCGACGAGCTGGACGAGGCGGCCCAAGCGGCCGTCGACGAGTTCAAGGGCATCGCCATTTCCGAGAAGGGCCGCGTGTTCGACCTCATCGTGCCCATCGTGGTGCTCATCATCTTCTCCATCTTAGGGATGCTGTACGCCGGCGGCTTCTTCCAAGGCGTCGACTTCGCCACCGCCGTGGGAGAGAATCCCGTGTTCGGCCTGTGCATCGGCGTGTGCGTGTCGCTCGTGGTGGCCGCCTTCATGTTCCTGCCGCGCAAGCTCATGACGCTGTCGGGCTACATGGAGGGCATCTCGGAAGGCGTGCGCTCCATGGTGGGCGCCATCATGATCCTCGTGCTGGCGTGGAGCCTGGGCGGCACGTGCCGCTACCTCCTGGGCACGGGCGAGTTCGTGAGCGGCTTCCTGAACAGCATCGGCGTGGGGCTGGCACTGCTGCCGGCCGTCATCTTCGTGGTGGCCGCGTTCATCGGCTTCGCCATGGGAACGTCGTGGGGCACCATTGCGCTCATCCTGCCCATCGTGATCGGCGTCTTCCCCGCCGACAGCCCGCTGTTCCTCGTAGCCATCGGCGCCACGCTCGGCGGCGCGGTGTACGGCGACCACGTGTCGCCCATATCGGACACCACCATCTTGTCGTCGGCCGGCGCGCAGTGCAACCACCTGCGCCACGTGGCCACGCAGCTGCCCTACGCGTCGGCCGTTGCCGTGGTGTGCCTGGTGGGGTACGTGATCGCCGGGTTCACGGGCAACCCGTGGATCTCGCTCGTCGTGGGCGTCGTGCTCATGGTGGGTGCCGTGCTGGTGCTCAACAAGTCGAAGTACGGAGCCGTGAAGTAGCACGGAGCGCGCAGGGGTCTCCAATGAGGGGCCGCGGCATGCGAACGCCGCGGCCCTCGTGCGCTTAGGCGCGCACCACGCGGGGAAGCGGCATGTCGTGCGGCTCGCACGGGACGGCCTCCACCCGTTGCTCCTCGAACGCCACGCCCACGACCAGCGCGTCGGGGCGTACGCGCGGCAGCAGCCGGTCGTAGTTGCCGCCTCCGTAGCCCAGCCGCCGGCCCGCGTCGTCGAACGCCACGAGCGGCACCGCCACCGCGTCCAGTTCCTCGGGCGCGACGGGTTCGTATCCCGCGTCCTCCAGCTCGCCGCAGACATGGCAGCGCAGGGGCTTGTCGAGGAACTCCTCCCGCGCCCGCTCGAGCCGCTCTGCCGGCACCTGGTAGAAGGCCATGCGCGCGGGCGCGCCTTCCGCATCGCGCACCATGCAGGGGAAGCATGCCCGCCAGCCCCGCACGCACAGGGCATCGATGAACGCGCCCAGGTCCACCTCGCTGCGCATGGCGGCGTACACGGCCACAGCGGGCGCATCCTGCGCGCACGCGGCTTCGACCAGCTCTTCCAGCCGGCGGCATGCGGCAGCGCTGCGCCGGGCGCGCTCGTGGTTGGGGATGGCGTCGCGGCGGGCGAGCACCTGTTCTCTCAGGGCGGTTTTCTCTTCCATGCACCGCAGTATAACATCGATGTAACGCCGCGATTCCATGATGGTGTGCACGGTGTGTGCAGATAGCGCAAACGTAACCGCTTCAATGCGATTTAACCTGCAAACCCATCTTTGACCTTGATATAATCGAATCGCATTGGGTACACTCGGGTTCGCCTTGGATCGCCGCGCAGCGCCGACAAGCGCCGCGCGGACGAAACGACGCCGCGCATTGAGCGCCGTTTCGCCTTATCAAGGCAGCATGACAAGCGAACGCGAATAATCAGATCGCTTACCGAGCGGCCCGTTTCGCGCCCCGGTACGCCATCGAGTTAGGAGACAGCAGTGCAACTCAAGGCATCGACCGATTACGGTATGCGCGCCATCCTGTACCTGGCCGCGCAAGGAACCACGTGCTCCTCGAAGGATATCGCCGAGGACATGTCCATCCCCCGCGACTACCTCATCCAGCTGGCCCAGCTTTTGCGCAACGCGGGCATCATCGAGGCGCGCCCGGGCAAGCACGGCGGCTACCGGCTGGCCAAGGACCCCAACGACATCAACGTGCTCGAGATCATGGAAGCGCTCGACGACGATGCAAAGCAGTCCACGCGCGCCAAGCGCAGCGCCCGCAAAGGCGGCGCCATGGTGCAGGGCATCAAGGAGACCTACGACCTCATCGAGGAGAGCATGGACGCGTATCTGGCCAGCCTCTCGGTGCAGATGCTGCTGGATTGCGCGCGCAACGGCGACAACAGCCGCAAGTTCCTCTCCGAGCGCCTGGAGAACGAGAGCCGCCGCCTGGTGGAGGCCAGCTAGCCCGCGCTGCCGGCCGTCGCGGCTTGCTTGCCCTACGGCGCGAGCGCGCCATTGCCCGGCACTTTCCTAGCCGATGCCGAGCACCTGCATGACCAAGAGCGCCGCAGTCAGCACGGTGACGATGCCCACGGTCAGCCAGATGAGCACGCGCGACACCAGGCGCGACTTGAACGCGCCCATCACCCGCTTGTCCGCGGCGATGATGGCCATGAACACCAGCAGCACCGGCAGCACGAGGCCGTTCACGAACTGCGCCGTCAGCATCACGCCCATGAGGTCGATGTTGGGCACGAGCACCACCACGGCCGAGAACGCGATCACGAACGTGAAGATGCTCTTGAACAGCGGCGCTTCCTTCCATTTGAACGACACGCCCGCCTCCCAGCCGAACGCCTCGCAGATGACGAAGGCCGTGGTCAGCGGCAGCACGCACGCGGCCAGAAACGACGCGGCTATCAGCCCGATGGCGAACAGCGCCTCGGCATAGTGTCCAGCGAACGGGGCCAGGGCGCGCGCCGCGTCGGCCGCCGACTCGATCTCGATGCCCTGCGGGAACAGCACGGCGCCGGTGGTCACGATGATGAACCAGGCCACGAGGCACGCGGCGATGGTGCCGGCCACCACGTCCACCTTCTGCGAGAAGAAGTCCTTCACGCCCACGCCCTTCTCCACCACGTTGCTCTGGTTGAAGAACATCATCCACGGCGCGATGGTGGTGCCTATCATGGCGATGACGAGCGACACGAAGCTCTGGTCCTGCACGATGCGCGGGATGACGGTGCTCTGCAGCGCGTCGCCCCAGTTCGGCTGCGCCATGAACGCGGCCACCACGTACGTGACGAACACGAGCGACAGCGCCAGGAACACCTTCTCCACGCGCTTGTAGCTGCCGCCCACGATGAGCAGCCACACGGCCACGGCCGCCACGGGCACGGAAAGGTACTTCGATACGCCGAACATCTCCATGCCGCTCGCGATGCCCGCGAACTCGGAGAACGTGGTGGCCACGTTGCCGATGAGCAGGGCCAGCATGGCGAGCGCCGTCAGCCGGATGCCGAAGCGCTCGCGGATGAGCGCGGCGAACCCCTTGCCGGTGACCGCGCCCATGCGCGCCGCCGTCATCTGCACCACGATGAGCAGCACGCACATGACGGGGATCACCCACAGCGTGGCGAAGCCGAACTTCGCGCCCACGGTGGAGTAGGTGGAGATGCCGCCGGCGTCGTTGCCGGCCATGGCCGTGACGATGCCGGGTCCGAGCGCCGCCAGCAAAAGCCACAGCTTGCTCGGCGGCTTCTTCTCGGGCGCGACGGCGAGCGCGCCCTCTTCGGCGTCGGCGGGGGCCGCGGGCGCTTCCACTAACTCGGCGGCCGGGGCCTCGGGCGATCCCGCGCGCTTCGCGTTCTCGATGCGGCCCATTTGGAACTTGCCCCACTCGCGGGGGGCGGTCGTGCGCTCGGTGCGGTTCTTGGGCGTCATGGCTACCTCCAGGAATAGCCGATGATCTGGAACAGCACGAGCGTGTACAGCGCGAGGAACAGCACGGCGGCCACGGCGATTCCCACGCCCTTGAGCACGGTGAGCTTCGTCTTGTCGCCGCTCACGTCCTCCTCGATGGCGTCCCAGGCGTCGTCGACCGTGACGATGCCCAGCAGCATGTTGTGCTCATCCACCACGGGCATGGCGGGCAGGTCGTACTTGAAGATGTCGGCGGCCACGTCCTCTTCCGTCTCGTCAGGCGCGACGGAGATCACGTCGTCGTACATCACCTCGGACACGGGCTTCGCGTCGTCGGTGAGCACGAGGGTGCGCAGGCTCAGCACGCCCACGAACTCGTCGTACTCGTCGAGCACGTACACGTAGTGCACGGTGGGGTGGTCCTCGTCCAGCTCGCGCAGCACCTCGATGGTCTCGCCCACGGTGTCGTCGGCGTGCACGGCCACGAACTGCGTGGTCATCATGCCGCCGGCCGTGCCATCCTTGTAGCCCAGCAGACGGCGGATCTCGGTGGCGTCCTCCATGCCCATGAGGCGCAGCAGCGTCTCGGCCTTCTCGTAGGACAGGTCGCGCACGATGTCGGCCGCGTCGTCCGGGTCCATGTTGCCCAAGAGTCCGGCGGCGCGGGCGTCGTCGAGATCCTCGATGAAGTCGGCCTGGTACTCGTCTTCCATCTCCGAGATGGCCTCGGTGGCCTGCGCGTCGTCGAGGTGCTGGAACACGTTGGCGCGCTGCTGGGGGTCGAGCTGCTCGAGGATGTCGGCCACGTCGGCGGGATGCAGCTCGTCGAGGCGCTTGTGGGTGACGGAGAGTTGCACCTCGGAGAGGTCGCGGTCGAGCAGGTCCATGTAGTTCCAGGCGATGATCTGCTCGTCGATCTTCTTGTTGAACGCCTTCGCCACGGCCACGACAGCGCGTTCGAGCCACGGGGCCAGGCCGCGCAGGATGCCGCGCGCGCCCACCTCGGCGCCCAGCAGGCGCAGTTGCGAGCCGGAGACGGAGAGCTTGAGGTCGTTTACGCGCACGACCTTCATGCCCTGCGTGTCGACGATCTGGCGGTTCAGCAGATCGCGCGCGAGCAGGATCTCCTCGGGCTGCAGGTAGCTGAAGCGGATGTCGTGCGCGGGGCCGTTGAGCCTGATGCCGTCCTCGTCGAATTCGTCGACGTACTTGCGCCACGAGATCATAAACGGCACTTTGCCCGGCCCTTGGAAGGCCAGGCTGGTGATGCGGGGGAACACTTCGCCGGTGGAGATGGCAAGATCGGAGATCGTACCGACCTTCTCGCCGGTTGAGTCGATGACGGGCTTGCCCATCATTTGAGAGAGATACAGCATGATGATTCCCTTACTGAGCGGCGCAGCCATCCTTCGACCGCCGACTCAGGGGAGCCGAAGGAGGACTACTTACTGTGAGGCTTCGATTTTCGAACCTTCAACAAAGTCCCTTTCCTTACGGCCAATAAAAAATCCGCACGTGCTGCTGCCAGTCGTTGCGGAATGAAAGTGCTGAAATGGTGCGCCGTGAGGGATTCGAACCCCCGACGTACTGATTCGTAGTCAGTCCCTCTATCCAGCTGAGGTAACGGCGCACGTGGAAACAGCAAAAGTTATTATGCCGGTAAGTCCCGATGCTGTCAACGACTATTTTCCGGAAACGCCGAAATTGTTGCCTGGCCCGGGTCTGGGGAGCGATCGGCGTGTACAATGGACCGAAGAGCCACGGAGAAAGGGGCGGGCGATGAAGAAGCTTATGCGTCTTGCATTGGTTGGCTTGTGTCTGGCGGTTGCGGCGTTGATCGCGGCCGGCTGCGCGTCGGGGAAGGGGGACGCCTTCGAGGTGACCGACGGCGGCTACGCGCGGTTCTCGGATAAGCGCCTCGAGGTCCAGCTGGAAGCCGATGTCGCCGGCGGCTATCAATGGGAGTGCGAAGCGGATGGGGCGACGGTCAAGTTCGTCGAAGGCGTGGCCGGGGACTACCTGAGCGGCAAGGCGCCTGAGGGCGAAGGCGTCGGCCTGGCCATCTTCACGTACGAGCCCGAAGGCTCCGGCGAAACCGTCCTGACGTTCACCTACGCGCGGCCAGGGGAAGCGCCCGAAAACGACAAGACGTTCTCCCTCGTCGCGACCGTCGAGGCCGGCATGTTCAGAGACGTCAAAATGGCATAAAAGGGGACTGTCCCCTTTTATGCCAAAATGTCCCGAATGGGGACTGTCCCCGTTTGGGACATTTGCGGCTAGATGCTCAGGTTGCGGCGGGCGAAGACGGCTATAGCGGCGGCGAACAGGGCGAGGCCGAGCGCTGCGAGCGCCGCCGCGCCGGCGACGGCTCCGCTTTCGTTCGCGGCCAGGCCGTAGTAGTCGAACAGCGTGAGCGGGTTCACGTTTTCCAGGAACTCGAACTTGTCGCCGACCTGCGACACCATCTGCATGAGGAAGAATAGGATGCCCGCGCCGCCGCCCACCCACAGAGCGGCGCTCGCGTTCGCGAACAGGCAGGCCGAAAGGAAGCACATCCCCGCCAGGAACACCCAGAGCGCAAGCACCCCCACGTTGGCGCGCACGATGCCCTCGGCGTCGAGGTCTCCCGGGAACATGAGCTCGGCGCAGCCCACCTCGGCCAGCGTGGTCAGCACCGCCAACGCCGCCAGCAGCGTCACCATCACAGCGGCGAGTGTGGCCGCGATGCGCGTGCGGCTGTTGGGCGTGGCCAGCAGATACGACATGGTGCCGCGATCCAGGTAGCGCACCATCAGCTTGTTCGCCATGATCACGATCAGCACGAACGGGAAGATGGTGAGCAGGAAGCCGTACAGGTAGTTCAGCATGAAGTCGGTGAGCGTGGTGGCCTGCTCCGCCATGCCGAACGCCGCGAACAGCTCGGGCATGCTGGCCATCATCATGTCCAGGCTCCGCCCCAGCTCGGGGTCGAACATGCTCACGATCACGGCGATGTACATGACGAGCACCGCGAACACGACGGTGAACACGAACAGGTTCGCGCGCAGCTCCTTCGCGAACAAGGTTTTATTCATGGGAGCCTCCCTTCTCCGACGAGTCGGCCCCGTACAGATGCATGAACAGCTCCTCGAGCGATTGCTCGCGGGCGGCCAGGTCGGCCACGGGGTAGGCGGCCAGGTCCTTCACGAACGCATCCATCGATCCCGCCACGCTCACCTCCACCGCCGCCTCGCCCGCGGCGGCCGCGCCCGGATGCGCCGCGCGGTAGCGCCCGCACGCGGCGGCGTCGGCGAACGTCGCGGTGAACACGCGCTTGCGCGAGCGCCGCACGTCGTCCATGTCCTCCACGGCCGCGAGCCTCCCCGCGCGGATGAACGCCACACGGTCGCACGTGCGCTCCACCTCTTCGAAGAGGTGCGACGACAGCATGATGGTGGCCCCGCGCTCTTTCTCGGCCAGCACGAGGTCGATGAAGCGGCTCTGCATGAGCGGGTCGAGGCCGCTCGTGGGCTCGTCGAGCAGCAGGATGTCGGGCCGCGCCATGAACGCGCACACCAGGCCCACCTTCTGCTTGGTGCCCTTCGACATCTTGCGGATGCGCCGCGCGGCGTCCAGCTCGAAGTAGTCCACCAGCTCGCGCATGCGGCTGCGGTCGCGCAGGCCCTTCATGCGCGCCATGAACTCGAGGAAGGCCGTGCCCGTCATCTCGTCCATGCAGGCGATCTCGCCCGGCAGGTACCCCAGCCCCCGCTGGATGCGCGCCCGCTCGGCGAAGCAGTCGAGCCCCTCGATGCGGACCGCGCCCGCGTCGGGCCTGATGAAACCCATGAGGTTGCGCATGGTCACCGTCTTGCCCGCGCCGTTCGACCCGAGAAAGCCGAACACCTCGCCGCGCCGCACGGCAAACGACACGTCGAACACGCCGCGCCCGCGCCCGTAGTCCTTCGTGAGCCCCGAAAGCTCGATGACGGGACCTTCTGCCATAGTCATCGGTATTCCTCCTTGTAGGCATATGCCTTGAACATGACGCACCAGCGGTCGAACTCGTCCAGAAGCTCGTCCAGATCGATGCGCCGCCCGAGCGCCAGCTGCTGGTGCATGTAGCCGTCGGCCATCCACACGATCATGTTCACCACGTGCTTCGGGTCCACGTCGTCGCGGAACCGGCTGAAGTCCACGTTCCGGAAGTAGCGCGCGAACATGGCGTCTATCTGGCGCTGCGTCCAGCTTTCCATGAGCTGCTTGATGTCCCTGTGCTGGGCGTAGAACGCGCGTACCGAGAACTCCATCAGGTACGGGAACTTGTCCAGCGCCGCGCGCTTGCTGTGGGCCGCGTATTTGAACAGCTCGAAGAAGTCGTCTATCCGGTAGAATCCCTCGTCGACGACCAGGGCCTCCACCTTGTCCATCAGGCGGTTCGTGAGGTAGAGGTAGAGCTGCTGCTTGTTCTTGAAGTAGAAGAACAGAAGCCCCTTCGAGATGCCCGCCTTGCGCGCGATGTCCTCGGTGGAGGCGCTCTTGTAGTCGAAGCGGCCGAACGCCTCCACGGCGGCGCGCACCACGGCCTCCTGCCGCTCCTCGGGCAGGTTCTCGAACTTCTCCAGGTTGCCCTGCATGCGGTCCATGACCCTCCTTCCGATTGACCGGGCGGTCAATCGATCGGGGATCATCCTACGGCATTGACCGCTTTTGAGAAGGCCCCTGAAGAAAAATTTTCAAAGGAGGACGCGGGGGCGTCAGGCCAGGCCGAGCTCGGCGAGAAGAGCCTGGCCGCCCACCGTGCCGGGACAGGCGTCGCCGGCTTCGGCGAGGAAGCAGACGGGCCGCACCACGGCCATGCGACTGCCGCCCTCGGTCCTCACGCGCGACACCTGCATCTTGGCGCGCTCGGCAAGCTCGAGCGGAGCTCTATTGAAATGGGAGACGACCAGGCGTTTGCCCGCCTTCGCCACGCCGTTGCAGAACAGGCGGCGCTCCTCGTTCATGGCGCGCTCGCGCTCCTCCTCGTCGGCCGCCTCGAACGCGGCGCGGCGGGGCATGAGGCCGTCGACGGCCCCCACGACGAAGACGTTGTCGTATTCGACGCCCACGAGCGCGCCGAATGTGGCCACATGCAGCACGTGGGCGTCCTCGGGCATGGCGGGATCGGTTACCTGCGCGCGCTCCATGCGCAGAAGCGCGGCGGCGTCCTCGTCGCCGACGAACGCGCGCGCGGCCTCTTCGAACTCGGGCAGCCCGTCGGCCCCGATGGCGCGCAGCAGGCTGAAGCCCTTGCGTCCGGCGTTTTGCGCGATGAAGTCCTGGCCTGCCCGCCAGCGCTCGGCGAGCACGGCCGCGCGCGGGAACGGCTCTTCGCTCGCCGTGCCCGCCTGCGCCAGCGCGTCGTAGAGCGAAAGGGCGCGCTCCTCGGCGAAGTCCTGCAGGCCCGCCCAGGCATCGCTGTTCACGAGGGGGCTGTCGAAGCCGCACCAGCTGCGCCAGGCCACCATGTCGCACGGGTCGGCCAGCAGGTTCAGCCTGGTGAACGCCACGAGCGCCCGCGCCCGCGCGCTCTCGCGCGGGTCGCCGCCCAGGCCGGAGAGCGCCCCGGCCGCGCTCACGGAGAAGCCGCGCCGTCTGAGCGCCTTCTCCGCCATGAGGGCCCAGCGCTTGTTGGGCACAAGGACGCAAGTGCGGCTTTCGCGCAGGTCATCCTCGGTATCGAGCACCGCGCGCAGGTACTTGGCGATGCCGTCGATCTCGTCCTCCGGCGTGGCCCACTTGATGCACTGCACGCCCGCGCCGCCTTCGTCCGCGGCCGCGTGCGCCGCGCCGGCTTTGAACGAGGGATCCATGTCGCCGTGTTCGCACAGCGCATCGGCGAAGGCGATAACGCTCGGGTTGCCGAACGCGCCTTCGAGCGTGAAGACCTCCGCGTCGGGGTGCGCGGCCTCGAACTGCGTGAACCCCTCGCGGCTGGGGAAGCCGGAACGGAGGATCTGCTGCTCGTTGGGGTTGCCGGCCACGATGAGCTGCTCGCCGGCCAGCAGGCGCAGGCAGGCCTGCTCGGCGCGACTCAGGTTCTGGAAGTCGTCGCACAGCACGTGCGCGAAGCTCCCGCGCGCCGCGGAGCCGGCCTCGCTTTCCAGGAACAGGGCGCACAGCGCGGGCGCCTCCTGCGCGAGCATCGCGCCGCGCAACGTGAGCACGCGCTCCCCATGCGCGAGCACGGCCTTCCCCTCATCGTCAAGATGCCATTCGCCGCGCGGCACGAGGTCGGCCATCTGGCGGTAGAGGAGGTCGAGCGTCGCACGCAGACGGCGGACGGGCTGGCCGAGCGCCTTCATGTCCTCGAGGAAGAACGCGTATTCGGCGCTGTTCAGCAGGCGCGGGATGTGGCCCGTGGCCTCGCGCGCAGCCGGATCGTCCAGTACGGCCGCGCATGTGTCGAGCGCGGTTTCCACATGCACCTGGGCGGCTGCCTGCTCCAGGTCGGGTCCGAGCGCACGGCGCAGCCGACGGCGGAAGGCCTGAGCGGCGACGGCGTTCGACACCTCCACGAGGATGGCGGCAGGGTCGGTGCCCTCGCGAACGAGGCGCGCGCAGCGGCGGACGAGCGCCTCGGTCTTGCCGCTGCGCGCGGGGCCCTGCACCTTGGCGATACGGCCATCGAAGGCGGCTATGGTGTCTCTCATGGAACTCTCCTTCTCGATGCGGCTTCCCTCTGCCCGCGCCTCATGTTTCCCGCGCCTCGTCGGGCTCGTCGAGCGCCGCGGCGGCGCGCTTGCGTTCGGCGCGGATGGGCAGGTACTCGCTGATCACGATGCCAGCGAAGATGAGCGCGAACCCGGCGAACAAGGGCCCGGTGAGCGCCTCGCCCAGAAACAGGATGGAAAACGTCACGCCGAACACCGACTCCGTGGCCAGGAACAGCGCGGCCGGCGCGGGATCCACGTGCGCCACCGCCACGTTCTGCAGCAGCAGCGCGATGCACGAGGCGAACACGGCCAGGTACACTAGGCTCATCCATGTGTCGGCGCCCAGGTTGGGGAAGTCGGGCATCGGCTCGAACACGAACCCGGCCGCGAAGCCCAGCGTCCCGGCCACGAAGAACTGGACGACGGTGAGCAGCGTCATGTCGCGCCCGCGCGCGTATTTCGCCGTGTACAGCACGTGGAAGCTGACGAAGACGGCGGACAGCAGCGTGATCAGGTCGCCGAAGCGCAGCGAGAACCCGGTCGAGCCCGCGAACGACACGCATCCGATGCCCGCCACGCACACGACCGCCGCCGCCACGTTGAAGCGCGTCGGCCGCGCGCCGCGCAGAGCCCAGCCGAGGAAGGGGATGATCACGCAGTACAGCGACGTGAGGAACGAGCTGTTGGAGGCCGTGGTGTCGGTGAGGCCCGTGGAGTTCGCCCAGTACGTCAGGAACAGCCACACGCCCAGGATCGAGCCCTTCTTCAGGTGGTCGGCGTCGAGCGCGCGCCGGAAGCGGGGCAGCATCGCGATGCCCAGGACGAGACCCGCGCCGGTGAAGCGCACGCCCACGAGCCACGCGGGCGGGAACGCGTCCACCGTCGATTTGATCACGACCGTGCCGAGGCCCCAAATAGCCGCCGCCAACAGGAGGAACCCCTTGTACGCCCACAGCGGGCGCGCGGTATGTTGGAGAAGGCGGGCCATAGTCGAGCATCATAGCACGAAGCGCCTTCGCACGCTGTGTGCCGAGAGGCGGCGGGCGCGAACTGGCAAGAATCGTCGGCTGTGGCAGCGCGGGGACGATAGCGAATTTGCCGACCTGGGCAAACGCTTGAGCTTGAGGCGTCGGAGGGGCTAAAACCCGCTCGCAGAGCGCCACAGCCGCAAAATCTTTCCATAACCCTTTTGGTCATCTTTTAAAGGGACGCGAGCGACCCGCCCCTGGGGGGCGCCGGGGGGGGGGGTGCCGGTTGACGGCGGG
>NZ_LT827021.1:3287399-3377915 GCF_900169505.1 Arabiibacter massiliensis
CCTCCTTGTCGACGGACGATATCCCTGATTGCGATGTTCTGATAGGCGGCTTTCCCTGTCAAGGTTTCAGCGTGGCGAATCGCAAGCGAAGCACTGCCGACGAGAGGAACTTGCTCTACAAAGAGTATCTGCGTATCTTGCACGCTAAGCGGCCGAAAGTCTTCTTGGCGGAAAACGTCAAAGGGATACTCTCCCTCGATGGCGGAGCGGTCATCGACATGATCGTGTCCGATTTCCAGAGCGAGGGGTATAATGTGAAGTACAGGCTGATAAACGCGGCCGACTACGGCGTACCTCAGAAGCGCATGCGCGTGATCATAGTGGGAACGAGGGAAGATATCGCGGAGGAGTTCGAGTATCCGGCTCCGTCGCATTCCGGCAAAGTCCAGGACGGGCTATCTCCGTGGGTGACGATGCGGGAGGCGCTTGAAGGCGTGCCCGATCCCGATGGGCCGATGTCCGACACCGTTCCCAACAACGTGTATTCGCGCTACAAGGTCGAGCCTCGCAACTTCACCGGGCACAGGCCCTCTGACGCGGACAAGCCCTCTCCTACGATCTTAGCTCGAGGAAATGGTGGCGGAGGAGTGTGCGCGATTCCCCATTACAACGGCGAGCGTCGTCTTAGCGTACGCGAAAGCGCTTGCATCCAAACGTTTCCGATGGAGTATTCGTTTTACGGGAAGATGAATTCATGCTATCGTCAGATCGGGAACGCCGTCCCTGTTCTCCTTGCACGTGAATTGGCTTCGCAGATCAGAAAGCTGTTACCCGATGAATAGCGAGTATATTCCCAAGATACCGTTTCCCTCGTACCGGTGGTTTTGGGCGTGCAAGACTCCTACTGAGGCGCTCAATGACCCAGCTGTGCTCTTCGGGGTGCTGAGAATCATCAGCTTTCTTGGGGGCCGTGGCATTCATTACAATTCTGAACAGTTCAAAGAGCAATTGATGCGCTTGAGCGAGGATGTGAGCTCTACAGTTGACCTTCGTCGTCGCGTCGGCGAGAGAAACCTCATGCGAAATTCGGCTCAATATTGGTCTGCGCTTGGCTTGATACCTGCCGGGCATCATGGAGGGGTGATTTCCATCACCGAGCTTGGAGCCGATGTGGCAACCGGCGTAATCAGTCAAGGCGATTTTGCGGCATTGACGATTGCGACGTTCTCTCTTCCGAACAAGGCGACGTATAAAGAGGACGAGATTCGGGAATGGGAGTCTCACGATTTAAAGATCTACCCGTTGCGCTTGCTGTTGGAGGTTTTGCGAGAGCTCTTTCATGCTGGCGAGGGGTGGCTTACCCCGACGGAAGCTGCGGTGGTGCTTGTTCCGATGGCTGCGGAGAAGCGTTCCGCAGCGGAGATCGCCGAGCAAATAGTACGGTACAGGAGAGAACCCGAAGCTTTCTCCAAATGGCCTAACTGCACGCCACGCAATAACGATTTGCGTTTTATTAGGGAGTTCTTCTCATTCTTGCACAATTATGGGTATGTCGGAATAGTCGAGGACGGGCTTCGGTCCGGCAGTCGGTTCGATGAACGTTACGAGTACCTCCCCGAGCTCGATTTCGTGATAGGCGGTCTCATCGCCGGAGATATCGCATCGATCGTTGACTCGGGGGAAAGGCTGCTCGAGTACATCCGTCGGCAGGATATGTCGGCCGCCGTAACATCGACGGCCGTGCGACGTCGCGCTCAACGGCCTGGACAGGCTCTGTTCAGGCAAAACTTGCTTCAAGAGATTGGAAAATGCCCCATTACCAATGTCGATTTGCCGGACGTCCTCGAGGCCGCTCATATCAAACCGCATGCGTACGGCGGATCGATGGGGGTCGACAACGGTTGGCCCATGAGGGTCGATGTGCATCGCCTTTTCGATTCCGGCAAATTGCGCATCCGTCCTGACGACCGCTACGGAATCATCGAGTTCACCGATGAGGCTGCGCGACGCAATTACAACGATCTTGCCAACAAGGCGATAATGATTCCGGAGACGACCAATTTGGAATACGTCCAATGGCGCTACGACAACTACACCGTCGGCATGCGCGTGGACGAATAGATGCTTGCGCTTCAAGTAAGACGAACGAAGGGCTGAAAAAGTGGAAGCTGGACAGCAGGTGGGTGATTTCGGCGACGGGAGCCTTGCGGAGGAATCCGTCGCACCCGTCGAAGGCCAGGTAGGGCTCGGGGTGGACATCGTGGAGATCGCTCGGATGCGGGCCATCCTCGAGCGCACGCCGAGCTTCCGTGCGCGCGTGTTCTCGGAGGAGGAGCGCGCCTACTGCGACGCGACGGCCAACCCCGAGGTGCACTACGCCACGCGCTTCGCGGCGAAGGAGGCCGTGGTGAAGGCGCTCGGCACCGGATTTGCGCGCGGTATCGGCGTGCGCGACATCGAGGTGCGCCGCAACGCGAAGGGCCGGCCCTACGTGGTGCTCTCGGGCCGCGCGAAGGAGGTCGCGGCCGAGCAGGGCGTGCGGGAGCTGCCGCTGTCGCTGTCGTTTACGCACACCGACGCCGTGGCCTGCGCCATGGCCATCACCGAGGACTCCCTGCGCGCCTCCGAGAAGCGCGTCGATCCCATGGAGGAGCTTGCGCGCCAGTTCAAGGAGGCCCGCACCATGCTCGACGAGATGGACGCCCCCAAGCCCCAGGCCTGACGGCGCGCGCTCTCCAGTTGCGGCAACTTTTTTCGGCTGTGGCACGCCCGGCGCATCCGCGAAAACGACGACCTGGGCAAACGCTGTCCGTCGGCTGCCCGTTCCGCCCGAAATCCGCCCGATCCGTGCCACAGTCGCACATTCTCGCCCTTCGACGACCGGCTCGCGCGTGAAATAGAAACCTTTCGCCAACTTTTTGCGCGCAATGGACGAATCGCTACCGAATTGGTGATATTTCGACCAGGGGTTTCTCTGAACGGCCCCAGCGAAAGCGTGCGGGGCAGGGTTTTCAGAGCTCTGAATTCGTCCATTGCGCGCAAAAAGTCAGCGAAACTCCTCGATTTCGTCCGCGGCAGGCAGAGCGCGGTAGCGTTGGCGAAGTTCGGGGCTGCGCATGGCCGCTCGGCTAGTCCTGCCCGCGCAGCTTGGCGCGCACCTCGGCAGCTGCGCGGATCGACTCGGCGCGCAGCTCCTGCAAGCCCGTGTCGGCGAAAGGCTCTGGCCGCCCGACCGGGGGAAACGCGCGTCGGCCGCGCATCGATTCGGGGCTCTCGCTCACGATGATCTGCGCGATGCGCAAGCCGAGCGGCTTCGCCTTGCAGCGCAGCGTCTCGCCGAAGCTTGCGACGATGGCCTCCATGCCCGGCACGTCCTCAGCCGCCACGTAGAGCCGGCACCAATGCCGCCGGCCGCCGCGCCGCGCCTCCTCGTGGAACTCGGCCTCCACGAGCGCCGCGCCCTCGATCTTCTCCAGTACGGCCTCGGCCTGGTCGAGCTCCGGAAACGTCAGGCAGAAGGCGCGCTTGAGGATCTCGAGCAGATCGGCCTGATCCTCCCGCCACGCCTCCTCGTCCCGCATCGCGGGGGTGACGCGCACGTCTCTGCGGGCGGCCGCATCGACGCCCAGCAGGTCGTTGGCCTGCTCGATGAGCTCGGGGAACAGGTGGTTCTCCTTCACGCCGCGCAGGGCGGGGTGGATGACGATGTCGTCGACGTGGATGCCCCTCTTCGACAGGAGGAACTTGAGGAGCTCGCGGCGCGCGCTCAGCTCCGAGCGCGCGGTCGCGTCGTCCAGGTACACGCCCATCACGTAGCGGTCCTCGTCCTTGCCGGGGCCGGTGCGCGGCGCCTCGTCCTTCTTGACGTACAGGCTGTTCGTATGGGCAAGCAGGAACACCGCGGCACTCGGGTTGTCCGGCCAGGCGTTTTGCACGGCCTCCTTGAATTTCTGGTTGTTCTGGGCGATGCGCAGCTTCTTCGCCTCGTCCACGCCGAGCGTCGAGAGGTAGTTCGCTATGCCGGTGTCGATGCTTTGCATGTGTTCGTCCTTACGGTTGAGGAGCTGCCCGCCTAGTATAGTCGAATGCGCTACCATGGTCACGGTGCGCTCGATCGAGAAAGGAAAGCGCCAAGCATGGACGAAGCCAACGACATCACGCCCCTCGGCGCCCTCGGCCGGTTCTCCGACGCGGTGCGCGGCTGGTTCCTCGACGCGTTCGAGGGGCCCACGCCCGTGCAGGAACGCGCGTGGGAGGCCATCGCCGAGGGGGAGAACGCGCTGGTCATCGCGCCGACGGGCTCCGGCAAGACGCTCGCGGCCTTCCTGTTCGCCCTCGATGCGCTCATGCGCGAGAAGGCCGCCGCGCTCGTCGCTAAGCCGGCGAAGGGTGCGCGCGTGCTGTACGTGTCGCCGCTCAAGGCGCTCGGGGCCGACGTCGAGCGCAACCTGCAGGCGCCGCTTGCGGGCATCGCCGCGCGCCTGGCCGCCTCCGGCGAGGGCATGCCCGAGGTGCGCACCGGCATGCGCACCGGCGACACCACGCCCGATGCGCGCCGCGCCCTCGTGCGCAACCCGCCTGACATCCTCATCACCACGCCCGAGTCGCTCTACCTCATGCTCACGTCGAAGGCGCGCGAAACGCTGCGCCGCGTGGAGACGGTCATCGTGGACGAGGTGCACGCGCTCGCGGGAACGAAGCGCGGCGCGCACCTCGCGCTCAGCCTGGAGCGCTTGGACGAGCTGCTGGAGCGCCCGGCCCAGCGAGTCGGGCTCTCGGCCACGGTGCGCCCGGCCGAGGAGGTGGCGCGCTTTTTGGGCGGGCCGCACCCCGTGCGCGTGGTGGCGGCCGAGGGCGCGCCGAACCTCGACGTGCGCGTGGCCGTGCCCGTGCAGGACATGACGGCGGTGCCCGCGTTCGGGGGCTTCGAGCCCGACGGAGCGAGGGGCGGCCGCCGCGGCGGGGGAGGAGGCGGCCCGCGCCGCGCTCCCGTGGAGGAGGCGTGGAAATCCGACCGCGCCCTGCGCCGCGCCATGGACGGCCGCACGCCCAAGGGCGGCTCGCCCGACAGCCGCATGGGCTCGTCCTCCATCTGGCCCTATGTGGAGTCCGCCCTGCTCGACGAGGTGCTCGCGCACCGTACGACCATCGTGTTCGTGAACTCGCGCGGCCTCTGTGAGAAGCTCACCGCCCGCCTGAACGAGCTCTACGCGAAGCGGCGCGGCCTGTTGCCGCCCTCGCCCGACGACGGCGGCGCGCCCGTGGGCATGCGCTCGGACATGGGCGGCACGGGCGAGCTTGTGCAGGCCGCGCCCGAGATCATCGCGAAGGCGCACCACGGCTCGGTGTCGAAGGAGCGCCGAGCGCAGGTGGAGCGCGAGCTCAAGGCCGGCGAACTGCCGTGCGTCGTGGCCACGTCGTCTCTCGAGCTGGGCATCGACATGGGCTCGATCGACCTCGTGCTGCAGGTGGCGCCGCCGCCCTCGGTGGCGAGCGGCCTGCAGCGCGTCGGCCGCGCGAACCACCGCGTGGGAGGGCGGCCCGCCGGCGTCATCTTCCCCCGCACGCGCACCGAGGTGGTGGACGCAGCGGTGGCGGCCGAGGGCATGGCGGCCGGCGCCATCGAGCGCACGCGCATGGTGGAGAACCCGCTCGATGTTCTGTCGCAGCAGACGGTGGCCGCCGTGGTCATGGACGAGCTCGCCGCAGACGACTGGTACGCCGTCGTGCGCCGCGCCGCCCCCTTCGCGAACCTGCCGCGCAGCGCGTTCGACGCCGTGCTCGGCATGCTGGCCGGCGCCTACGCCTCGGCCGACCTGGCCGACTTCTCGCCGCGCATCGTGTGGGACCGCGAGCGCGGAATGCTCATCCCGCGCCCCGGCTCGCAGCGCCAGGCCGTGACGGCGGCGGGCACCATCCCCGACCGCGGCATGTTCTCGGTCGTGCTGCCCGAGGGCGAGGCCGCGAAGGGCCGCCGGCGCGTGGGCGAGCTGGACGAGGAGATGGTGTACGAGTCGCGCGTGGGCGACATCATCGCGCTCGGCACGAGCACCTGGCGCATCCGCGAGATCACGCGCGACCGCGTGGTGGTCGACCCCGCGCCGGGGCGCTCGGCCCGCCTGCCGTTCTGGCACGGCGAGGGCGTGGGACGGCCTGCGGAAGCCGGCAAGGCGCGCGGCGCATTCGTGCGCGCGGTGGCCGCCGGCATCGGGGGCGGCGAGGAGGATGGAGCCGCCGTCGATCCCGCGCTCGAGGAGCGCCTCGCCGCCGACGGCCTGGACGAGAACGCGCGGCGCAACCTCGTGGAGCTCGTGCGCGCCCAGCGCGCGGTTACCGGCGTCGTGCCCGACGAGCGTACGCTTCTGGTGGAGCGCTGCGAGGACGAGCAGGGCGACTGGCGCGTCATCCTCCACTCGCCCTACGGCCGGAGGGTGCACGAGCCGTGGGCCATGGCCGTGGCCGAGCGCCTCGCGCGCACGCGCGGTTTCGACCCGCAGGCGATGGCCGGCGACGACGGCATCCTTGTGCGCATCCCCATGACCGAGGCGCGCCTGCCGGGGGCGGAGCTGTTCGCGTTCGACCCCGACGAGCTGGAGCGCATCGTGCGCGGCGGGGTGGGCACGACGGCGCTCTTCGCCGCGCGCTTCCGCGAGTGCGCCGCCCGCGCGCTGCTCATGTCGCCGACGACCCCGGGCAAGCGCGCGCCCCTGTGGCAGCAGCGGCTGCGCGCCGGGCAGCTCTTGGAGGCGGCGCGGCGCGAGGGCGACTTCCCGCTGCTCGCGGAGTGCGCGCGCGAGTGCCTGCAGGATGTCTACGACCTTCCGGCCCTGCGCGAGGTCATGGAAGGCCTGCGGGCCGGCACCGTGCGGCTTGCGGAGGCTCAGACGAGCACGCCCTCGCCGTTCGCCGCGCCGCTTCTGTTCGGCTACGTGGGCGAGCACCTCTACGACGGCGACCTGCCCCATGCCGAACGCCGCGCTTCGCTGCTCTCGCTCGACCCGGGGCTTTTGGGCGAGCTTCTGGGTTCGCCGGATATGGGCGAGCTTTTGGATGCGGACGTGGTGCGCACCGTGGAAGAGGAGCTGCAGCGCCTCGCTCCCGAGCGCCGCGCACGCGGCGTGGAGGGCGCGGCCGACCTCCTGCGCGCGCTCGGCCCTCTGTCCGAAGAGGAGGTGGCGGCGCGTCTGCGGAACGGGGAGGCGCGCGCCCTGCTCGAGGAGCTCGAGCGCGCCCACCGCGCGTTCCCGGTGACGCTGGGCGCAACCCTGCGCTGGGCGGCGGCCGACGACGCGCGCCGCATCGCCGACGCGCTCGGCGCCAACGTGCCCGACTGGGCCCTCGCTCTTTGTCATCCTGAGCGGAGCGCACAAGCTCCCCTTTGTCATCCTGAACGAGCGAAGCGAGTCGAAGGAGCCCCCGCGCCGCCAGCGGGCGATCCCCCGACCTCCCACCCCCTCGACGACCTTCTCCGCTTCGCCCGCACCCACGGCCCCTTCGCCGCCGAGGACGCCGCCTCCCATCTCGGCATCGGCCCCGCCGTCGCCCGCGACGGCCTCGAGCGCCTGGCCGCCGAGGGCCGCATCGTCCGCGCCCGCTTCGGCGACGGCCGCGAGTGGGCGGCGGACGAGGTGCTCAAGCGTCTGCGGGCCCGCTCGCTCGCGAAGGCGCGACAGGCCGTGCGCCCGGTGCCCCGCGCCGCTTACGTGCGCTACCTCTTCGACGTGCAGGGCGTCGGCGCGGACGGCGCGCGCCGCCTCGAGGGCGTCGATGGCACGGCGCAGGTGCTCTCCCAGTTCGAGGGCGTGGCCCTGCCGGCCGCGCTCTGGGAATCCTCCGTGCTGCCCGCCCGCGTGCGCGACTATAGGCCGGCCTTCCTCGACGAGCTGCTGGCTTCGGGCGAGGTCGTGTGGGCGGGCGAGCGCCGCGCCGACGAGGGCGGGGAAGGGCGCCTCGTCGCGTTCTATCCCACCGACTCGCCGCTCGCGCCGGTGCAGCCTGTCGTACCCGAGCCGGACGACGGCTCCCCCTCGGTCGAGAGGGCCGTCATCGAGGCGCTCGGGCACGGCGGTGGGCTCTTCTTCCGCCAGATCGTCGATGCCGTGCGCCGCCGCCGCGCGCCCGAGCCGGTGGACGAGGGCCTCGTGGCCCCGGCGCTCAAGGAGCTCGCATGGAGCGGCCGCGCCACCAACGACACGTTCGCCCCGGTGCGCGCCGCCGCTGCCAGCCGCGTCCCTGCGCCGGCGAAGCGGCGCGTGAGCAGCCGGCGCGCCCGCATGCGCGGCGACTACTCGCAGGCGCTGGCAGGAGCGGGGGCCTCGTCGGCCCAGGCCGCCGTGCAGGCCGTTCAAGCGGGCCGCTGGTCGCTCATCGCCCCCGCGCCCGCGAACGACACGGTGCGCGCCGTCGCGCTCGTCGAGTCGCTGCTCGACCGCTACGGCGTGCTCACGCGCGACGCGGCCGTGCTCTCGGGGGTGCCCGGAGGCCTCGGCACGCTCATGGACGTGCTACGGCAGATGGAGGACGCGGGCGAGGTGCTGCGCGGCATGTTCGTGGAGGGCCTCGGCCCGGCGCAGTTCGCTGCGCGCGAGACGGTGGACGCGCTGCGCGCCTACGCCGCTGATGACGATCCCGCCGGCTGCGTCGTGCTGGCCGCCGACGACCCTGCGAGCCTCTTCGGCGCCGGAATCCCCTGGCCGCCCCTCGCCGGCGCCTCCGCCGAGGACGCCCCGCGTCCGACGCGCCGGCCGGGCGCTCTCGTCGTCGTGCGCGGGGGAGAGCCCGTGCTCTACGCGACGGCGAACCTGCGCTCCATGCTCGCGTTCACGGATGACGAGGCCGTGCTGGCCGAGGCGGTCCACGCCCTCGCCGAGCACGTGAGGTGCGCCGTCAAACGCGAAGGGGCCGAAGGCGCCCGCAAGAAGATCGTGGTAGAGGACTTCAACGGCCGTCCGGTCCTCGACACCCCCTTCGCCGCCGCGCTCGCAAGCGAAGGCTTCGTCCGCCTCCCCGACGGCATGCGCCTCTACGCCTCCCCGTTCTGACCGAACTATGGTGACGTTATCCCCGTCCTGCGTCATCCTGCGTCATCTAAAAAGGCCCCGGAACGCCGCGCGCGTCCCGGAGGCAACCTGCGAGCTTTCTGCCGTTAGCCCAGCAGCTTCTCCACGTAGGCCAGCTTCACGCATGTCGTGAACACGTCCATGGCCTCCGCCAGCTCCTCGAGCGGGGGCAGCGTGGGCGCGATGCGGATGTTGCTGTCGCGCGGGTCCCGCTTGTAGGGGAAGGTGGCGCCGGCGCCGGTCATCGTCACGCCGGCCTCCTTCGCGAGCGCCACGGCGCGCTTGGCGCAGCCTTGCGGAGCGTCGAACGACACGAAGTAGCCCCCGCGCGGCCGGCTCCACGAGCAGCCGCCCACCTCGGCCAGGCCCTCCTCCAGCTTGGCGTCCACCAGGTCGAACTTCGGGCGCAGGATGGCGGCGTGCCGGGCCATGTGCGCGGCCAGCCCCTCGGCGTCGCGCAGGAATCTCACGTGGCGCAGCTGGTTGAGCTTGTCGTAGCCGATGGTGCCCGCGCCCATGCGCGCCTTGATCTCGGCGATGTTGCCGGGGCTCGCCGCGATGGCCGAGATGCCCGCGCCCGGCAGCGTCACCTTCGACGTGGAGGCGAACTTGAAGTAGCGGTCGGGGTTGCCCGCCTCGCGGCACGCCGCGCCGATGTCCATGAGCCGGTCCTGCTCGGCCGCGTCGTCGTAGAGGTGGTGCACGCAGTAGGCGTTGTCCCAGAAGATGCGGAAGTCCTCGGCCGCGCACTCCATGGCGGCCAGGCGGCGCACCGCATCGTCGGAGTACGTGGCGCCGCCGGGGTTCGAGTATTTCGGCACGCACCAGATGCCCTTCACGGAGGCATCGCCCGCCACGAGGCGCTCCACCTCGTCCATGTCGGGCCCGTCGGCGGTCATCGCCACGGGGATCATCTCGATGCCGAACGCCTCGGTGATGCCGAAGTGGCGGTCGTAGCCCGGGGCGGGGCAGAGCCACTTCACCGTCTCGAGCCGGCACCACGGCGCGGAGCCCAGCACTCCGAAGCTCCAGCAGCGCGCCACGGCGTCGTACATGAGCGTGAGGCTGGAGTTGCCGCCCACGACGACGTTGTCCGGATCCTCCTCCACCATGGCTGCCATGAGGCGCTTCGCCTCGGGCAGGCCGTCGAGCACGCCGTAGTTGCGGCAGTCGGTGCCGTCTTCGGCGCGGCAGTCCTCGGCGGTGGCCAGCAGGCCGAGCATGGGCACGCTCAGATCCAGCTGGTCGGCGCCGGGCTTGCCGCGCGCCATGTTGAGCGCGAGCCCCCGCGCCTTGATCCTCGCGTGCTCCGCCTCCAGCCGCGCTTTGAGCCCGGCGAGCTCCTCGCGTCCCATCTCCGCGTACGTGGGCATCGTCTCTTCCTTCCGTCGACGTGCGATCCGTCCGTCCGTTCCCGATCAGTATAAGGTTTGGCGAATCGAGCGTCGATACCGTTTTCGTCGCGTGGACCCGCTTTTGGCGCGGCGGGCGACGGGGCGCTTCGGCAGGCCGCCCACAACATCTAGAGAGGGTGCCCCCAACACCTTGGGGGTTCGCTCTTTTCGACATCGTGCCTGATGGCGGGCTATATTGGCGGACGCGCGACGGCCGAGAAACGCCTTCGGCACGGAAGCGGATCCCGGCCGGCCGTTTTGAACTGGGCTTATGAAATGCGTTCACAACCGTTTTTGAGCACGCGCGCAAACGTGCTATCATTCTCCCCAGCTTTTGCCCATACGTACTACGTGCTCAATCTAGGAGGATTTCGCATGAGCGAGCATTCAATCGCACTCGATAGGCGGGCGTTTCTTGGCGGGGCCGCTCTGCTCGGCGTCGCTTCCCTGGTGGCTCCTTCCGCGGCGTTCGCGGAAACCGCTGCCGAGAAGCAGGCCGAGGCGGACGCCGTTCGCAACCAGCTCGTCGGCTTGCAGGCCGACCTCGAGGCCGCTGCCGACAACTACTACAAAGCTATCGAAGAGCAGGACGCCGCGAAGGCGGCCATGGAGGCCGAGCAGGCCAAGATCGACGACGCTAACGAGAAGATCGCCGCGCATCAGGAGCAGCTCTCCACGCGCGCCCGCAGCATGTACCGCTCCGGGTCGTCCACCTTCCTCGACTTCGTCCTGGGAGCGTCCTCCTTCTCCGAGTTCACGCAGAACTGGGACCTGCTCAACAAGATGAACGCCCAGGATTCCGCGATGGTCGACGAGACGAAGACCCTGCGCGAGGATCTGCAGGCCGCCAAGGACGAGTTCCAGCGCCAGGAGCAGATCGCCGCGGACAAGGCCGCCGAGGCCAAGGCCATCCAGGACGAGGTGCAGGCCAAGGTGGCCAACGCCACCGAGCTGGTGAGCTCGCTCGACGCCGAGGCGCAGGAGCTCCTCGCGCAGGAGCAGGCCGCGGCCGCCGCCGCTGCCGCCGCCAAGGCGCAGGCCGAGGCCGAGGCAGCCGCAGCCGCCGAGGCAGCCGCAGCCGCGGCGCAGCAGAGCACGCCTAGCAGTTCGTACACGCCCAGCCCCAGCCCTTCGCCGGTCTATCCGAGCGGCGGCGGTGGCGGTGGCTCCGTCGGCTCCTACGACTCGGTCGTGGGCTACGCCATGAGCCGCATCGGCTGCCCGTACGTGTGGGCCGCCGAGGGCCCGGACGCCTTCGACTGCTCCGGCCTCGTCACCTGGGCCTACCGCCAGGTGGGCATCGAGCTTCCGCACCAGAGCGAGTCGCAGTACGCCGCGGCCTCCCGCGTCGTGTCGGTGTCCGAGGCGCGTCCCGGCGACGTGCTCTGGCGCTACGGCCATGTGGGCATCGCCTGCAACTACGGCGGCACGCACTACGTGCACGCCCCCACCTTCGACGCCTACGTGCGCGACACCGATCCGCTGTCGTGGGCTCAGTTCACGAACGCGCTCCAGTTCTAACGTTTCGATCGCGTTGCAGGGGAGGGCTTCGGCCCTCCTCTTCTATCATGCGACCTGCGGGGCGATCCCGGTCGGCGGCAAGGGCAGAGCCCTTGCCCTACGATAGGGCCACTCCACTCTGCGGCGGAAGGAGAAGGCCATGCGTATCCACGTTCGGCTCGACGGTGAGCTCGGCCCGTCGCTGCCGAGCCGCGCGTAGGGGAGGGGGCCCGGCCATGGAGCCCGCGCGCGTGCGCCACGAGATAGAGCCCGTGTTCGACGAGCGCTCGCGCGTGCTCGTCCTGGGCACCATGCCCTCGCCGGCCTCTCGCGCGGCGGGGTTCTACTACAGCCACCCGCAAAACCGCTTCTGGCGCGTGCTTGCCGCGCTCTTCGGCGAGCCCGAGCCCGAGGGCTCCGAAGCGCGCGCCGCGTTCGCGCTCGCTCACGGCATCGCGCTCTGGGACGTGCTCGCCTCCTGCGACATCGCCGGCGCGTCGGATGCGAGCATCGCGCGCCCCGTGCCCAACGACCTCGCCCGCATCGCGCGCACGGCGCCCCTCGAGGCCGTGTTCACCACCGGGGCGAAGGCCGGCGCGCTCTACCGGCGCCTCTGCGCGGGCATGCTGCCGGGCATCCCGCACGTGCAGCTGCCCTCCACGAGCCCCGCCAACGCGCGCATGCGCACGGCCGACCTCGTGGCCGCCTACCGACCGCTCAAAGACGCCATCGATGGGCGTCAGGGTCGAGAAAAGGAGAAGTAGTGAAGACACACCCGGGGGCGTGTAAGCGGTTGACAGCGGTAGGCTCCTAGCGTATTATTCTCCTGCTCGCGCGTTCGGGGCCACCCGGGAGCGCGGCAGGCAGCTTGATAAATACACATGAATTGAGCAGCGAAACAGGGGCGTGTGCCCGAGTGGCTAAAGGGGACGGGCTGTAAACCCGTTGGCTATGCCTACCTAGGTTCGAATCCTAGCGCGCCCACCATTTTCGCCTGTGTAGCTCAGTCGGTAGAGCACTTCCTTGGTAAGGAAGAGGTCGTCGGTTCAAGTCCGATCGCAGGCTCCAGTTTACCTGGCGGTGTAGCTCAGTTGGTCAGAGCACACGGTTCATACCCGTGGCGTCACTGGTTCAAATCCAGTCACCGCTACCATTGTACTATTCCGCGTCCGCTTTGTCGGACGCGTCGTTATTTTGTTTTCTTTTCGCGTAAGCGAACCCTTTAATAAGGAGGATGACACATGGCTAAGGAGAAGTTCGAGCGTTCCAAGCCGCATGTTAACATCGGCACCATCGGTCACGTCGACCATGGCAAGACGACGCTGACGGCCGCTATCTCGAAGACGCTGTCCGAGAACGACGGCAGCCACGGCACCGCGAGCGCTAACTTCACGGCTTTCGAGAACATCGACAAGGCCCCCGAGGAGCGCGAGCGCGGCATCACGATCTCCATCGCTCACATCGAGTACGAGACGGATCAGCGCCACTACGCCCACGTTGACTGCCCCGGCCACGCCGACTACGTCAAGAACATGATCACCGGCGCGGCGCAGATGGACGGCGCCATCCTGGTCATCGCCGCCACCGACGGCCCCATGGCCCAGACCCGCGAGCACATCCTGCTCGCCCGCCAGGTGGGCGTGCCCTACATCGTGGTCTTCCTCAACAAGTGCGACATGGTCGACGACGAGGAGCTCATCGAGCTCGTCGAGATGGAAGTCCGCGAGCTGCTCGACTCCTACGAGTTCCCGGGCGACGACACCCCGATCATCCGCGGCTCCGCTCTGAAGGCCCTCGAGGGCGACAAGGAGTGGCAGGAGAAGGTCTGGGAGCTCATGGACGCGGTGGATTCCTACATCCCCACGCCGGAGCGCGACGTCGACAAGCCGTTCCTCATGGCTGTCGAGGACACGATGACCATCACCGGCCGCGGCACCGTCGCCACCGGCCGTGTCGAGCGCGGCACGCTGCATGTGAACGACCCGCTGGAGATCATCGGCATCAAGGAGACCTCCAACACGGTCTGCACCGGCATCGAGATGTTCCGCAAGCTGCTCGACGAGGCCCAGGCCGGCGACAACATCGGCTGCCTGCTCCGCGGCATCAAGCGCGAGGAGATCGTCCGCGGCCAGGTTCTCTGCAAGCCCGGTAGCGTGACCCCGCACACCGAGTTCGAGGGCCAGGTCTACATCCTGACGAAGGAGGAGGGCGGCCGCCACACGCCGTTCTTCGACGGCTACCGTCCGCAGTTCTACTTCCGCACCACCGACGTGACCGGCGTGGCGCACCTCCCCGAGGGCACCGAGATGGTCATGCCCGGCGACAACGTGACGATCAAGGGCGAGCTCATCCACCCGATCGCCATGGAAGAGGGCCTGAAGTTCGCTATCCGCGAGGGCGGCCGCACGCTCGGCTCGGGTCGCGTGACGAAGATCTTCAAGTAGCACCCAGCGGCATTCTGACGGGGCCCGCGCGTTGCGGGCCCCGTTCATGAAAATTCATGTGTATGAGATCCAAGCTCGTTTCAGATAAGGCATAAAGGAGAATTCATGCGTACGTTGGTCACCTTGGCGTGCACGGAGTGCAAGCGCCGCAATTACACGACCAAGAAGAACAAGCAGAACAATCCCGACCGTATCGAGTTGAAGAAGTACTGCAAGTGGTGCCAGTGCCACACGGTGCACAAAGAGACCCGATAGCGCGTCAGAGGTTTGAACGAGCATAGGCCAGTAGCTCCAATTGGTAGAGCGGCGGTCTCCAAAACCGCATGTTGGGGGTTCGAGTCCCTCCTGGCCTGCCAGCTCGATAGCAGAGCAGCTTGCATTCAGGTTGCTTGGATGAGCAGCTTGGAATCAGGCTGCTTGTTTGGCGTTTAGACGGATACGGAAATCCCGGTTAAGGAATCAGATGGCGAAGAAATCAAAGACCCAGCGAGCGAAGGCCTCTGCCGCGCGCGCCGCCCGCAAAGAGCAGGCGCGCCAGGAGGAGATCGCCGCCGCCGAGGCGAAGAAGAACGCCGCCGAGGCCACTGCGACCGAAGCGCCCAAGAAGAGGCTCTTCAAGAAGACCGAGAAGACCGAGGCGTCCGCCGGCGACGGCAAGCAGGCGAAGATCCAGAAGGCACCTGAGAAGAAGGTCGAGAAGGCCCCCGAGAAGAAGCCCAAGAAGCGCCGTTTCGGCTTCCTCAAGGACGTGCGCCTCGAGATGAAGCGCGTGACGTGGCCGACGAAGCAGGACGTGCTGCGCTGGAGCGTGGTCGTGGTCGTGGCGCTGCTGTTCTTCGGCGTGTACGTGGCCCTGCTCGACAACGTCGTCATCACGCCGTTGCTGGTCGCGATTTCCGGTTTGGGGGCGTAAGGCATGTCTAAGAAATGGTACGTCCTGCATACGTATTCAGGATACGAGAACAAGGTCAAGAAGAACCTCGAGACGCGTATCGAGACGATGGGCCTCGAGAACAACGTCTTCGGCATCGAGATCCCGACGGAGATGGTCACCGAGATCAAAGAGGGCGGCCGCCGCGTCGAGAGCGAGAAGAAGGTGTTCCCGGGCTACGTGCTCGTCCGCATGGAGCTGGACGACCGCAGCTGGGCCGCCGTGCGCAACACCCCCGGCGTGACCGGGTTCGTGGGCGCCGACGGCAACCCCGCGCCGCTCACGCGCGAGGAGTACAACAAGATGATGAAGGTCGACAAGAAGAAGCCCGGCGGCCCGCGTGCCGACGTCATCACGTCGAGCATCGTGGTGGGCCAGTCGGTCAAGGTGGTGTCCGGCCCGCTCGCCGAGTTCGACGGCGTGGTGTCCGAGGTGTCGCCCGAGGCCAATAAGGTGAAGGTCATGGTGTCCATCTTCGGCCGCGAGACCCCCGTCGAGCTTTCGTTCGACCAGGTGGCCAAGATTTAACGAAGTAAACGCATCGACTGCTGGCGTGCCCGCGTGGACCGGGGCTTCTCACGAAAGCGTGTCGGTTTGAGAGATACATAGTGCTGAAAGGAAACAACTCACATGGCTGAAAAGAAGCAAACCGGCTTTATCAAGCTGCAGATCCCGGCCGGCGCCGCGAACCCGGCTCCTCCGGTCGGCCCCGCGCTCGGCGCCCAGGGCGTCAACATCATGCAGTTCTGCCAGGCGTTCAACGCCCAGACGCAGGACCAGTCCGGCACCATCATCCCGGTCGAGATCACGGTGTACGAGGACAAGTCGTTCACCTTCGTGTGCAAGACCCCGCCCGCGGCCATCCTCATCAAGGAGAAGCTCGGCATCAACAGCGGCTCGGGCATCCCGCAGCTGCAGCCGGTCGGCACGCTCTCGGAGGACCAGCTCCGCGAGATCGCCGAGATCAAGATGCCGGACCTCAACGCCAACACGATCGAGGCCGCCATGGAGATCATCGCCGGCACGGCCCGCTCGATGGGCGTGCGCATCGAGGGCCGCGAGCTGAAGAAGAAGTACACGCCCTCCAAGAAGCTCGCCGCCATGCTCCAGGGCAAGACGCTCGAGGACTAACCTTACAGGTTGCAAGAGGGCTTCGGCCCTGAGAATACGAGTGGAAGGGCGCGCGAGCGCCCGCTACGAACCACGAAAGGAAGCATCATGAAGCAGACCAAGAACTTCCGTGCCGCCGTCGAGAAGGTGGGCGAGGGTATCTACGCCCCCTATGAGGCGTTCGCGCTGGTGAAGGACGCGTCGTTCGCCAAGTTCGACGAGACGGTGAGCGTCGACTTCCGTCTGGGCATCGACACCCGCCAGGCCGACCAGCAGCTCCGCGGCACCGTGAGCCTGCCGAACGGCTCGGGCAAGACCGTGCGCGTGGCCGTGTTCGCCGAGGGTGAGGCCGCCCGCGCCGCCGAGGAGGCCGGGGCCGACATCGTGGGCACCGACGAGCTCGTGCAGCAGATCCAGGCCGGCGAGTTCAACTTCGACGCCGCTGTGGCCACGCCCGACCAGATGGGCAAGGTAGGCCGCCTCGGCAAGATCCTCGGCCCCCGCGGCCTCATGCCGAACCCCAAGCTCGGCACCGTCACCAACGACGTGGCGAAGGCCATCAACGAGCTCAAGGGCGGCCGCGTGGAGTACCGCGCCGACCGCTACGGCATCGCGCACGTCATCCTCGGCAAGGTGAGCTTCACCGCCGAGCAGCTGGCCGAGAACTACGGCGCCGTCTACGACGAGATCCTGCGCATGAAGCCGTCTGCCGCTAAGGGCCGTTACGTGAAGTCCGTCACCGTGTCCTCGACGATGGGCCCCGGCGTGAAGGTGGACTCCGGCGTGACCCGCAACTACACGGAGCCGACCGCCGAGTAGCCTTTCAGCTGAACGCATCGAAGAAGGGAGCCTTTCGGGGCTCCTTTCTTTTTGCCCGGGGTGCGTACAAATGTTTCACGTGAAACATCGATGCGGTTGTCATCCTGAGCGGAGCGTGCGCTCCGCTCAGATGACAGGAGAGGGGCCCTGTTCCTCCCAGTCTCTTCCTTTTGCGATCTCAATGTGATATCATATCGGTATCAGCGAGAGAAAGGAACCATCATGTCCGTGGAGAAGGTCGCCCGCGCCAGCGACGGAACGTCCGTCGAGAAGGCCATCCATGTGAGGAGCGGCTGGCCCATGCTTGCGCTCACCCTGGTGCTGAGCGCCGTGCTCGTCGCAGCCATCGTTGTCGGCGCCCTCATGCTGCCGCCCGACGGCGTGCCGCTGACCACGCCGATCCACGCGCTGGGCGTGGTTCTGCTGGTGGTGGGCATCGTAGGCGTGTGCGTGGGGCCCCTGCTGCTGCTCATGGGCTTCTTCACCATCCAGCCGAACCAGGCGCGCGTGCTCATCCTATTCGGCGACTACAAGGGCACCGTGCGCGACGAGGGCTTCCACTGGGCGAACCCGTTCTACTCGAAGAAGTCGGGCTACACGATGGTCGACGGCAAGGCGGCGGCGCTGTCAACGAAGCTGTCGCTGCGCGCCCGCACGTACAACGGCGAGCATCTGAAGGTGAACGACAAGTGCGGCAACCCCATCGAGATCGCCGACGTCATCGTGTGGCGCGTCGAGAACACGGCGAAAGCCCTGTTCGACGTGGACGACTACAACTCCTACGTGCACACGCAGAGCGAGACCGCGCTGCGTCACGTGGCCACCACCTACGCCTACGACCAGATGCCCGGCGAGCCCGAGGGCGAGATCACGCTGCGCAGCAACATCGAGGAGGTGTCGGCGGCCCTCAAGGAGGAGCTGGCCCTGCGCCTGGAGAAGGCCGGCGTGGTCATCGACGACGCGCGCCTCACACACCTGGCCTACGCGCCCGAGATCGCCCAGGCGATGCTGCGTCGCCAGCAGGCCGACGCCGTGATCGCCGCGCGCGAGAAGATCGTGCAGGGCGCGGTCGGCATGGTGGAGATGGCGCTTGCGGAGCTCTCGGCCAAGCAGGTGGTCGACCTCGACGACGAGCGCAAGGCTGCCATGGTGTCGAACCTCATGGTGGTGCTGTGCGGCGAGTCCGACGCCCAGCCCGTCCTCAACACGGGAACGCTCTACCAGTAGGCCATGGCGAAGCGCAAGCAATATCCGCTCCGCGTGGACCCCGCCATCTGGGAGGCCGTTGAGAAGTGGGCCGCCGACGACCTGCGCAGCGTGAACGCCCAGGTGGAGTTCATCCTGCGCCGCGCCCTCAAAGACGCCGGCCGCCTGAAACCGCCCGGCGGTGGGGGCGGGGAAGAGGAGCCTCTGTCATCCTGAGCGAGCGCAGCGAGTCGAAGGATCCCGTGCGGCGATAGCTGTGGCGCTTCCGGCTGGCGCCGCACGGGATCCTTCGACTCCGCGCCTTGCGGCGCTCCGCTCAGGATGACGAAGAAAGAGGCCCCGGCAGTGCCGGGGCCTCTTTCTTGCGTGCTGATTGTTTGGTGCGCTTACGCCATCACGGCTTCGCGCTCTTCCTTGGCTTGCTTCTCGACCTCGTGGGCTTGCTTGCCGTAGCCCTGCACGCGGGCGAGCTTCGTGTCGTCTTCCTTGCGGTCGCGCAGCTCCGGGATGGGGCTTTCGGCGTCCTCGGAGCGGTAGTCCTCGCCGTCGCGGTCGATGAGCTGCTTCACGGCCAGGTGGCTCGGCACGTCCTGCGTGCGGCCGTTCACCGCGTCGTTCCAGGTGAAGAAGCGGAAGTCGCTCGGCACGTCGTCGATGTCCACGAACTGTTCGTCCTGCGCGGTGAGCGTGACCTGCTCGGCCAGCACCTGGCGCACGTAGTCCTTCGTGGGGTGGAAGTCCAGAAGCTCGGGGAACTCGCCGCCCGGGATGATCTGCTGCCACTCGGTGCCCTCGTACTTCTTGAGCAGGTCGCACGCCATGTGCAGGTGCATGAGCTCCTGCTCGAAGTGCATCTCCCAGATCTTCTTCACGTAGGCGTCCACCTCGGTCTCCATGAACGAGTAGTACAGGTAGCATTCCTGGTACTCGTGCCACAGCATCATCTCAAGCCAGCTCATGGACGGGTCGATGAGCGAGCCGTAGTGCGTCACGTGCTGCTCCTCAACCATGCCGATCTCCTGGTAGAGGTCGCGGCCGGGGCCCTCGGGCACCGTGTTGCCCAGGTTCATGTAGAAGTTCATGGTCTGCTGCTCGCCGGCGGTGAGGATGAGCGCGCCGAGCGTCGTGCGGATGTCGCCGGTCTTGGAGTTGCGGGCCATGCGCACGGAGTCGGCCGGATGGCGATGATGCGCGATGGTGGGGCGGCCCGGCGTGATCTCGATGGTGTCGCGCACCAGCTTGTGTGCGGGGATGTCCTCGTCGAACTTCAGCTGGTCGGCGTAGCGGTACAGGTGGTCGAAGTCCTCCAGCAGCGCGAAGTCCATGCACGCCTTGGCGTACTCGTCGGGCTCGTGCATGGCCAGCCACGCCGTGAGGTCGACGGCCAGCTGCTCGTAGCCGATGGTGAGCTCCAGCGTGCTCTCGTTGCTGGGGCTCAGCCAGTTGATGCGCTTCTGCTGCTCCTGCTCCATGCGACGGCACAGCGCCAGGTCGCGGCGCAGGTCGTTGTTCTCGCAATGGCGGTTGAAGTTGTGGCCGAACATGGCGGCCTCCACCTCGATGCCGTTCATGAGGATGATGCGGGCCTTCGTGTAGGGGTCGGCCTCCAGCTTGTCGTAGGGCTTGACGGCCAGGTCCTTCCAGGTGGGGACCATGTCCATGAGGGACTTCTTCGGCTTCTGCTCAAACGGGTTCATAGAGCCTCCAATTCTCTTGCTGACTAAGGTGCGCGCCCGGCCGTTTTCCTCGTCTGGCCGCGACGCGCGCTGCCGTCCATGGTAGGGGCGCGCGCTCGGCGGCGCCGCGAGCCGGCATTATCCGTTTTCGAGGCGTGGGCCAGCCGTTTCCCGAGCGAGGGGGTGCTATACTGGTCGGCGGCGAAACAGGCTGAGGCGAAAGCGGGACGCGGGCATGATCATCAAGAAGTCGAAGGCCGAGGTAGAGGCCATGAAGGAAGCGGGTCGCGTGTCGGCGATGGTGCTGCGCGAGGTAGGCGCGCACGTGCGGCCGGGCGTGACCACGCTGGAGCTCGACGAGCTGGCTGAGGCGCTCATCAGGGCGGAAGGCGGCATTCCCGCGTTCAAGGGCTACGGCGGCTTCCCCGGCTCCATCTGCGCGTCGGTGAACGAGCAGATCGTGCACGGCATCCCCTCGCGCGGCGTGGTGCTGCACGACGGCGACATCATCTCCATCGACACGGGGGCCATCGTGGACGGCTGGGTGGGCGACAACGCCTGGACGTACGCGGTGGGGAAGATCTCGCCCGAAAAGCGTCGCCTGCTCGAGGTGACCGAGCAGTGCATGTGGGCGGGCGTGGACGCGGCGCGGCCCGGCAACCGGCTGGGTGACATCGGGCACGCGGTGCAATCGATCGCCGAGGCGGCGGGCTTCGGCGTGGTGCGCGAGTACGTGGGCCATGGCATCGGCCGCGACATGCACGAGGATCCCAACGTCCCCAACTTCGGCCGCAAGCACACGGGCGTGCGGCTCGAGCCCGGCATGGTGCTGGCTATCGAGCCTATGATCAACCTGGGGACGCACAAGACGCGCCAGATGCCCGACGGCTGGCTCGTGTGCACCCGCGACGGCAAGCCCTCGGCCCACTTCGAGAAGACGGTGGCCATCACCGAGGACGGCCCCGTCGTGCTCACCTGCGAGGAAGGCTACCGCCGCCCCGTTTTGTCATAAAAGGGGACAGTCCCCTTTTATGACATTCTCACTTGACGCCCTGGGACATCCAAAGGAGGAAGACGAGCTGCCAGACGTTCATGAGGGCGGCGGCGAACAGCAAGAGGACGCGGCCGCTCTGGGCGTCGGTGTCATATTTTGCGGCCAGCTTGTCCATGAAGGCGTAGAGGACCGTGAGCAACGAGCCGACCGCGACGAGCGCGAAGGTTAGGTCGAACGCGCCGTATTTCGAGCCCACGCGGTCGATTCCGCCGGGGCCCGCGTGCAGCGGGATAACGTCGGGCAGCACGAACGCCACCGCGAGCCCTGCCATAAAGAGCGGGAGCGCGGTGAGCACGACCATCGCGATCAGTCCCGAGCGTTTCATTCTGCCTCTCATCCCTTAATGTCCCAAATGGGGACAGTCCCCATTTGGGACATCCGCTACTTCAGCTGCTTGCCGTCGGTGTCCCAGTAGAAGCGCTTGAACTTGGGGATCTGGTTCACGTGCATGACGCTCGCCCAGAAGTTGTGCAGGAACGAGTCGGGCGCGTAGTGCAGAGGGTAGGGCTCGGGCGTGCGGCGCAGCACGTCGAGGGCCTGCTGCAGGCGCGCGCGGTTCTCCATGGAGCGGTCGAGCACGTAGCGCGGCACGCAGGAGTAGACGAACGGGGTGTATGCCTCGTGCGGCTCGATGGCCTCGCCGAGGATGAACTCGCGCACGATGAGCTCGACGAAGTTCTGGCCGCCGAGGCTCATGTAGTAGGTGTTGCGGCCGCAGCGCGTGTTCACCTCGAAGAAGCGGAAGCTCCCGTCGCGCTCGTCGTGCTTGATGTCGAAGTTCGCGAAGCCGCGGTAGCCCGTGCGTGCCAGGAACTTCCGTGCGCCGTCGATGATGGCCTGCTCGCGCTCGCCCATGATACAGAGCGGGTTCCCCAGCGCGGTGGGGTCGTGGTCCTGCAGGCACACGACGCCGCCGGACACGACGCGCATCTCGCCGGTCGCGTCCGAGAACGTGGTGAGCGTGCGGATGGCGTCGTCGCCGCCGGGGATGAAGTCCTGCAGCACCAGCTCGTTGTCGTAGTCCGACGTGCGGATGCTGCGCCATACTTGGGCCAGCTCCTCGGGCGAGTCGATCTCGTAGATCTTGCGCCAGCCCTCGATGGTGGCTTCCTGGAACTGCGCCGAGTTCGACGGCTTCGCGATGAGCGGGTAGGGGAAGTCGTGCACCGGCAGCTCGTCGGGGCCGTCCGGGCCGCACGAGAAGTACCAGGTGAGCGGGTAGGGGATGGACAGTTCCTCGCAGAGCTCATAGAAGCGGCGCTTCTGTGTGATGTCGTCGAGCAGATCGAAGTCGATGTAGGGCACCGTGTAGCCGGCGGCCTCGAGGCGCAGCTTGCCCGACGAGAGCATGCGCGCGTGGCAGTCGTCGCAGCCGAGCACCAGCAACATGCGCTCCGGGTCGGCCGCGCGCACCTCGGCGGCCACGCGCTCGAGCGCCGTGTAGAGGCCTTCCGGGTCGTGGACGTTCGGCTCCAGGCGGTAGTCGGTGAAGCGGCTGGTCGAGAGCATCTTGATGTCGTGCGCGGCTAGCACGATGGTGCGCTCGATGCCGTACGCGCGGTGCAGCTCGCGCACATAGCTGTAGGCGAGGATGTCGCCGCCCACCACGACGGGCTGCAAGCGGCGCGCCACGTCGGCGGCGGAGGCGATGCGGGGGGTTGATGCGGTCATGTTAGGTGAATCTCCTTCGTGTGCGGTCTGCGCTGCATTATCCCACATCGGATCGCTCGTGCAGGTCGCTGCACGATTTCTTCGCCATCCGCGCCCGCCGGCATTCCGTCGATTCGCACGTTTTTTGACATGGATTTTGACATCGATGCCAAAATCCATGTCAAAATAGCAAAATAATTCAAAATGCGCGTTAAAAAAGAACGCGTAAGGCCCATGGGGGCAGATCCGGCTCGGCAAGGCCTTCTCCGGTTGCGCGGTCTACGTGTTGACGTCGTTCTGGCCGCCGGCGCTGCTCTTGTCATCCCCGCTTTTCCGTCGTATACTATGAAGGAGATTTTGGTCGTAGGGCGCGACCAACGCAAACAAAAGAAAGCCCGCCGAGTTGATCTTGGTCGTAGGGCGCGACCAACGCAAACAAAAGAAAGCCCGCCGAGTTGATCTTGGTCGTAGGGCGCGACCAACGCAAACAAAAGAAAGCCCGCTGAGAAGATGCCTCCTTCGGGAGGCATCTCGCATCTAGGGGGAGGGGCGCTTTGAAGCGAGAGCTGGTGTTTTTAACGGAAGAATTCTACGAAGACCATGCGAAGCCCGATTACAAGGAGATCGAGCACAAGGCCGATCGACCGTACATGGTCTTGCTCGTGAAGATCGAGGGCACCGTATGGGGTCTTCCGTTTCGTTCCCACATCAAGCATGCCCACGCGTTTTGGACGGACAAGGAAAACGGATGCGGCATCGATTACTCGAAAGCCGTGGTGATATCCGACGCCAAGTACATCGACCGTGAGCGAACGCCCCATATCAGGCCAAAGGAGTTCGAGGCCATACGCGGTCAGGAACGGCGCATTCATCAAGGATTCCTTTCTTATATTAAGGCGTACAAGCGCGCTCGGAGGAGCGGCCATCCCCGCTATGCGCAGATGATTCGCTACTCCACGCTGCAAAATTACGAGGACCTGCTCTTTCCGCAGGACTGATGGGGTTTCCATCGCCGTTCTTGGGGAATTCCTGGCGGTGGCGTATCATAGCCAAGGTATTTTCAGGCCGCGGGGGCGGCGTGCGGAACAGGAGCTTCAGCATATGTGCGGATTCGTGGGATTCACCGCGGTCGACTACGACCGGGAGGCCAACCGGGCCATCGTCAAGGACATGGCCGATCGCATCGCCCATCGCGGACCCGACGACGAGGGCTTCTTCGTGGACGACGGCATCGCGATGGGTTTCCGTCGCCTGAGCATCATCGACCTCGAGGGCTCGCATCAGCCCATGCAGAACGCGAGCGGCTCCGTCACGGTCACGTTCAACGGCGAGATCTACAACTTCCAGGAGCTGCGCGCCGAGCTCGAGGCGCTGGGCTACGAGTTCGTCACGAACGGCGACACGGAGACCATCGTCCACGGCTACGAGGCGTGGGGCACGGGCGTGTTCGAGCGCCTGCGCGGCATGTTCGCCATCGCCATCTGGGACGCCGAGGCCAAGCGCCTCGTGTGCGCCCGCGACATCTTCGGCATCAAGCCGTTCTACTACCAGCACGACGGCGCGCGCCTCATCTACGGCAGCGAGATCAAGGCCTTCCTCGCGCACCCGGCGTTCAAGAAGGAGCTCAACCGCGAGCAGCTGCCGCAGTACCTGTGCTTCGAGTACATGAACGATTCGCAGACCATGTTCAAAGACGTGCACAAGCTGCTGCCCGGCCACTTCATGGTGTTCGAGGGCGGCCAGCTGCGCACCGAGTGCTTCTACAAGATCACGTACAAGATCGACGACTCGAAGTCGCTCGACGAGTGGGCCGACGTCATCGTGAAGGCGTTCGACGAGTCGGTGGCGGCGCACGAGATCGCCGACGTGGAGATCGGCAGCTTCCTGTCCGGCGGCATCGACAGCTCGCTCGCCGCGTACTGCATGGGCCAGCACGCGCCGGACATCAAGACGTTCTCGGTGGGCTACGACATCGGCTGCGAGGACAAGCTGGCCGAGATCGCCGCGCAGTCCGACTTCGAGATCAAGTTGAACGAGCTCGAGGACGCCGAGGAGTTCGCGAAGTGGGCGAACCTGCCGAACTGGCAGGTGAAGGTGGACGCGCAGGAGTTCCTCGACATCGTGCCCACCGAGCAGTACCACATGGACGAGCCGCTGGGCGCGCCCTCCGCTATCCCGCTCTTCTTCGTGAGCCGCCTCGCGCGCGAGCAGGTGAAGGTGGTGCAGTCGGGCGAGGGCGCCGACGAGCTCTTCGGCGGGTACTGGATCTACCACGACCAGTTCGAGTTCGGCAAATACTTCCGCGTGCCGCGCCCCCTGCGCGCCGCCGCGGGCGCAATCGCCGAGAAGCTGCCGCCGTTCCACGGCCGCCGCTTCGCCATGCGCGGCTCGGGCGGGCCGGAGAAGAGCTACCAGCGCGCGTCCATGAACTACATGTGGGACGAGATCCCGAACGTGCTGCGCGACTACGCGGGCCCGTGCAAGCCGTGGGAGTGGTGCAAGCCGCACTTCGACGAGGCGGCGAAGCAGGACATCGACATCATCACGCAGACGCAGTACGTGGACATGGTGAGCTACATGCCCTTCGACATCTGCCTGAAGGCCGACAAGATGTCCATGTCGCAGTCGCTCGAGCTGCGCGTGCCGTTCCTCGACAAGAAGGTGCTCGACGTGGCGCTGCAGCTGCCCACCGCGTGCCGCGTGGACGATAACCACGCGAAGTACGCGCTGCGTGTGGCCGCGAGCAAGCTCGGCTTCCAGAAGAAGGTGGCGAACATGCCCAAGCAGCCGTTCATCACGCCTCTCACCGTGTGGCTGCAGACCGATTTGTACTACGACCGCATCAAGGAGGCGTTCACGAGCGAGGCCGCGCACGAGTTCTTCAACGTGGACTACCTCGTGCAGATGCTCGACGACCACAAGAGCGCTGACTTCTCCACGGTGGAGGGCCGCGGCAAGCTCAAGATGATGCGCATCTGGAACATCTACTGCTTCCTGTGCTGGTACGAGGTGTTCTTCGGGAAGTCGAGCGAGAAGCTGGCACCGAAGACCCAGGTGGCGTAGCCGGGGGCGTCGGGAGAGCGCGATCGATCCTCGCGTAACAACTGCGAGCACGCTGGCTCTTCGCGAGCGAAGAGCCTTCCCCGTGCAAAGGTGAGTCAGCAGCGCATCTTGTCGTTGACGATGTCGATCAGCTCCTGCTTCGAATGGATGCCCATCTTCCGGTAGATCGCCTTCGAATAGCTTTGCACCGTCCCGATCGAAAGGCAGAGCTCGTCGGCGACTCTTTTCTGGCTGTTACCCTGGGAAATAAGAAGGGCCACCTCCGTCTCCCTCGAGGAGAGTCCGAACGCCGCACCCATCTTCTCGCACGCAAGGACGCGCGCAGACTGCTCCGAGTTGGACAGCTTGACCGCATCGTCGGTTGTCCTTCGCGTGAAGTATATGAGCATGCCTGAGACGACGATGAGGTTCATAAGGACGGACAGCGACATGATCCCCTGTTCGGCGGTCAAGCCGAGTGCGAGCGAGATCAGGGGTATGATCAATCTCTGCAAAAGTATGGGAACGACCTTGATGCAGGCGAGGTAGAGACCGAAAACCAAGGTGGGGGACAGGCGCTCCGACCGAACGTAGGTCATGAGGAGAAGATACAGATAGAACTCCAAGCAAACGACCTCAGCGCTGAGAAAGCCCGTTCCAACATGAAACCACTCCGTTCCGAAGGGCGTGACGATTGTCAGCCCGACGAGGAAGAGGATTGCGATAGGCAGCCAAAGCTTTTCGAATCCGCGGCCGGACTCCTGCGACTTTTTCATTCCGAAACGCATCTGGGCAAACACCACGACGGTGACGGCTATCACTATGAGCCGCTCGTACAGGGGCACTTGCCCGTCTATCTGCAGAAGCATGCCGACCACCGAGCGCCCGCCGATTATGAAAAAGACAACGAGACCGATGATGCCGAGCGGCAAACGACGAAGCGACGCTACAGACAGATCGGTCTCGCCTTCGGGCGAAAGCGTGGTGAAACGCCAGCATAGCGTCGATAGAAGAGGAGATGCGGAAAACAGCAAGACCGAGGGAAGCACGGGCAGATAGGCGATCATCCCAAACAGGCTTCCCGCCAAAAAGGCAACGGCAACCGAGGTGGCCATAGCTTCCGCAGGCAATCCCGCCAGCTCGTTCGCCCACGCAAACGTCAGCAACGAGTAGCCTGCTGCGGCAAAAACCACTCCGGCGATGGCCAGCGGCACGGGATTTGCCAGCAGCAATGGGGCGTTGAAAATTACGAGCATGCCAAGAGAGCAGAGGAGCCCGAAGCAAACAACCATGGTGCGCTGCTTGCGGATGGCTGGTTCGATCCGCGCTCGAAGCGCCACTGCGACGATGGCGAAAACGCCTATGAGAACCATGAGGGCTATGTAGCAGGTGAAATGGATCGAGGGGCCGGTTGGGTAATGGGCGAACAAGCGGGAGAAGATGCCGGTGGGGAAAAACGGCCAATAGAATGCCAACCCCATTGTCGAAAGAAAAGTCGATCTGCTGAGCTGCGACACGGCTGTTCCCCTTCCCGCCGCCTTTACCTTCGCAAAGGATATCATTGCCCGCGATCAAGCGTATCACCCAAGTTTTATGGGGTGCGTTCACCAAGAAAAACACCGTTTTATGGGTATTTTCGGTCGTGCTTAGTTGCGTATAGTGCGCCGGGCGGGGATCGAAGGGAGCCCCGAGGAAACTGCCGGAAGAGCAAGGAGGGAGCGACATGAACGAAACAGGGAGCGAGCGGTTCGTCGACGAGCCTCGGTCCGAACAGGGTTCGGGAGACGGAACGGGCAGGCAACCGAAGAAGCAGCCTCGAAAGGCGCTCGTTGCGGCGGCCGTCGTCATCGGCGTGCTCGTCGTCTGCGGCATAGGGTTCGCCGTCTGGCATGATCAACCGAGCTTCTGCAATGCCATCTGCCATGACCCCATGGACAGCTACGTCGAGGGTTACGAGTCGAGCGATTCGTCTTTGCTGGTAACCACCCACGCCAGAACGGGATCGAAATGCCTCGATTGCCACGAGGCGAAGCTCGACGAGCAACTGACCGAGGGCATGAAGTGGCTCAGCGGGGATTTTGAGACGCCCCTCGATTCATCCGATATCGGCAGCCGTGAATTTTGCCTCGAGTGCCACGGCGACGAGTGGGATTCCATTGTCGCCTCGACTGCGGACATGAAGGGCACCAAGACCGTCTACAACCCGGAAGGCCTTTACAATCCCCACGACAATCATCGTGGCGACGACAATTGCTCGATGTGCCATTCCATGCACGAACAGTCGACCTTGTATTGCGTGGAGTGCCACAACATCGAAGTGCCCGATGGATGGAACGGTTTCGAGTAGGAGGCTGCAACATGGCTCAGAATATTTCAAGAAGGTTCTTTTTGACCGGATCCGCTCTCGCGGGAGCTGGAATCATCGCGTCGGGAACGCTTGCTGGATGCAGTTTCGAGGGCGAGGCCTCCAAGCCCGCTCCTTCGGAGTTCTTTGAATGCGAGGTTCTCGTGTGCGGAACGGGCACAAGCGGGCTCTGCGCCGCGTCCCGCGCAGCGGAGCTCGGCGCGAAGGTCCTCTGCATCGACGCGCTCACCGAAAACGGGCTCGGCGGTAATTCGAAGTACGTGGAAGCGTGCTGGCGGCCAGCCAGCGAAGAGGTCATCGAGGGCTCGTACGCGGACATGATGGACTACCATAAAAACGCCGCCAATGCCCAGCTCGTTCGCCGTTTCTGCAATGAAGCGCTCGACGTGTTCGAGTGGAGCAAGAACAGCCAAGGCGTCCATTTCGCCGACGAGGCCGGCATCGAGTCCGCTTTGGCGAAGTCGCCCGCCATCAAGTACGCCGAGGACGAGGAAGGCGGCGTGAGCGCAGGCAAATTCGCGATACTCACCATGTACGAGTATTGCAAAAAGCTTGGCGTCGAATTCGCTTTCGATTGCAGAGCCGTCGAACTTGTTGCCGATGACGGTTCGAATGTTGTCAAGGGGGCCCTGTGCGAACGCCGCGATGGAACGCGCGTGCAGATAGCCGCCCAGGCCGTCGTTCTGGGAACCGGCGGATTCTCGGCCAACAAGGAGCTATTCGAGGAATTCACCCACTACAACTACGATTCGCTCATCCCTTACGGCACGAGCGGGTCTCAGCGCGGCGACGCCATCAACATGGGCCGTGCCCTCGGGGCAGCTTTGCACCACCCTGAGGCCATCAGCTTCTGCAGTCCCGTGCTCCCCGGGCACTTCAACAAGTCCGCGCTCGTGATCTGCGGCTGCAACCAGGCGGACACTATGTTCGTGAACGAGAAAGGCGTTCGATTCTGCGATGAGAGCTGCATTTCCGATTGGGCGCTTTCGGGGCTGATCGGCGCCCAGCAAAAGCATATTTTCGTGGTAGTCGACCAGGACTTCGTGAAGAAGATCGAGACGGAAGGCCCCGTCACGAAGCGAACCAATTATTTCAAGGCGAACGAGCCTGTTCCCGAGTTCGGCAGCGAGATAGAGGAGGCGCTCGCCAGGGATAACCCGCGCGTCGTGAAGGCCGATACGATCGCAGAGCTCGCCGAGGCGCTTGAGATCGATCCGCAAGCTTTGCAGGATACGGTTTCTACGTGGAACGGCGAGGTGGATGCAGGCATCGATAAGATGTTCCAAAAGGATCCGAAATATATGCGGAAGGTTGAAAACGGCCCCTTCTACGGTTTTAAGACCGTTTTGGCGTGGTACAACAGTGTCGGCGGCTTGAAAGTCGATACCGACTGCCGCGTCATCGGCTCGGACTTCGAGCCTATTCACGGCCTGTACGCTGCAGGTTCTGACGCGGGCGGGCTCTTCGGGTCGTGCTACGACGTCGTGGTCGCCCCGGCATCGTGCCAGGCTTGGGCGCGTGCGTCTGGCAAATGGGCTGCCGAACACGCCGTGAACACCTACCTGCCGAGTTTCTAGCTTCCGGCTCGGCGTCAACCGATTCCTCGCCCGCCCTCGGGCAAGCTGCATGCGTTGAGGGCGGGCGGACTTTTCTCTGTCGGGTGAAGGCCTGGCATTTGCATGCGGGCGGGAATCGCGGGACGTTCGTAACAACCTGGCTACTGCGGGTTTCGCGGGGGTGACGGAACGTTCGGCAGCGCGGGTGCGCGTGCTAGGCTCCTTGCACTGTCGTCGTTTCAAGGAGCCGTTCCATGTTCGCATCCGCTGCGTTTCGCACCCCGCGTCGCCTCGTTTTCTCCGCCGCCTTGCTCGTCGCGCTCGTCCTCGGCCTTCCCGGCGCGGCATCCGCTGCGACTGAGGGGCCGTTCGACGTCTCGGGGCCAAAGTCCTCGTACTTGTGGGACGGTTCGACGCTCACTATCTCGGGAGACGGCGTGGCTATCGAGGGCATGTCCAGCCCCGACGCTCCGGCGGGCGCGGTCGTCGTGAACGCGAACGTGAGCAAGGTGGGCATCGGCTCCAATGTGCGCATCGGCACGCTCACGGTGAAGCGATCTACCACGTTCGTCGTGACCGGGACGGACAACGAGGTCGTGCAGGTGGACACCGCGCGCGACGACGCCGTCGGCGGCGACGGCAAGATCACGCTGGAGACGGACGAGGCGGCCATTGACGTGTTCAACTCCGCCACTGTGCGCGTTGACGGTGAGATCATGGGCGCGTACGTCTGGCAGAAAGCCACGCTCGTTCTCGGCCCGCAGGCGAAGGTGACCGGCTCGATCACCGCCTTGGGCGGCATCCTCGACCTGTCGCAAGTGGCTATCGGCCAGCCCATTCCCGTCGGCGGCGTGTCCGTGGGCACCGAGGCGACGCTCGCCCTAGCCGCTCCTTTCGGTGCGACCGACCTCCATCAGCTGCTTGCCTACGATGATGACAGGCTCTTCGTGAACGAGCCCACGCCGGTGTATGAGGACGGCGAGAACATCGGCACGCTCAACAAGGACGGGTCGTTCAACATCACGGCTACGCGCGAGGTGGCGTTCGTCGGCTTCGACGGCGCACCGCTCGCCACCGAGACCGTGAAGCTGTTCGGCGCGGCGACCGCGCCTAAGGTGACGGCTCCCGACGGCTACGAGTTCGCCGGCTGGGACCGCGCGTTCGACTACGTGACCGAGAACATGACGGTGGCCGCCCAATTCGATGAGATCCCCGCACCCGCCCCTGCGCCCGACAACGGCGGCACGGCGTCGGGCTCGGCCTCGTCGAGCGAGCTCGAGCGTCCAGCCCTCCATCAGCGCGTCGCCTCCCAAGGCAAGCTCGCCAAGACGGGCGATCCCCTTGGCCCCAAGCTCGCCGTCGCAGTCGCCCTCGCCGCCGGCGCGCTCGTCGCATCCGGCGCCGCTCTCGCCCGTCGCAGGTAAAACCCCTCCCGCTGCACAAAACCCCTTCGTGCGAAAGCCAGCAACCGATCTGCATGCCCGTCCAGGCGCACCATGCTCCCTTCATCAGGCGTTTCACCCGAAGTAATCCTTTTCTGGTGAACTTGACCCGTACCTTGCGCTTCGTCATTTTCGTGTGTCGCGGCCACCGCCCGCTTCCCCCATCATGCGAGCTGCACCACAGGGTGCGAAGGGAGTTCACATCGAAGGAAGGGGAACCATGGAAGGATACGCCAACACGCAAAGGAAGACGGCCCGGGCGGGCCTCGCCGCGCTGGCGGCGCTCATGCTCGCGGCCATGCTGGGCCTGGCGGCCTGCGCAGGCGGCGGAGCGGGCGCGGGCGGCTCGGATGTCTCGACCGAGGACCGCACGAACGCCAAGCAGGTGATCATGGCCGCCGGCGACCTGTTCACGATGATGGACCTGGGCCTCACCGACGCCGACAGCCCGGCGACCATCACGCAGGACGACCCGGCCTACGCCGAGTTCTTCGACAAGCTGCTCCAGTACAAGAAGGTGGCCGACCTCGACGTGAAGGACGCCTCCCTCACGGTGTCCATCCAGGCCGTCAAAGCCAGCACGGCGCGCGAGGACAGCCAGCAGACGAACTACCGCTTCGCCGTCACCGACGCCAGCATGACGGTGAACGGCTCGCCCATCGCCTACAGCGCCGACAAGGGCTTTTCCAAGAACTAAGCGACGAACCTCGTATCGGATAGGAGCATCATCATGGAGAACATCTCTCGCAGGAACTTCGTCACCCTAGGCGCGCTCGGCGCGGCTGCGGCGGCGGTGGGAGGGCTCGCAGGCTGCGCGCCTCAGGCGAAGGCCGAGGCCGGCCCCGCAAACGCGGGCTCAGCGAAGCAGGGCACCATCAACAGCTCGGGCATCGAGGTGAACCCCGACGAGGTCATGGAGGTCATCCCCACCGACATCGTCATCGTGGGCGGCGGCTTCGCGGGCCTGGCGTGCGCCGTGCAGGCCGCCAAGAACGGCGACGACTTCATCTTGCTGGAAGGCCAGGCCACGCTCGGCGGCAACGGCCAGGGCGTGGAGGGCACCTTCGCCGTGGACTCGCGCTTCCAGAAGGAGCAGGGCGTCACGTGCGACCGCTCGGTCATCATGCAGGAGGAGCTGGGCAAGGCGCAGTGGTGCCCGAACGGCCTGCTGTACAAGGACCTCATCGACGCGTCGGCCGACAACATCGAGTGGCTCATCGACGAATGCGGCTGCCAGCTGGACGGGCTCATCGACAACTACCCGTGCGGCGCGACGTCGGGCAAGGTGGAGTCGTTCCACTGGTGGAAGGACGGCGCGGCCTACGTGGGCTACGTGCTGCCCCTGCAGCAGCAGCTGCGCGACGCGGGCGCCGACATCCGCCTGAACAACCGCGCGCTGGAGTTCAGCTACGACGAGTCCGGCAAGGTGAACGGCGTGTATGCCATCGACGCGTTCGGCGACCTGGTGCGCTACGAGGCCAAGTTCGTAGTGCTGGCCACCGGCGGCTTCGCCAACGACGACAAGCGGCTGCAGAAGCACGGCTTCAACCTTGAGACGCTCGAGCGCATCGGCACGCCCGGTCACTTCGGCGACGGCGTCAACATGGTGCTCGCGGCCGGCGCGGCCGAATTCACCGGCGTGTGCTACCTCAAGTACAACCGCATCAGCCACCAGGTGGAGGTGTTCGGCCCGCTGTGGACGGAGTTCTGCTTCGGCGGCCCGTTCCTCTGGGTCAACCAGGACTGCGACCGCTTCGTGGACGAGAGCCTGGTGTTCCGCGTGGAGAACCAGATCACGCAGTCCGCGCCCATCCACGAGCAGAACGGCATCGCCTACACGGTGTTCGACCAGGCCATCTTCGAGAAGCAGATCACCGAGGACAAGGCGAACGCCGACGAGTGGGGCGTGGACGTGGCCGCTCAGTGGGAGAAGATCATCGCCGAGGGCGACGACGGCTACCGCGCCGACACGCTCGAGGAGGTGGCGAAGCAGGCCGGCCTCGACCCGCAGGCGCTCAAGGCGGCGGTGGACGATTACAACGCCAAGTGCGCGGCCGGCGTCGACGACATCTTCGGCAAGGAAGCCGAGTACCTGCTGCCCATCCAGACGCCGCCGTTCTACATCGGCCGCATCCACGAGTGCATGGAGGGCCCGCTCGGCGGCGTGAAGACCGACCGCATGTTCCGCCCCGTGCTCGAGGCGGGCGGCGTGATGGAGAACGTGTTCGTGATCGGGCTCGACGGCATCATGCTCTACCGCGACGTGTACCCGATGGACGTGCCCGGCTCGGCCAGCGCCGAGTGCCTCAACGGCGGCCGCGTCGCCGCCAACCAGGCGCACGCGATGCTGAAGGGGTAGGGCGCGACGCGCAGAACCGCACAGCCAAAACCTCCTCCCTCCTTGGATGCGGGCCTGGCGACGATGCCGGGCCCGCTCCTATTCCTTGTACGCCTCGATGGCGTCGAGCAGCTCCTGGCGGCTATGCAGGTCGCACTTCGTGTAGATGTGGCGCATGTGGGTCTTCACCGTGTTCTCGGACAGCACCAGCATCTCGGCGATGTAGGGCGCGCTGCGGCCCTCGGCGAACAGCGCGAAGATGTCGCGCTCGCGGCTGGTCAGGCCGTGCGCGTCGGCGAAGCGGGCCAGGTGGTCGTCGCCCGCCGCCTCCGCGGCCGACCCCGCGCCGGCGGGGGCCTCTTCGCGCTGCCTGCGCCACACCGCCGTGCCGAGCCGCGTCAGCCCCAGCACCGCCACAAGCAGAAGGTAGCTCAGCACCATGAGCACCGCGTTGTTCGCCGCGCCCTCTCCGCCGCCCAGCGCCGTGCCGACCAGCTGGCCGATCAGGATGCCCGCCTGCTCCGCGCCCATCGCCACGGCGGCCACGCGCAGGGGCGGCGCGCCTGCGGCCTTCCCGTAGAACGCGATGAGCGTCCACACCAGGATGTCGAAGCCCGCGTAGCCGATGGGGATGAACACGCGCGTGAGGCCCTGCACGTCGCTTGTGTACAGGCCCACCGTCATGACCAGCACGCCGAACACCATGAACGTGAGGCAGACGTTGAACAGCAGTTCCCGATGGCGCGAAAGCTTGGTGAGGCTCGCCGCGAAGAACAGCAGCGCCACGATGCCGCGCAGGCCCACGATGTCGAACACGGTGCCCGGGGCGGCGTCGGCGGGCGTGAATATCTCGAAGCTGCACATGAGGCCGAAGGCGATGCAGAACACGAGGATGAACGCGGGGAAGCGCGCGTCGACCCCGGCGATGCGCGCGCGGGGTACGGGCGCGGGGGAGAGGGCGCCCTCGGACTCGTCGATGCGGTAGGGCGCGCGGTCCTGCAGCTTGAAGTCGGCCAGATAGAGCGCGCACGACAGCACCGGCAGCGCGCAGACGAACGCGGCCTCGGCGAGCGGCACGAACCCCTCCGCTACCAGGTTGATGACGAGGCCCAGCGCCCATGCGCCCGAGATGTGCGCCATAGCCTTGGCCGGCCCCTGGGCGATGCAGATGCGGCCCCAGGAGAGGTTGAACGCGGCCATGCCCGCCCCGCAGGCGACGGCGCCCGCAACGGCGACGGCCGGCAGCTCGGCGATCGATCCGGCCAGCACGCCGACGCTGCTCGCGGCACCGACCGCGGCGGCGAGGACAGTGGCGCGCACGTTCCATACCGCGGGGAAGCGCCGGGCCAGCGCGATGCCGCCGACGAACACCACGACGCTCGCGGCCAGCATGGCGATGAAAGCGGCGCGCACGAGCGCCGCCGAGGAGCCGCCGTCCGCGAGGTACAGCGACTCGCCGAACATGGCGCGGTCCATCCACGACCAGAAGAAGCCCGCGCCCACGATGGCGAGCCAAGAGGAAGAGCCGCTCAAAGCTTTGAAGTTCATGGCACCGTTTCCCGCTGAAAATTATCCAATGGGGGCATCATACACGATGCGCGCCGCTCCCCGGGCCAAGCCCGGCGGTTCAAACGAGCCCGGCTGCCGATCATGGAGGACCGAGCAGTCGGAACCGGCTACTGCGAGCTGCTCGGCAGGTGCTTTCTCGTCGCTCGGTGATAGCTTTTGATGGTGCTGTTCTCGAGGACCTCCGGATGCTCTTCGGCGAGCTTCAGGAACGCGCTGCTCAGGCCGTCCCAGTCTTGGATGCGTCCCGGCTCGTGCAGGCTCCACCCTTGCATGTCCTCAAGCCGCCAGTTCGATTTGAGCGAGTTGTTCAGCATCGACGTGGTCACGATGTTGACGTCATCATCCTTGCCTCCATTGGCGATGGGGTCGACGTGGTCCAGCGTGGGCGTGAGTTCCCAGTAGGCAATGTGCGCCTCCTTCATGCTCCAATGCGGGGTGAAGGGGAACGTTTCAGGGAGAAGAATGCTCAGGGTTCGCAAAAACCCAGGGTTGACGAGCTTCTTGCCGGAATACCGATCGATGAAGCCGTCGCGAACGGCAAAGCGCACGAGCCGGTCGGCGGAGCTCCGCCGCTTCTTCGGCTCGATCGGCTCGAAAGGGTACTCCGATTCGATCAGCGCGCCCGCGCCGTCGATGTCGCCCAAGAGGATGGCCGACGCCGCCTTCTTGAGGATATCCGCATGGTCTAGTCGCTCGTCCATCGGAGCCCCTTCCGTCTTCGCGTGGCAACCGCCGCCTTATCCCCGTCCCAGCTTGCCGGCCACCTTGCCCACGATGTTGCCCACGAAGGCGGCCTCGGGCACATGCAGCTTGATGGACAGGCCGAACGTCACCGCCAGGCTCACCAGGCCGCCGGCCACCACGTAGGCGAGCGCCTGCGGGATCGACCCCGACAGCGGCCCGACAAACGTCGTGAGCGCGAACAGCACGCCGCCGCCCGCCGCCGCGCCCAGCCCGCCGAACACGAGCGCCATGAAAAACGCCTTCGCCGTGGAGCGCAGCCCGAACGGCCCCAGGCGGCGGCGCAGGTACGCGAACAGGCACACGTCGGCCACCACGTAGAACAGCACCTCGCCCACGGCGATGACCTCGATGGGGAAGCTTTCCGCATGCGACGCGCCGAACATGGTGAGCGCCACCTGCGCCGCGCCCGCCACGAAGTTGAACGCCGCGAACACGCCCATCTTCCGCAGGCTCGAGAATATCTTCTGCAAATACGTGTTCACGCCGTACACCGGTAGCGCGAACGCGAGCACGCTCATGTACGAGGCGATGGACGCCACGTTCTCGGTGGTGAACGCGCCGGCGCGGAACACCGTGATGAGCGGCAGCGAGAACACCATGAGGTAGAGCGCGAAGGGCACCATGAAGAACAGTATCTGGTTGGTGCCGCTCACGATGCCGCGCTTCACGCCCGCGGCGTTGCCCTCGGCCTGCATGTCAGCCAGCTCGGTGAACATGGCCGTGGTGATGGGCACCGCCAAGAAAGAGTACGGCAGCGTGAACCACTGGCGCGCGTACAGCAGGATGGACGGCCCGTTGTCGGCGAAGCTGTAGGCCGCGGCGTTCTGCACCGACACCACCACGAACGAGCACGCCATGACGAACAGGGCGGGCACGCCGAGCGAGAGCGTCTCGCGCAGCGCCGGGTCACGCAGGTTGATGCGCGGGCGCAGCCGGATGCCGTTGCGGCGCAGCGCCGGCAGCTGGATGGCCAGCGCCACGAACACCCCCAGCGGGTTGCCGATGGCGATGACGTAGAGCGCCATATCGGGGTTGCTCGGCGCGAGCGCCGCGTACAGCAGGAACGACGCGATGACCACGATGCTCTGCGCCGCGGGCGCGATGGCTGACCACAGGTAATCGCGGTTGGCGTTGAGCAGCCCCGACACGATGGCGGTAGCGCCCGAGAACACGATCTGGATGGCGAAGAACTGGAAGAAGAACACCGACTGCGCCATCTCGCGCTGGTCGGAGTAGAAGCTCTGCGTGAAGATGAAGAACGAGGGGAACGCGATGCACAGCGCCGACACCACGGCCAGCACCGCCACCACGATGGTGAGCAGGCTCGAGGCGTACTCGTTGCCGGCCTTCTGCCCCAGCTTCTTCTTCACCGACATATACACCGGGAGGAAGGCCGTCACCAGGATGCCGCCTATCACCAGCTCGTAGAGCTGGGCGGGCAGGTTGTTGGCCACCTGGTAGGAGCTGGACAGCAGCGTGGAGCCCAGCGCGAAGGCCATGGTCCAGGTGCGCACGAAGCCCAGCACGCGCGAGATCATGGTGCACACGCTGATGAGCGCAGCGGAAGACCCCACGGCGGCCGCGTCGCCCTGGTCGGGCTCGGGCGCGTCCGTGCGCGCGAGCGCCGTCTTGTCCACGCCCGCGTGGCGGCCGACCACCGGCAGCTCGGCCGTGGAGGCGGGGTCGGCGCTGGCTCTTATACACCTCTCCGAGCCCACGGGACGGACTCCTATTCCGTATGCCGTCTTCTGCTTGAAAAAAAAAAACGCGGGGCGGGGTGGTGCGGTCGGGGCCCGCGTGGCGCCCGCCGATGCGGATCTCGGCCGTCTCGCCCGGAGCGGCCGCGCGCAGGCGGGCCTTCGCGCTCGCAGGATCCAGGCGCGGCTCGGGGCGGGGCACCCCCCGCTGGGCCACGGCCGCCGCGGTGGCGGGGCGGGCGAGTCCGGCGTGGCGTCCTCCCCCGAATATCTCCGACGTCGAGCCGGGGTCGGCCGCGCGCGCATGCGACGCCGCACGCTGCGGGGCCGCGCTCGGGCGCGCGGATGCCGGTTCGTCAACGCGCGTGTGTTGAGCTCGTGCGAGCTTGTCGGGCATGGAGGGACGCTTTCTGGTGCTTCGGATATAATGGCCCATCATAGCAAACCCGGAAAGAAGACCCTCATGCGCATCCTCATCGTACGCAATAATTCCAACTCGCAGGCCGTGGACGCGTCGCTTCTGCTCGCAACGTACCTGGCCACGCAGGGAATGGACTACACGCTGGTGGACTCCTCGGAGCTGTCCTGCCGCTGCGACCACGAGGAGCTCAACGCGGCGCTGGCCGCGGGCGTGGATGTGGCCGTGGTGCTGGGCGGCGACGGCACCATCCTGCGCACGGCCCGCCAGATCGGCACATCGGGCGTGCCCATCCTCGGCATCAACTTCGGGCGGCTGGGATTCCTGGCCAACTCGAGCGACGAGGGCGTGGTGGCCGTGGTGGCCGCCGCGCTTTCGGGCGACGTGGTGGCCGAGCAGCGCGCGAACCTGCGCATCGACGTCGTGTGCGAAGGCGAGCCCGACCCCTGGGGCGACGAGGAATGTCATCCTGAGCGAGCGGAGCGAGCCGAAGGATCCCGTGCGGCGCCAGCTGACGAGCGTCCGTGCACGTTCTTCGCCCTCAACGAGCTGGCGGTGACGCGCGGCGCGAACGGCCGCATCATCGACTTCAGCTTGGGCATCTCGGGCGCGCACATCGCCGATATGCGCGGCGACGGCCTGGTGGTGGCCACGGCCACGGGCTCGACCGCCTACGCGCTCTCGGCCGGCGGCCCGCTCGTGGCGCCCGGCTTCGGCGGCCTGGTGGCCGTTCCGCTCGCGCCGCACACGCTGCATTCGCGCGCCATCGTCACGGCCGCGAACGACGTGGTGGAAGTCGACCTGTCGAAGAACCGCGACCCGCGCGAGGCCACGCTCTTCGCCGACGGAGAGCTGCTGGCCTTCGACCTCCCCGTGCGCCGCATCTACGTGAGCCGCGGCGAGGCCCCCACCGTCCTTCTGCGCTACCAAGGCGAAAGCTTCTACGAGCACGCCTCCAAGGTGTTCTTCTAGGGCTTTTGCTGCAGTCCACGATCTTCGCTCCAAAAACACGCCTCAGCGCATGAGGCATGTTTTCGGAGCGAAGATCGGGCGCGTTGAAGAGAGCTGCCGAAGCGTTACAGCCAGAGGCGGTAGGCGGTGCCGGTGTCGTAGTCGACGATCTGGAGGCAGAAGGCGGACGGGTCGAGGTCGTCGAAGGCGCCCGGATCCTTGAGGTTGTTCGCGTTCACCTTGAACGGCAGGACGACCTCCTGCGACTCGCCGGGCTGGATTTCAAGCAGCTCGTCGCGACCGTAGTTCTCGTTTGCGAATACAAACGCGTCATCGAGCACGGCTCCCGCGCTCAGGCTGTCGTCGATGCCGGCAAGTTCCTCGCTCCACAGCCTGGCGTTCCCGATGGGCAGCTTGTACCATTGCGTGATGAGGCTGTCGGAAGCGTTGGTTATGGACACGGTGACCGCGATAAGCTCGCTGTCGTCGTACACCGGGCGATACGTTCCCGCGTAATCGGGGTGCCATTCTGCGAAGCTTTTCGTCGAGATGGTCTTCACTTCCCGTACTTTGAGGTCGATGTCGAGGCAGTCGTATTCCCACATGCCCGATTCCTCGAGGGCGTTCACCAGCTCACGCGGCATTTGCTCGACCTCGCTCGGACGCCCTTCGTAGAGGCTGCCTTGGGTGATGTCCCTCAGCTGGAGCGTGGATCCCGGATCAAGGTCGATGACCTCCCTCGTCTCGTAACCCGTCTCCGTATACAGCCCTTCGCCGACGGGCGGTTCGGGAATGCGCGGCTCGCCGGGGATGTAGCGGCCCACGAACCAGCCCATCACGAGCGCGACGGCGATGAGGCAGACGGTTCCTATGGCGATGCGAATGCTGCGTGCGTTGCTCATGACGGCCTCCTTTGGCAAGCGCCGATCGGGCGGCGCCCGATCCGATCTGGATCGAACCTATCATTGCACGCCGCATGGCCGCAACGGTGATTTATTTCACCCCTGCGTCGAACGGAGTTGCATGCTATCGTTGTTTCGGCGGAAGGGCGCGGAAGGCGCGCGGGCTCGAAAGGCGGACCGACATGACCGACATACTGGCGACGGCGGCGATCCTCGCAGGCGTGGGCGCGACGTTCTGCGGCGCATGCCATGCCATCGCGCGCGCCGCGTATTTCGACGGCCCCGCTCAGGCGGACCTGCTGCTCGCCTTCTTCCGCGTTATCGTATTCGCCGCCGGGGTCATCGGGTGCCTCGCACTCACCGACTTGCATGGCGAAAGCGCTGCGGCCCTGTTCGCCGTCGTGCTCTGCATCGTCGCGTTCGCGGCGGGCGCGCTGATGTCGCGGTCGTGGCGCGCGGCGGAGGAGCGGGAGCGCTCGCGCGTGGCCGAGCTGCGCTCGCTCGTCGACCGCCTGCGCACCGAGGAGGACTCCGTCGAGGCCCGCTGCGCCCGGGCCGCGCGCGCCTTCGACCTCACGCGCCGCGAGGAGGACATGCTCGGTCTTCTGCTGGAGGGCCGCACCCGCGCCGAGATCGCCCGCGAGCTGTTCGTGTCGAGCAACACGGTGAAGACGCACATCCGCAACCTCTATCGCAAGATGGGCGTAGCGGACAAGGATGAGCTGGTCGAGACGCTCGCGCCGGAGGGCGGGGGCGCGGCGATGCGCATCAACACCACATCATCCTTAAAATAGGATAAGCGGTCGCTCAACTCCCAATTGACGGTTTCACGACGCCGAGGTATGGTTTGCTATGCAAGTTCTTTTGCCTCGGCAGAAGGGCCAGAGCATAGGAGCCTTACGTATGAGCACGCCAGACAGTCAGAGCACGCAGAGCCTTCCAGTAGACGACACCGAAGCGAACGCCCCAGATGGGTGTGGCTCGCGCGTCGATTCTGCCCCGGCATCTGTCGAAGCGAACTCCGTAGCCGGAGCGTCTGACTCGCATTCCCCAAAAGCCAGCGCCGCCGCAGAAGCCGTGAAGAAGTCCGGCAAGACCCTGGGCGTGTCCAAGCACGTGGTCGCCGGTATCGTGGCCGTGCTGGCCGTGGCCGGTGCCGTGAGCGCGGGCGTGTTCCTCACGCAGAACCCCTCGGTGGAGGACTGGTACGACTCCACCGCCTCGCAGGGCCAGTTCGAGGGCAAGTCGAAGGAAGAGATCCAAGCCGCCCTCAACGAAGAGGTGGCGAAGGGCATGATGAACATCTCCATCGCCGCCGTAGTCACGTTCCCCGATGGTGCGTCGGAGGGCGAGGCCCGCATTGAGAACATCGCCGCCAACCCCATGGACCAGAAGGTCACGATCACCTTGAAGGATTCGGGCGAGGCGGTATACGAGTCCGGTGCCCTCGCGCCTGACCAGCATATTCAGACCATCAAGCTGTCGCGCGACCTGGAGCCCGGCGAGTACGCCGCCGTGGCCACGTTCACCGGGTACGATAGGGAGACCCATAAGCAGACCGGCCAAGCGGCCGCCGAGATCACGTTGCGTATCGAAGGCTAAGATAACCTTCGACAAGAGATAGTGCGAGCATGTCAGACAACGTAAGGGCACATCAGGAAAGGAACGGTACCATGAAGAAGATCGAGTGCGTCAAGAGGGGAATCGTCGGCGTGTGCGCAGCGACATTGCTGACAGGATTGTGCGCCGGAAGCGCGTTCGCGGCGGCCTCATCGACCGAGCCGGCCCAATGGGATGCCGTGAATGCGAGCAACCAAGGTAAAACCGAGGTTAGCGCTGACGTTGACGCACAGGTACAGGCGACGGTTCCGATCTCCTTCACGGCAGCTGTGAACGCAGATGGAAGCTTCACGCTGCCGAACAATATTGAGCTGAGGAATGCAAGCACCTTGGCAAAGGCTCACGTTTCGGCTATTAGCGTAACGGAAGTTTCCGGCAAGCTCATTGCCAGCGGTGCCACTGCTGCCGATCCGAACAGCGTGAAAATGACTGTCAACAGCTTCGACCTGTCTACAGCAAGCTCATTCGCTGCAACTGCCGCCGGTTGGGAAATACCGGCTGCGACCAATGCGAGCACTCCCGGAACGCTCCCGTTGACCTTTGCCGGAACGATTGCCAATCCGTCCCAAACGGGTGCGATCCACCTGTTCGATATCACGTGGACTGTTGCTTTTGGCGGTACACCGACAGCCTAAGGCGCTTGCATGGACAGATGACTGGTCGAGCCAAATATCACACGTCAACCCGCAAGGCCGCGCTGAGGTTCAGCGCGGCCTTGGGCCTTTGTTTGCTGCTGGTTGCCGGCGTGCTGTGGCCGGTGCCTTTGTCGTTTGCTGCTTCGGAAGCGGCTTCTGGCGAAACCCCTCCTTCGGTAGAAGCCGCTCCCGAAACCGCACCTGACAACACGGCGGAGCAGCCTCCCGTCGACGACGCGGACAACGTGATCGTCGAGACGCCCTCGGCCGAGCCCGTGCCGCCGGCTGCTCCGGCCGAGCCTCCCGTCACGCCCGTCGTTCCCGAGCATGAGAACGCCTGGTCCATCGGGCTCGACGAGGCTTCCTCGGTGGTCGCCGAGCTGTGGGACGACGGCACCTTCGTCGTGGACGGCGCGGGCGACACCCTCGCGTTCGCCTCGGCCGACGAGGTGCCCTGGCTCGCGGCCGGCGTGGCCGACGACATCAGGCGCGTCGTGTTCGCCGACGCGGTGGAGCCCGCCAGCCTGGCGCACTGGTTCGAGGGGTGCGCGAACCTCGAGGAGGTCGCGAACGTCCCGGCCGGCGCGACGGACGTCACCCGGCTGTTCTTCGACTGCCCGAAGCTCGTGGAGCTGCCCGACGACTTCGCCTTCGCCCCCGACGCGAAGGCCGAGGAGGCGTTCGGCTTCGAGAAGCTGCCGGCAGAGCCCTTGGAGACGGCCTACTCGGGCACCGACGAGAACGTACTCGCCTACGCCTGGAAGCTCGACGGCCGCGCGCTCGTGGACCCGCTCGCGCCCGAGCTCCCCCCGGTCGAGGAGCCGGTGGAGCCAGAGGCCCCGCAAAACGATGCGCAAGCGCCCGAGGGCGACCCTGTTGAGGAGCCGGCGGAGGAAGCCCCCGAAGAAGAACCGGCGCCCGAGGAGCATCCTATCGAAGAGGCTCCCGAGCCGGAGCCCGATTTTGTAAACGACCCAGCCCGCCCCCCCGCGGGTCCCCACCCCCTTCCCTCCCATGGCCCCCATGGGGGGGGCCGGGGCCGCCCCGCGTCCGCCCCCCCCCCCCGTCACGGTGGAGAACCGCTCCGAGCGCGACGTGGCCATCGTGGGCGCCCGCCTCAAGCGCGCCGATATGGACCTGCCCGGCGGCTCGTGGTCGCTCTCCGCGCAGAACGGCCTCGCCACGTACGTGACCGACGCGCGCTTCACGCCGCTCGGTCTGGAGGTTCCCTTCGATGCGCCGGTGGTGCTGCGCGCCGACGGCGACCGCATGAGCCTGGTCTGGTACAGCGAGTTCTCCGACTTCGGCATGAAGCAGCTGGTGGGAGCCGTAGCCGACGCGGGCGACGCCGACTTCATCTACGGCACCATGATCTGGATCGTGGCCGCCGCCTAATCTTCCCAGCCAGCCCAAGCGTCGGCTGCTATCAGCCGCTGCATGATCTCGTCGGGCCACGACACGTCCATAGTCTCGAACTCGTATCGCACGAGATCCCCGCGCGCGATACGGGCGACGGGCTTCAACAGATAGGTGTTGTCGAAGAGGAACGCCTCGTCGCACAACGGCACCGCTTTCACGAGGTTGTCGAAAGAAGAGCGGGCCCTTCTCCTCACCGTTTCCGGATCCACCCCGTGGCCGCCGAGCTCCGTGCGCCTCTTGATGCGGCGGTTCGCTATCTCGGGATCGTCCACGCCTACGTAATAGAGGGTGATCGCGAATCCCCGTTGTCTGGCCGAGGAGATGGTCCTCATGATGGAATGGCCGGTCAAAGTAGATTCTTGGTTGAAGCTCGTCCGCGACTCCAGGCAGGTGCGGACGAGTTCGAGCGCTTCGCGGCCCGCGCGCAACTGCGCCGAGCGATCCGCCCAATCCCATCCATGGGCGACGAGGATCTCGTCCGAGTTGACACGGGGCATGTCCTCCGAAACGCTCGTGCGATCCCATAGCCCAGACTTGAACAAGGTCGATTTGCCTGCGCCGTTCACTCCTGCGAATAGGATGTAGCGAGGCGCCGCCATCAGAACACGCCTTGCTCGATGAGCTCGCGCTGCCTCTGCTGGAGGAAGAAGGTGGACACCGCCACGTAGAAGCTCTCCTCTTCGCGGCTTTCGGCTTGGCTGAGGAACGCGGAGTTGAACGCCCCCGACAACGTGGAGCGGCATTCCTCGTAAAGGCGGCGCGCGGTTTCGATGTCGCAGGGAGGCGGCGACTGCACCGCGGCGCTGCCTTTCCTCGGTCGTCCTGCGGCGGGCCGGGCGCGCAAGCGGCTCTCGACCGACCGTTCGGACACCGCCCACGTGCGCCCGATCTTCGTCCCTTGGAGCACCTGCTTGCCGAGCATCGCGCGCACCCGCGGCTCGGACACGCCGAGTCGCGCTGCCGCCTCCTTCGTGCTGAGCATCGAGCCTTCCTTTCGCCGCCTCATGTTCTTGTTCCTATTAATTATATCGTAATCGCAATAATTCCGCACTCGTACACGCGCAGAAAGCACGCGTGCCGGCGGACGCGGGGTCCGCCGGCACGGCACGTCGGTGCGCATTGTCGCCCGAAACGTACGGAATAGCGCCCGAAAACGTACTTTTCGGGCGACAGTGCGCGCGTCGCGAACGGCCGCCTACTTGTGGTAGTACCGGTGCTGCTCGTACTTGGGCTCGCAGCAGACGTTGATGCCGAGCGTGCGGTAGAGCTTCTCGTCGGTGGCCGACAGGATCACGCTGAAGAACGCGTCGCATCCGCGCAGCCCGTTCACGCTGTCGATGAGCTTCGCGGCCAGCGGGTCGGTGGCCGAGCTGATGGAGAGCGCAATGAGCGTCTCGTCGGAATGCAGGCGCGGGTTGCGCGAATGCAGCTGGTCGGTCTTGAGGCGGCAGATGGGCGTGATGGCCTCGTCGCTGATCACGTCGATGTCGTCGTCCACGCCGGCCACGCCCTTGAGCGCGTTCATCAGAAGCGACGACGCCGCGCCCAATAGCGACGACGTCTTGCCGGTCACCACCGTGCCGTCGGGCAGCACCATCGCGCCCGCGGGGCCGCCGGTGGTCTCCTCCTTCAGCAGCGCGGCCGAGCGCGCGGGGGAGAGGCTCGCGTTCACGCCCGCTTGGTTCATCAGCAGTTCCAGCCGTTCGAGGCGCTCCTGGCCCGCGCCGGTGCGCTTCACCTCCACGGCGGTCTGGAAGTAGCGGCGCACGATCTCCATCTTGGCGGCGTCGCGCACGGCCTCGTCGTCCACGATGGCGTTGCCGGCCATGTTCACGCCCATGTCGGTGGGCGACTGGTACGGGCTCTCGCCCGAGATGCGCTCCATCATGGCCTTGAGCACGGGGAATATCTCCACATCGCGGTTGTAGTTCACCGTCGTCTCGCCGTAGGCCTCCAGGTGGAAAGGGTCGATGGTGTTCGCGTCGTCGAGGTCCACCGTGGCGGCCTCGTAGGCGATGTTCACCGGGTGCTTGAGCGGCAGGTTCCACACGGGGAACGTCTCGTACTTGGCGTAGCCGGCCGCGATGCCGCGCGCGTGCTCGTGGTAGAGCTGCGAGAGGCACGTGGCCATCTTGCCCGAGCCGGGGCCGGGCGCCGTCACCACCACCAGCGGGCGCGACGTCTCCACGTACTCGTTCTTGCCGTAGCCCTCGTCGCTCACGATGTGGTCGATGTCGTAGGGGTAGCCGGCGATGGGGTAGTGCAGGTAGCTCTTGATCCCCAGGCTGTCGAGCCGCTTGCGGAACGCGCCGGCCGAGGGCTGGTTGGCGTAGTGGGTGATCACGACGCCCGAGGTGGCGAAGCCCACGGAGCGGAAGATGTCCATGAGGCGCAGCACGTCCTCGTCGTAGGTGATGCCCAGATCTCCGCGCACCTTGCTCTTCTCGATGTCGTTGGCGTTGATGGCGATGATCACTTCGACGTCGTCGGCGAGGCTCTTCAGCATGCGGATCTTGGAATCGGGCTCGAAGCCGGGCAGCACGCGCGCGGCGTGGAAGTCGTCGAAGAGCTTTCCGCCGAACTCGAGGTAGAGCTTGCCCCCGAACTGGTCGATGCGGTTGCGGATATGCTCTGCCTGCAGCGCGATGTACTTGTCGTTGTCGAATCCGATGCGCATGGGTTGGCCGCGCCCCTTCCTTGATGTCGATGCGGTCCGCGCGCCCGGCAGGGCGCACGTCGCTGCCAAGTATAGCGCATCTGCGCGCCCCGTTTCGCCGTCGTGTCGCCTGCGGGGCCGAGCGCCGAAGCGGCGGGCGTGCTATCCTGTTGCCTGGCGCCGCACGTACGGCGCGGATGTTTCACGTGAAACATCCGTTCGCGGCGCGAGGACGGTCCGACGACGAAAGGCGGCGCATGGAGGAGCTCTGCGGGGAGTACCTGGCCCACCTGCGCGTCGAGCGCGGCAGCTCGCCTCTCACCGTGGAGGCCTACGCTGCCGACCTGCGCGACTACCGGGCCTTCCTCGAGGGGATCGGCATCACGCGGCTCGAGGACGTCGACCGCGACGCGGTGGTGGCCTACGAGGCCGACCTGCTCGAGCGCGGCTATGCGGCCTCGAGCGTGGACCGGCGCGTGTCGGCCCTCAAGGGATTCCATCGCTTCTGCGTGCGCGAGGGCTTCACGCGCAAGAACCCCGCCGCCACCATCCAGCTGCCGAAGGCGCCCGAGCGCCTGCCCGACGTGCTGTCGGCGGAGCAGGTGGAGGCGATGCTGGCCGAGCCGCCCGAACGCGAGCCGCGCGCGCTGCGCGACCGCGCCATCCTGGAGGTGCTCTACGGCTGCGGCCTGCGCGTGAGCGAGTGCACGGGGCTCGATCTGGGCGACGCGGTGCTCGACGAGGGCTTTCTGCGCGTGGTGGGCAAGGGCGGCAAGGAGCGCGTCTCGCCCATCTCGGGCGCGGCCCTGCGCGCGCTGTCCGACTACCTGGGCAACGGCCGCCCCGAGCTGGTGAAGCCGTACGCGCGCCCCACGGCGGCCGTGTTCCTGAACGCGCGCGGCGGGCGCCTCACGCGCCAGAGCGTGCACGCCGTCGTGGCCGCGGCGGGCCGCACGATCGGCGTGGAGAACCTGCATCCCCACACGCTGCGCCACTCCTTCGCCACCCACATGCTGGAAGGCGGGGCCGACCTGCGCGTCATCCAGGACATCCTCGGTCACGCCGACATCTCCACCACCCAGATCTACACCCACGTGAGCCGCGCCCACCTGCGCGAGGAGTACCTCGCCGCCCACCCCCGCGCGCACTAGCGCGGCAGGATGACGGCCCGTGCATATGTTTCACGTGAAACATCGGGAGCTTCAGCACGGATGTTTCACGCGCGGTCCAGCTGCCCCGGTTCGCGTGCAGCAGAGGGGCGGCGGTCGTCGGGCTGTGGCGGCGACGGATGCGTGGGGCGAAGTGGGCGAGCCGCCCCTTTTCTCCCACTTCGTCCCCCGGCGGGATGCGGCGCGCGAGGGAATCCCAGGTCGCCCACTATCGTCGCAGGTCAGACGCTTGCGAGGCGGGCAGCGGCGGCGACTCGGCCGCGGGCGGCAACGGCGTCTCCCACATATTTCGCATAATTGGACGGCTCCCCGGCGGCTTTCGCCAGCTTTCCCATATCTTGTGGCCTTGCCGCGCGCTTGAACCAACATCTAGAGCCCAAAGATCCGCGCGCCCGTTTCCGCTGGATAACGGGGGGTTCAACGGTGGGTTTCAGGAGGGTGCAAAACAGCCCAAAAAGTCGAATTGTGTTGCGAAGTGGGGTGAAGTGGGGTAGAATTCGCAACATCGAAAGGCCGCAAGAGGCGCGGCGGGAAGGAACACATGGCTGAAGGCGCCGACAACGTGGTGAACATGAATGGCAAGTTTCGCCACAAGGTGGATGCCAAAGGCCGTATGTCTTTGCCCGCGACGTTTCGCAAGGCTCTTCCGACCGATCTCGTGGTGACCATCGACCCGTTCGACGAATGCCTGCGCGTGTACGTGGTGGATGCATTCAACGACTGGGTTGAGCAGGTGTTCGTGGACGCGTTCCCGGAGGGGTACAAGTCCAACGACCGCCAGCACGTCAGGCTGCGCTCCGAGCTGAAGGGCCGCGCGGACGACGTGAGCGTCGACTCGGCGGGGCGCATCATGCTCCCGGCCGACCAGCGCGCGGCGGTGGGCATCGATAAGGATGTCGTCGTGATAGGCAACACGGGCTACTTCGAGATCTGGGATGCAAAGCGCTATGACGAGCCCGACGAGGACGTGGACCTCAAGGTTCTGTTCCCCGGACGCAAGTCGTAAGGCGTGAGCATGCTGACAAGCGAATATCGGCACATACCTGTCCTTCTCGCCGAGTGCCTCGAGCATTTGACACTCAAACCGCAGCACACGTTCGTGGACGCAACGCTCGGCGGGGCAGGGCATTCCTTCGAAGCTGCCAAGCGCATCGGGCGCGAGGGCACGCTCATCGGCATCGATCAGGACGAGGTGGCGCTCGCCGCCGCCCGTCGCAAACTCGGGACGCTGCCTGATGACGTTCGCCCTCGCCTCGAGTTCGTGCGCGGCAACTTCGGAGATATGGACGAAGCGCTTCTGAGCGTGGAGGTTCCCGGCGTCGACGCGATCCTGTTCGACCTCGGGGTCTCCTCGGTGCAGATAGACACGCCGTCTCGTGGCTTCTCCTTCAAGGAGAACGGCCCTCTTGATATGCGGATGGATCCGGGCAAACAAACCTTAACCGCGAAAGAGATCATCGACACCTACAACGCAGCAGATCTCACCCGGGTCATCCGTACGTACTCCGACGAGAAGTGGGCGAGCCGCATAGCCGACTTCATCGTCCGTGAGCGCCAGACGCGCCCCATCGAGACGAGCGGGCAGCTGGTCGACCTCATCAAGGCGGCCATCCCCGCGTCCGCGAGACGCGCGGGCGGGCACCCGGCGAAGCGCACGTTCCAGGCGCTGCGCATCGAGGTGAACGGCGAGCTCGACGTGCTCGAACGCGGCCTGGACGCGGCCGTCCGCTGGCTCAACCCCGGCGGCAGGCTCGTGGTGATCAGCTACCACTCGCTGGAGGACCGCATCGTCAAGGAGACGTTCCAGAAGTTCGCCAACCGTTGCACCTGCCCGCCCGACCTGCCGGTCTGCGCGTGCGGGAAACAGCCGATACTCGATATAGTCACCCGCAAGCCGGTCGTACCGACCGCCGAGGAGATAGAGCGCAACCCCCGCGCCCGCAGCGCCAAGCTGCGCGTCGCGCAGAAACGCTAGCGGCCCGCACCGCCGCCGCGATAACAACCGAAAAAGCCCCGCCGAACGACCACCGAACGCAGCCGAAACGAAGAAAGGGGGTTGGGCATGAGCGCAGCACCGGCGTACTCGTACTATCCCGAACGCATCGAGCGCATCCCCGAGCGCGCCCCGCGCGAGCGCATCAGCGTCATGCCGGGCCGCGGCCCGCGCACGCAGGCCCCCGCCCTCCCCGCGAGCGTCGTCTTCTTGGCGAAGGCGCTCGCCGCCGTGCTCTTGGTGGTGGCCGTCGTGGGCGTCGTGCGCATCGGCTTCACGGCCGCAACCGTCACCACGTCCATGCAGTCCCAGGAGCTCTCGAGCCAGATCGAGCAGGCCCGCGCGAGCGGCGCCGACCTCGAGGTGTCCCAGAGCCTCATGGCCAGCCCGGCCCGCGTGAAGCAGGAGGCCGAGGCGCTCAAGATGTCCGAGCCGGCCTCGGTGGGCACCATCGAGCTCGAGCAGGACGTCGTGGCAACCGACGCCGAGGGCGACTTGTCCCTGTCCGGAAGCGTGGCGCGCGCGGCCGCCGGGGCGTAGCGCCGTGACGGATCGATCCCACAGGCCGCGAGAGGGCCGCGCCTCCTCCCGTCGCGGCCACGGAAGCTCGCGCGCGGACGTCCGCGCCACCCGCTCGCACGCCTCCCGCCAGGGGCGCTCCCCGCGCGCATCGGCGCCGCGTCCGCCGCGCATGCCGCAGGCCGCCTTCGCCGAGGACTCCAACCGCGCGTTCATCCCCATCGTCATCTTCGCGGTGCTGGCCGTCCTGTTCGTCGGGCGCCTCGCGTGGCTGCAGGTGGTGGCCGCGCCCGCCCTCGCCTCCGAGGCGGAGCAGGCGCGCACCCAGCAGTACTCCATCGAGCCGAGGCGCGGCACCATCTACGACCGCAACGGCACAGTGCTGGCCACCAGCGTGGACGCCTACACCATCTACGCCGACCCCACCGAGGTGGAGGACGCCAACGCCACGGCGGAGGCGCTCGCCGGGGTGCTCGGCGGCGAGGCGGCCGATTACCTGACCCAGCTCACCGCGTCGAACACGCGCTACGCCGCGCTCAAGGAGCGCGCCGACATCGCGCTGGGCGACCAGGTGGGCGCGCTTGGGCTCAAGGGCATCCACCTCAAAAACGTCACCCGCCGCGAGTACCCCAACGGCCGCGTGGGCGGCCAGGTGGTGGGCGCGTGCAAGGTGGACGTGGACGAGGCGTCCAACTACGAGTACTACACCGGCATCTCGGGGCTCGAGCTGTACTACAACGACATCCTCTCCGGCGAGGCTGGCTACTACGAGGCCGAGCGCGGCCCCCAGGGCGAGCCCATTCCCGGCGGCGAGCACGTGGTGCAGGCGGCCGTGGACGGCCAGGACATCATCATCTCCCTCGACATCGAGCTGCAGCAGGCCGTGGAGGACCGGCTGGTCGCCGACGAGGGGGGCATCATGGCGGGCGGCGGCAGCGCCGTGGTCATGGACGGCGAGACGGGCGAGATCTACGCGGCCGCGTCGCTTCCGCTGTTCAACCCGGCCGACCGCACGGACATGGAGGAGGACGCCCCCAAGCTCAAGTGCGTGACCGACCTGTTCGAGCCGGGATCGATCTTCAAGTCGGTCTCCACGATGGCCATCCTCGAGACGGGCACCATGCAGCCCGACGACGAGCTGTTCTGCCCGGCGACGATCGAGGCCGACGGCTACGTGATATCCGACGCCCACGAGCGCGGCGACGCCACCTTCACGCTGCGCGACATCCTCGACCAGTCGTCGAACGTCGGCATCTCGCTGGCCACGGAGAACATGGGCTTCGACGAGCTGTACAACCATATCCTCGCGTACAACCTGAACGCGCTCACGGGCGTTGACTACCCCGGAGAGCAGATAGGCTACCTGCTCGACTTCGACCGGTGGAGCCGGGTGCAGGCCTACAATGTGGCGTTCGGCCAGGGCATCTCGCTCACGCCGCTGCAGATCACCCGCTTCTACGGCGCGCTCGTCAACGACGGCGCGGAGTGCACGCCGCATTTCCTCATCAGCAAGCCGCAGTCCGGCGAGGTGGTGGAGTACCCCACCCAGCAGGTCATCGAGAACAAGGAGGCCATCCCCACGATGACCGACATGCTGAAGACCGTGGTCACCGACGGCACGGGCAAGCAGGCGGCCATCGAGGGCTACAGCGTGGCGGGCAAGACCTCCACCGCCGAGATCTACGACGAGGAGACGAAGGGTTACAAGAAAGGCGTCTACAACCTGGCCTTCACCGGATTCCTCGCCGACACCACGGGACCGCAATTGGTTTGTTTTGTGGGTGCCAACGAGGTTCCCACCGACGGTGTGGTCACGCCGATTTTTAAAGATATAATGGCTACTGCCATCGACCGATTCAAGATTCTGCCGGAGTGAGGAAGCGCCATGGGTAAGACCTGCACGGAACTGTTCACGGGCATCGACTGCACCGTCATCGGCAACCCCGACGACGAGGTGGGCGGCATCGCCTACCGCAGCGACCGGGTGCAGCCGGGCGACGCGTTCTTCTGCATCGTGGGCTTCACCACCGACGGCCACTCGTTCGCGCAGGACGCCATCGACCGGGGCGCCAAGGTGCTCGTGGTCCAGCGCAAGGTGTACCTCGCCGACGCCACGGACGTGACCGAGGTGGTGGTGAAGGACACCCGCAAGGCCATGGCGGCCGCCGCGGCCAACTTCTACGACCACCCCTCCGACGCGCTCTCGCTCGTGGGCATCACCGGCACGAACGGCAAGACCACCACCACCTACCTCGTGGAGCACATCGCGCACGTGGCTGGCAAGCGCACGGGCGTCATCGGCACCGTGGGCGTGCGCATCGGCGGAGAGGTGGAGAAGACGGCCCACACCACGCCCGAGTCGCCCGACCTGCAGCAGCTGTTCGCCCGCATGCGCGACGAGCGCTGCGACGTGGTGGCCATGGAGGTGAGCTCGCACGCGCTCGACCTCGACCGCACCTGGGGCACGCGCTTCGCCGTGACCGCGTTCTCCAACCTCACGCAGGACCACCTGGACTACCACCACACCTTCGAGGCGTACTTCGAGGCGAAGGCGCGCCTGTTCGGCAGGGACTACCCGGCCCGCCGCGTCATCTGCATCGACGACAAGTGGGGCCGCGAGCTTCTGCGCCGCTGCTCGGTGGCCGAGGACAGCATCGTCACCACCGGCTTCGACCGCTCGGCGCAGATCCATCCTGTGGACGTGCAGTACGCGCCCACGCACACCACGGTCACGCTCGACGTGCGCGGCAGCCGCCATACCTTCGACTACCCGCTCGTGGGCAGGTTCAACGTGGAGAACGTCATGTGCGCGTTCGGCATCGGATTGCAGCTGGGCTTCTCGGCCGACGTGATCGTGGAGGCGCTCGAGGAGGCCCCGCAGATCCCCGGCCGCCTCGAGCGCGTGAGCGCGCCGCACGACGGCGGCGTCTCCGTGTTCGTGGACTACGCGCACACCCCCGACGCGCTGGAGAAGGCGCTCGCGTCCATCATGGCGCTCACGCCCGGCCGCACCATCTGCGTGTTCGGCTGCGGCGGCGACCGCGACGCGTCCAAGCGTCCCATCATGGGCAAGGCGGCGCTCGCGGCCGACCATGCCGTGGTGACGAGCGACAACCCGCGCACCGAGGATCCGGACGCCATCATCGCCGACATCGTGAGCGGCATGGGCGGCGGCGTTGGCCGCTTCGACGTGGAGAGCGACCGCCGAGCCGCCATCGCGCTGGCCATCGCGCAGGCGCAGGCCGGCGACTCCATCCTGGTGGCGGGCAAGGGGCATGAGGATTACCAGCTGGTAGGAGACGCGGTGCTCTCGTTCGACGACCGCGTGGTGGCCGCCGAGGAGCTTGAGCGCGCCTTCGGCGAGGGACGGTAGCGCATGCGATTGAACGCGAAGCAGATAGCGGCGTGCACGGGCGGCTCGTTCATCGCCGAACCGCTCGATGCCCGCACGCTGGCGACGGGGCTCACCTGGGATTCGCGCGACGTGAAGCCCGGCGACGTGTACGTGGCGCTGCCCGGCGAGCGGGTGGACGGCCACGACTTCGTGGGCGCCGCCCTGCGCGCCGGGGCCGTCGTCGCGCTCGTCATGCAGCCGCTCGACGAGGCGGCGCTGCTTCTGGCCCGCGAGATGGGCGCGGCCGTGATCGAGGTGCCCGACACCGCGCACGCCGTGGCCGACCTCGCGCGCGAATGGCGCACCCACCTGCGCGGACGCGTGATCGCACTCACCGGCTCCACCGGCAAGACCACCACGAAGAACCTCGTGCGCGACGTGCTGGCCAGCACCTTCACGGTTGCGGCCACCGCGGGCAACCAGAACAACGAGCTGGGCGTTCCCAAGACGCTGCTAACGGCCGAGCAGGACACGCAGGCTGTGGTGGTGGAGATGGGCATGCGCGGCGCGGGCCAGATCGCCGACCTCTGCGACTACGTGCGCCCGGACTGGGGCCTCGTGGTGAACGTAGGCGAGAGCCACATCGAGCTTCTGGGCAGCCGCGAGAACATCGCGCGCGCCAAGGCGGAGCTCCTGTGCGCCCTGCCCGAGGGCACGGGCCGCGCCTTCGTGAACGCCGACGACGACTTCGCCGGCTTCCTGCGCGCCCACGCCCGCCTCGACGCCCGCCAAGTGGAGACAGTTCTGTTCTCCGCAGGTTGTCATCCTGAGCGAGCCGAAGCCGACCCTCTTTGTCATCCTGAGCGAGCGAAGCGAGTCGAAGGATCCCCCGCGGCGCCAGCCGAAAGCGCCCCAGCCCCCGCCGTCTGGGCCGAGCGCATCGAGCTCGACGAGCAGGGCCGTCCGCGCTTCGAGCTGCACGCCGCCGGCTTCGCGCCCGAGGAGGAATCCGCCCCGTGCGCGCTCAACCTGCGGGGCCTGCACAACGTGGGCAACGCTTGCGCCGCCGCCGCCGTGGGGCGCGCGTCCGGCATCCCGCTTGCACGCTGCGCTGAGGCGCTCGAGGCCTCCGAGCCCGAGGCGGGCCGCCAGGAGGTGCTCGCGGCGCGCGGCGGGTTCACCGTGGTGAACGACGCCTACAACGCGAATCCCGACTCCATGCGCGCCTCGCTCGCCACGTTCTGCGCGCTCGACGTGCCCGGCAAGCATGTGGCCGTGCTCGGCGACATGGGCGAGCTCGGCGACTTCGCGCCGGCCTGCCACGCGGGCATCGGCGCGTTCGCGGCGACGCTGCCGCTCGAGCGCCTCGTGTGCGTGGGCGAGCTCGCGGCGCTCATCGCCGACGCCGCCGAGGGCGCCGGCATGGATCCTGGCCGCATCGTGCGCGCCGGATCGATTTCCGAAGTGTTCGGCGATTTGGATGTCAGCGTCGAGCCCGGGGACGCCGTCCTCGTGAAGGCGTCGCATTTCATGGGCCTCGAACGCGTGGTCGAAGGACTGGTCAACTGATGCTTTCCGTATTCTCCCAATACCCGACGTTCCTCGTGTTCCTCGCCATCGTGGCGGCCATCGTGCTTACGATCGCCCTCATGCCGGTGTGGATCAAGTTCCTCAAGTCAAGCCACATCGGCCAGCAGGTGCGCGCCGACGGGCCCGAGAGCCACCTGGTCAAGCAGGGCACGCCCACCATGGGCGGCGTCATCATGCTGGTGGCCGTCATCGCGGTGGCGCTGCTGGTGGGCAACCCGACGCCTGAGACGTTCGCGCTTCTGGGCGCCACCGTGCTCACGGGGCTGCTCGGCCTCATCGACGACGCGTCGAAGGTGGTGAAGGAGCGCTCGCTCGGCCTCACGCCCAAGGCGAAGCTCGTCGGGCAGTTCCTCATCGCGTCGGCGTTCTGCCTGGTGGCGGTGAACTGGCTCGGCGTGGCGCCCACGGTTGAGATACCCTTCGTGTACACGTTCGACTTCGGCATCCTGACCACGGTCCTGCCCATCGGCGACGGCATCGCCATCCCGTGGCTGTACCTGCTGTTCGTGAACGTCCTTCTGGTGGGCCTGTGCAACGCCGTGAACCTCACCGACGGGCTGGACGGCCTGGCTGCCGGCACGGTGATGATCGTGATGATCGTGATGGCCGCCATCGCGTACCGCTCCGATCTGCTGGAGCCCGCCATCTTCGCGGCGGCGCTCGCGGGCGCGTGCGTGGGCTTCCTCTGGTTCAACTCGTTTCCGGCCGACATCTTCATGGGCGACACCGGCTCGCTCGCGCTGGGCATGGCGCTCGGGTGCCTCGCCGTGGTCACCAAGACCGAGTTCGTGTCGCTCATCATCGGCGGGCTGTTCGTCGCCGAGGCCCTGTCGGTGATGATCCAGGTGTTCTACTACAAGAAGACGCACAAGCGCATCTTCCTCATGGCGCCTTTGCACCACCACTTCGAGAAGAAGGGGTGGAGCGAGACGAAGGTGGTCGTGCGCTTCTGGATCATCTCGGGCGTGCTGGCCGCCACCGGCTTCTCGCTCTACTTCGCCGAGACGCTCATGGCGGTGGCCTAGGCCATGGAGCGCATCGACCTCATCGAGGGAAGGAAGCACGCGCCGCGCCGTCTCGGGCGCGTGCTCGTTTTAGGGCTCGGCAAGAGCGGGCGGGCGGCGGTGGACTACCTGCTGCCGCTGCTCGGGGGGCGCGTGGAGGCGCTCGCCGTGGCGGCGGGCGCGCGCACGCCGGCCTCCGAGGAGTTCGCGGCGCGCGCGTGCGCGGCCGGCGCGATCGCCGATTTCGAGGACGCGGCCGTGGGCGCCTTGGCCGAGCGGGCGGGCGGCGGCTTCGAGCTGTGCGTGGCGAGCCCGGGCATCCCCGAGTCCTCGGCGCTGTACGCCTCGGCGGCTGCGGTGTCGGCCGAGGTGGTGAGCGAGGTGGAGTTCGCCTGGCGCGAGAGCGCCGCGGACAGCCGCTGGGCGGCCGTCACGGGCACGAACGGCAAGACCACCGCTACGGCGCTTCTGGCGCACGTGCTGGCGGCGGCCGGCTTCGACGCTCATGCCGTGGGCAACATCGGCGACCCGTGCATCGCGCAGGTGGGCGCGGGCGGCGCCGAGGTGTACGCGGCCGAGGTGTCGTCCTACCAGCTGGCCTCGACGCGCCTGTTCGCGCCCGACGTGGCGGTGCTGCTCAACATCACGCCCGACCACCTGCACTGGCACGGCTCGTTCGAGGCGTACCGCGACGCGAAGCTCAAACTGCTCGCCAACCTCTCGCAGGTACCGGGCGCCGTGGCCGTGCTCGACGCCGTGAACGACGTCGTGCGCGCCGAGGCGCGCCGCCTGCGCGCGCTGCCGGCGGGCGAGCGCGGCTTCTCCTACGTGCCCGTGGGCACGGCAGCGGGCCTTTCGGGCGACATGCGCGCGGCCTGCGGAAGCGAGAACGCCGCGTTCCTCGCGGCGGACGGCGCCCTCACGGTGGCGCTCGGCGGCGTGGAGCACCTCCTCGCGCGCTCCGACGAGCTGCTGGTGAAGGGCGAGCACAACGCCTCGAACGCGCTCGCCGCCGCCGCCGCCGCGCTCGCGCTCGGCGCGGATGCCGACGCCGTTGCCGAGGCCCTGCGCACGTTCCCCGCGCTCGAGCACCGCATCGAGCCCTGCGGCGAGGTGGGCGGCGCGTGCTGCTACAACGACTCCAAGGCCACGAACGTCGATGCGACGCTCAAGGCGCTCGAGGCCTTCCCGGAGGCGCGCCCCCTCGTGCTGCTCGGCGGCGACGACAAAGGCACCGACCTTAAGCCCCTCGTGGCGGCGACGCATGCCCGCGCCCGCGCGGCCGTGTGCTTCGGCGCGGCCGGCGCGCGCTTCGAGGAGGCGTTCTCCCAGGCGGCCGACCGTGCCCCGGAGGATTTCCGGCTTATGCGCGCCGCGCATCTCGCCGACGCGCTCGACGCGGCGCTCGCCCTCGCGGGCCCGGGCGACGTGGTGCTGCTCTCGCCCGCCTGCGCCTCCTTCGACGAGTTCGGCTCGTTCGAGGAGCGTGGCCGCGCGTTCAAGGAGCTCGTGGCGCGCCGCTCTGCGGGCGCGCGCTAGGGGGATGCCCATGGCCGCCGCGCGCATGCGGGAGACTCCCGCGCACATCATGGCACCCCGCCTCATCATGCTGCTCGCCGTGCTCGGGCTCGTGCTGCTCGGCCTGGTCATGGTGTATTCCACCTCCTCGGTCATCGCGCTCGTGAAGGCCGCCTCGCCCGACGAGGTGAACCCCATGGCCGACATGCTCGCCCAGCTGCGCTACGCCGGGGTGGGGGCGGTTGCAGCGTTCGTCATCTACCGGTTCTTCCCGCCGTCGGTGTGGCGCAGCAACTTCGTCTACATCGTGTGGGCGGCCGCGCTCGTGCTGCTCGTGCTCACCGAGCTGTTCGGTACCGGCGAGGACGAGTGGGGCGCCAAGCGCTGGCTCTCGCTCGGGCCCTTGAGCCTGCAGGCCTCCGAGTTCGCGAAGATCGCGCTCGTGCTGGTGGCGGCGCGCCTGTTCGCGGATATGCGCGAGGGCCTGCTCTCGGTGAAGGCGTTCTTCGTGCAGGTGTTCGTGCTTTTGCTCGTGCCCGTCTTCATCATCCTGAAATTACAGTCCGACCTGGGCACGGCCATGATCTGCGTCGTGGGCGTGTTCGCGGTCATGTGGCTGGGGGAGGTGCCGGGGCGCACCATGGCCATCGTGGCCGCGGTCGTGGTGGCGGTGGGCGCGATCGGCGTGCTGAGCGAGCCGTACCGTCTCGCGCGCCTCATGGTGTTCATGGATCCGTGGAACGACGGCGAAGGCGGCTACGGCACGGGCTACCAGCTCATCCATTCGCTCTACGCCATCGCCGGCGGGGGCGCGGGCGGCGCGGGCCTGGGCAACTCTCACGAGAAGTTTTTGTACCTCACGCAGTCGGAATCGGACTTCATCTTCGCCATCGTGGCCGAGGAGCTGGGGCTTTGGGGCGCGGCGGGCGTCATCGTGCTGTTCCTGCTGCTTCTGTACGCGGGCATGCGCATCGCGCGCTCGGCGTCCGACAACTTCGGGACGATGGTGGCCGGGGGCCTCACCATCATGATCGCGTTCCAGGCCTTCTTGAACATCGCCATGGTGATCGGCTGGTTCCCCGTGGTGGGCAAGCCCTTGCCGTTCATCTCGTCGGGAGGATCCTCGCTCATCGCGTCGCTTATGATGGTGGGCCTCATCCTGTCGGTGTCGCGCGACGCCGCGGCCCCCGACGTCTACGATAGGCGCCGCGCCGACCTGCGGGTCGTGCGCGCCGCGCCCGAGCCGCCGCGCGGCGGCTCGACCCGGAAGGGCAGGAGGTAGCAACATGTTGGCAGTTCTCTCCGGCGGCGGGACCGCCGGCCATATCAACCCGGCGCTCGCACTGGCCGACGAGCTGGCCGAGCGCGGCTGGGACGTGCGCTTCGCCGGCACGCCGACGGGCGTGGAGGCGCGGCTCGTGCGCGAGGCCGGCATCCCGTTCACGCCGTTCGAGGCGCGCGGCTTCAACCGCAGCCACCCGCTCACGCTGCCGAAGGCCCTGGCCACCATCCAGAAGAGCACGAAACTCGCGCGCGCGTGGTTCGACGAGATCCGCCCCGACGTGGTGGTGGGCTTCGGCGGCTACGTGTGCATCCCCGTGGCGCGCGCGGCCGAGCAGCGCGGCATCCCCGTGGTGGTGCACGAGCAGAACTCGGTCATGGGCATGGCGAACAAGTACCTGGCCCGCCGCGCCGCTGCGGTGTGCCTCACCTACGAGCACGCCGCGGAGGCGCTCTCGGAGGCGGAGCGCGCGCGGACGACGGTGACGGGCAACCCCGTGCGCCGAAGCGTGTTCGCGGCCACGCGCGCCGAGGGCCGCGCCGCCTTCGACGTGCCCGACGACGCGCTCATGCTGCTGGTGACGGGCGGGAGCCTGGGCGCGCGCCACGTGAACCAGGCCGTCGCCGCGCGCAAGGAGATGCTGCTGGCGCATCCCGGCCTGCACGTGGTGCACGTGACGGGCCCGAAGGAGCTCGACGCCGTGACCGAGGCGCTCGCGCTCCCGCCCGAGGAGGCCGCGCGCTGGCGGCTTCTGGGCTACACCGACCAGATGGGCCCGGCCATGGCCGCCGCCGACGCCATCGTCTCGCGTGCCGGCGCCACCTCGCTCGCCGAGATCGCGGCCCGCGCGCTGCCGGCGCTGCTCGTGCCGTTCCCGCATGCGACGGAGGATCACCAGACCATGAACGCGCGCGCCTGCGTGGAGGCGGGGGCGGCCCTCATGGTGGCCGACGCCGAGGTGGACGGCCCCGCGTTCGACGAGGCGCTGCGCACGCTCGTGGAGGACGCGGACGCGCGTGAGAGGATGGCCGCGGCCGCCCGCGCCCAGAAGGCCGAGGACGCCGCCGCGCTGTTGGCCGACGCCGTGGAGCGGGCGGCCGCCCTGTCATCCTGAGCGGAGCGGCGGGAGCTTTCTTTCTGTCATCCTGAGCGGAGCGACCGAAGGGAGCGGAGTCGAAGGATCCCGTGCGGCGTCAGCTGCGAGCGTCACGGCTAACGCCACACGGGATCCTTCGACTCCGGTGCTTCGCACCTCCGCTCAGGATGACAAACTGCGGTACAATGGAACATCGCGTAAGACGAGGAATCGAAGGGTTGAAGATGGACACAGAGCGCATCGAGCACATTCACTTCATCGGCGTGGGCGGCGTGGGCATGAGCGGCATCGCCCGCGTGGCGTTCGACCAGGGCCTGCACGTGACGGGCTCGGACCTCAAGGAGAGCCGCTACACCAAGCAGCTCAAGGAAGCGGGCATCGAGGTGCATATCGGGCACGACCCGGCGAACCTGCCTGCGGGCGATCCGGTGGTCGTGGTGTCCACCGCCATCCTCGACAACAACCCCGAGCTCATCGCCGCCAAGGAGCGGGGGCTTTCCATCTGGCACCGCGCGCAGATGCTCGCGCACCTGGGCCGCGGCCTCGAGACGCTGGCCGTGGCCGGCACGCACGGCAAGACCACCACGTCCTCGATGCTGGCGAGCGCGCTCGACGGCATGGGGGAGGACCCGACGTTCCTCATCGGTGGCATCGTGCGCGCCTACGGCACGAACGCGCATTCCGGGGGCGGCCGGCACTACGTGGTGGAGGCCGACGAGAGCGACAAGTCGTTCACCTACCTCTCGCCGCGCGCCGTGCTCGTCACCAACGTCGAGGCCGACCATCTGGACCACTACCGCGACCTCGACGAGATCTACGAGAAGTTCTCCGCGTTCATCGGCTCGGTGCCCGCCGAGGGCGGCGTGGTGATGGCCTGCGGCGATGACGAGGCGCTCGTTCGCATCGCGCGCGAGGCGGGGCGCACGATGTTCACCTACGGCTTCGGCGAGGGATGTGACGTCCGCATCGCGTCGTACGAGCCGCACGGCGTGGGCAGCGACTTCGCGCTCGCGCTGCCCGACGGCCGCGAGGTGGCGGCGCGCATCAAGCAGAACCCCGGCCGCCACAACGTGCTGAACGCCGCCGGCGTCATCGGGCTTCTGTGGGCGCTCGGCTACGACCCGCAGGCGGCCGCCGACGCGCTGGCCGGGTTTGCGGGCGTGAAGCGCCGGTTCGACCTGGTGGGCGAGGCCGCCGGCGTCACCGTGGTGGACGACTACGCGCACCATCCCACCGAGATCGCGGCCACTATCGAGGCCGCGTCGCGCCTGGGCTACGCGCATGTGCACGTGCTGTTCCAGCCGCACCGCTACTCGCGCGCGCCGCTGTTCACCGAGGTGCTGAAGGACGACTTCGGCGCCGCCTTCGACGCGGCCGACGCCGTCACGTTCATGGACGTGTACCCGGCCGGCGAGGCTCCGGTGCCGGGCGTGTCGGGCAAGACGTTCCTGAACGTGGTGCTCGACCATCCGGGGCATCCCGAGGCGGGCTACGTGCCGCGCCGCATCGAAGTGGTGCCCTACCTGGCCTCGAAGCTCCAGCCGGGCGACCTGTTGATCACCATGGGCGCGGGCGACGTGACGGCCATCGGCCCGCAGCTGGTCGACGCGCTCGCGGAAGCCGCGCGCTAGGGAGCCTGCCGTGAGAGCCCGCCACGCCTCGGCCCTCGAGGCCCTGCTCGTCGACGACGCCTTCGACGGCGACGTGTACCCCAACGAGCCCATGAGCCGCCACACCATGTACCGCATCGGCGGGCCCGCGCGCTTCTACGTGCAGGCGGCCTCCGTCGGCGCGCTCAAGCGCGTGGTGGAGGCGTGCGAGCAGACGGGCATGCCGTGGACGGCAACCGGCCGCGGGTCGAACCTGCTCGTGGCCGACGAGGGCTATCCCGGCGTGGTCATCGCGCTCGGGCGCGACTTCCGCACCTGCCGCTACGACGAGGAGGCGCGGCGCTTCTGCGTGGGCGCGGGCGTGCCCCTGTCCTCGGTGGTGCAGGAGGCGTTCAGCCGCTCGCTCTCGGGGCTCGAGTTCGCCGTGGGCACGCCGGGCACCGTGGGCGGCGCGCTGCGCATGAACGCGGGCACGCGCGAGGAGTGGATCGGGTCGCGCGTGGCGTCGGTGACCACGCTCTCGCCGAAGGAGGGCCTCGTGCGCCGCGCGGGCGAGGAGGTGGCGTGGGGCTATCGGGAGAGCTCGTTTCGGCCCGACGAGGTGATAGTGGAATGCGAACTTTCCGTAGAGCCGGCCGACCCGTTCTACTTACGCGGTAAGATGGAGGCCTCGCATGCGCGCCGCAAGAAGACGCAGCCGCTCGGCAGCCCTTCGTGCGGGAGCGTGTTCCGCAACCCCGAGGGCCGCTCGGCCGGCGAGCTCGTCGAGGGCTGCGGCCTCAAGGGGCGCCGCATCGGCGGGGCGCAGGTGTCGGAGGTGCATGCGAACTTCATCGTGAACACGGGCGGCGCCACGGCGCGCGACGTGATGGATCTGATCGAGCTGGCCCAGGCGAAGGTGTACGAGACGTATGGCATCGAATTACAACCGGAAGTCCGCTTCCTCGGGTTCGCGTAGGGCGGCCCCGTCCTCGCGCGGGCGCGGCGCCTCCGGATCCGCGGGCCGATCCTCGCGCGCTGCGGGCGGCTCCGTGCGGCCGACGTCGCGTCCCTCGTCGCCCGGCGGCTACCGGGCCATGCCCGGAGGCCAGCTGCCCAACCGCCGCGCCGGCCAGGCCCGCCCGCCGCTGTCGTCGGTGCGCGTGGGCGACCTCGACCGCGCTGAGCGCAACGCCCGCGCCCAGCGCACCTACCGCCGCCACCTCGTGCGCATCGGCATCGTGGCCGCGCTTCTTTTGGCGCTCGTGGCGGGCGGGGCGGCGCTGTACTACTCCGACGCGTTCGCCATCGAGGAGGTGACCGTCTCCGGCGTGGAGCACCTCACGGCCACCGAGATGACCGAGCTGGCCTCCGTGCCCGCCAACACCACCCTTCTGCGCGTGGACGCGGCCGGCATCAGGGAGCGCCTGCTCAAGGACGCCTGGGTGCTCGACGTGGACGTGAAGCGGAACTTCCCGAGCACGCTCGAGCTCGCCGTCACCGAGCGCACCATCGCCGCCGTGGTGGAGGTGCCCTCCGAGGACGCGCTCACCGTGCAGGACTGGGCCGTCGCCTCCGACGGCATGTGGCTCATGCCCATCCCCGCGCAGGATTCCGAGGCGGGCAAGAAGACGAGCCCGAAGGTGTACGAGGACGCGGCCAGCGTGCTGCGCATCACCGAGGTGCCCTACGGCACGGCGCCGGAGGTGGGGGCGTACTGCACCGATGCCAACGTGAACAACGCCCTGTCCATCGTGGCGAACATGACCACCGAGCTGGCGGGCCAGGTGCGCGCCGTGGCGGCCACCGAGACGGAGTCGACCACGCTCACGCTGGAGAGCGGCGTGGAGATCGTGTTCGGCTCGGCCGAGAACATCCGCGACAAGGAACGCGTCTGCCTGGCCATCATGGAGGAGCACCCCGACGTGGTCTACATCAACGTCCGCGTGGTAGACCGCCCCACCTGGCGCGCATGATGTCATCCTGAGCGGAGGCGGCGGAACCGCGCATGATGTCATCCTGAGCGGAGGCGGCGTGAGCCGCGCATGATGTCATCCTGAGCGAGCGAAGCGAGTCGAAGGATCCCCCGCGGCGCCAGCCGATAACGCCTGCGTGCCCCTCGTCCTCCTCCCTCCCCGAACGTGCAGATTTCTTGAAGGCGCCCCCGCCGCCGCCTGCCCATCCTGCGGCCCGACGGAGCGCCCGCCGAGCCGAACGGCGCGTTTGTTGTACCGAACGGCTCCATATGGCCGCGCATCAGGTATTTCGCGCCCCGACTTTATGAAAAAATCGGGGGGGGGGGGCTTCAAAGCCGTCTCTTTCGGTTGTCAGGACGTTCCCGCTCTGTTACCATCTTGATGTTGTAAAACGATTCGGCGCGCGACAGGGCGCGCCTTCAACTCGACGATTGGTGTCTGCCGCATGAGCGTTGCGATTTCCCCCGCAGATTCGCGCAACGAACGGGCCTCCGCGCCCGCGGATCGCCATGCCTTCGCAGCCCCGGCTTCCCTCGCCCTCGAAGCCGATCGCCTGAAAACCTCTGCGGGGGGGGGCGCTCTGAGAGAGGGTGCCGCGAGCGGCGCGTTGAACCCGGCCGGCTAAGCCGGCGCTCCTCCGAACTTCCCATAGCCTCATCTGACGCCGCGGGCGAAGCCGCCCGCGGCCTTCGCATGCCCGCATCGGTGGGCTGGCACGTGCTGCAGGTGGCGCCCGGCCAAGAGCGCTCGATGGCCGAGCGCGTGGCGAGCCTCGCCGGGCCGGACCTTCTGCGCGAGTGCTTCCCTCTGAGCTGCCAGCTGCTCAAGAAGCAGCAGGGCGCGTGGCGCCTCGTCACCGAGGTCATGTTTCCCGGCTACGTGTTCCTGGCCACGGGCGACATCGACGCCGTGCGCGAGCGCCTGAAGCTGTCCACCTCCTTCGCGCGCCTTCTGGGCGCGGGCGACGCCATCTTCTCTTTGACGCCCGAGGAGGCGGCCTTCGTCTCCGAGTTCGGGGGCGCAAACCACGTGGTGGGCATGTCCGAGGGTGTGATCGAGGACGGGCGCACCGTGGTGCGCAGCGGCCCCTTGCGGGGGAGGGAGGGCCTCATCCGCAAGATCGACCGGCACAAGCGGGCGGCGTATCTTGACGTGGGGCTGCTCGACCAGGCGCGGGTGCGGGTGGGGCTCGAGATCACCAGGAAGACGTGAGATTCGGAGTCTGACCTGCAGCAACGCAGCTTGTTGCGAGGAGGCCGATCCTGGTGCCGAGCGTGCCGCACCGGCCTCCCCGCAGGAAACTGCAAGCGCCTTGTACGGGCGCAACCTTTTCGACATACCTTGATGCGCGAAAACGATGCCACGTGTGCGTTTCGGCCAGCCTCTTGGGAATGAATAGCCGTCGCGAAGCTTGAAGCGGCATGCCCTGCGCCCGGAGAGGGCCAAGGGGCGAAGCCATGGCCTCGCGCAGTCGACCCGAGATGGCGCGAGGAGGTGGGCGTATGTGGTACGTGGTGCAGACGATGGCTGGACGCGAGTTCGTCGTCCAGCGGCAGATCGAGCAGATCGCGAGCGATGACGTGCTCGATGAATGCTTCGTCCCCCAATACGAGGTGCAGAAGCACCTGCGCGGCGAGTGGCGCACCTGCACCGCCGTGCTGTTCCCCGGCTACCTGATCGTGGTGAGCGATCGCATCGCCGAGCTGCAGGCGCAGCTGAAGCAGATCCCCCAGTTCGCGAGCGTCTTGAACAACGACGGCACGTTCATTCCCCTGGAGCCGCACGAGGTGGCCTGGATCGACGCGTTCACCGAGAAGGACCACCGCGTGATCGGCATGTCGGAAGGTGTGATAGAAGGCGACCAGATCGTCGTGCTGAAAGGCCCGCTGGTGAACCGCACGGGCTGGATCAGGAAGATCAACCGCCGCAAGCGCACCGCGTATCTGGAGATCGAGATGTTCGGCAGGACGATCCAAACCAAGATCGGCCTGGGGATAGTAAGAAAGCGATAAGGATAGGGACCGCCCGCAAGGGCAACCATGGAAGACGCACTTGACAACGAAATAGAGATGGACGATGTTCGTCGCCCTGATCGGGCGGCAGGTGCCCCCTCCTGTCATCCTGAGCGCAGCGCGCAGCGCGGAGTCGAAGGATCCCGTGCGGCGTCAGCCGAAGACGGACGAACCTCGCCTCGCCTCGCGTACCGCTTCCTGAAGCGTGCCTTCGACATCGTTTTCAGCCTGCTGGTTGTTTCGGTAGCTGTCATTTTGTGGCCGTTAGCAATTGCGGTCTTTATCGCTATCGCGGTTCAGACCAAAGGCAGTCCGATTTACCTGCAAGAACGCGTAGGGCGCTATGGCAAGCCTTTGAGGATTCTGAAACTGCGCACCATGGTGTCCGATAGCGACGACGTTGAAAAGCACTTGAATGCTGAGCAGCTGGAGCAATGGAAGCGCGAGCGCAAGGTGGACAATGATCCGCGCATCGTTCCCGTGGGGTCGTTTCTTAGAAGAACGTCGCTTGACGAAATGCCCCAGTTTCTCAACGTTTTGACGGGGTCGATGAGTGTCGTCGGGGTCCGGCCCGTGGTCGCCGAAGAACTCGTCTCGTATGGTGACGACGTTACGGAGTTTCTCTCGCTGAAGCCCGGGATTACCGGATGGTGGCAAGTTCAGGCAAGGAACGATGCGACTTACGAGGACGGCAGCCGTCAAGAGTTGGAACTATATTACGTGCGAAACGCGAGTCTCGCTCTTGACATCCGCATCTTCGTTGAAACCTTTGGTGCCATGTTTGGCAAGAACAGGAACGGGCTATGAATGCTCGCATCGGCATGAACTTCTCTACGTCGAGTATAGGGTCTGAGGTTGGCGGTTTGATTCCGAAGAGGCTGAATAGACCGGAGATCGTTTCGTGAGGATGATTCCATTCAATATTCCCCCCCTTGTTGGGGATGAGATTAGATATGTAAGAGCGGCCATTGAAGACAATAGAAAGATTGGCGGAGATGGGCCGTTTACGAAGAAGTGCAGCGAGTGGCTTCAGCGTCGTTTTGGGTCGGATAAGGTCTTGCTGACCACAAGTGGTACCAGCGCGCTTGAAATGGCGGCCTTATTGTGCGACTTGAAGCCTGGCGACGAAGTCATACTGTCGTCGTTCACGTTCACTTCTACCGCGACCGCATTCGTGCTTGCCGGCGCCTCTCTCGTGTTTGTGGATGTTCGTCCGGACACGATGAACATCGATGAAACGAAGATCGAGGCTGCGATTACAGATCGCACCCGAGTTATTGTTCCCGTCCACTATGCGGGTGTCGCTTGTGAGATGGACGCCATTATGGACATAGCGCATCGTCATGGATTGTTGGTCGTCGAGGACGCTGCACAGGCGGTTCTCGCCACCTACAAAGGGCGTGCTTTGGGGACTATTGGCGACTTTGGCTGCTATAGCTTTCATGAAACCAAGAATTACTCGATGGGCGAAGGCGGGGCGATTTCCGTCAACAATCCCGCTTATATCGGCCGCGCCGAGATTATCCGCGAGAAGGGGACTAATCGGGCTCAGTTCTTCCGAGGGCAGGTAGCTAAGTACAACTGGGTTGATCTCGGATCGAGCTACCTTCCTTCGGAGCTGAATGCTGCTTACCTCTGGGCTCAGCTTGAACGTGCGGACGAAATCAACAAGAACCGCCTAGCGGTGTGGCATCGCTATAACGAGGCATTCGCTCCTCTCGCCTCGCAGGGCCTTGTGGCTCTTCCGACTGTTCCCGATGGTTGCGAGCATAATGCCCACATGTATTACCTGAAATTTGCTGACCTGGCCGAACGCACAGCTTTTATCCAATTTATGAAGGATTGCGGCGTCAGCTGTGTCTTCCACTATGTTCCATTGCATTCTGCGCCTGCTGGTGAACGTTTCGGTCGCTTCTGCGGCGAGGATGAATACACCACGCCTGATTCTGATCGCCTTGTGCGTCTGCCTATGTACTACGGCATGGCTGACGAGGATTTGAAGTACGTAATCGCGTGCGTCAAGAAATTCTTCAACGAGAAGATTCAGGCTTAGGCGTGGGAGAGAAAAAGCCTATAAAGGTTGCTTTCGTTATGGGGAAGATGAACTCCGGCGGCAAAAAGACCTTGGCCATGCAATATTTTTTGAACTTTAACCCTGCCGAAGTCGAGGTTCACTTCATATGCGATGCAGACTCGAACGCTATACCTGAGGATGAAATTCGCAGGCATGGTGGATTTGTGCACATGGTTCCCCCGTACCAGAATATCGTTAAGAACATGGTGGATATGCGCGAGTTGTTCGCGCGAGAGCGTTTTGACGTGCTGCATGCCTACAACAGCACTATGAACCTCTTCCCGCTGAGGGCTGCCAAGCAAGCTGGCATTTCCGTGCGCATCTCGGAAAGCCTGTCTATGGCTCACGAGCGCGAGCCGAAGACGTATCTAAAACATATCCTGCGCAAGTTTGCGAAGCGGTACGCGACTCACTATGTGTCTTGCGGTGAAGATTGTGGCAGGTGGCAGTTCGGTGATGCGCTGTTCGATGCCGGATATGTCGATGTGTTCAAGACGGCCATCGACTCAGCCAAGAATTCTTTCGACGAGGGGCTGCGTGCGCGAACGCGCGCGGAGCTTGGTGCGGCCGATGATGAGCTCTTGGTCGGCTTTGTCGGACGCTTTGTTGTGCAGAAGAACCCGATGTTCATGTTGGAGACAGCGAAGGAGCTCGTGGATCTGAATTCCAAAGTGAGGTTGTTGCTGATTGGCGACGGTGAGCTTCGCGATGAGATGCTCGCTTACGTTGACGCAAACGGTTTTTCCGACCATGTGCTTTACCTCGGTCGCAGGGAAGATATCGTGGGCTTCTACCAGGCAATGGATTGCCTCCTTCTGCCGAGCCTTTATGAAGGTCTGCCTGTGGTGGGCTTGGAGGCGCAGTGCGCCGGCTTGGATGTTTTCTTCTCAACCGAAGTCACGCCAGAAGCGGCTTTCTGCGAATTAGGGCACTTTCTTTCATTGGCTGATGGCGCGAAAAAGTGGGCCGAGAAGATCAGCGTTGTGCTTGAGAACCATCGTAATCGAACTTCGCGTTCGAAAGACTGTGTAAACGCAGGCTTCGACTCACGTGGTGAGGCGAAGCGACTTGCTGTGTATTATGCCAATGCCCTTGCAAGACAAGGAAGTTGCTAATGGTGGAAATCAAACACATACCTCGCATCGGTATAGCCACCAACTGGCAATACCCTGACTATGGTGGCATGATTCAAGCCTTTGCGACCCAGCTTGCGGTAGAGTCTTTGGGTTGCATTGCTGAAGTGCTGGATGCCGAGAACCTTCAGGGCGACATCAACTCTCGTAAAATGAAATACTTTCTCAGGAACATCACGGATCTCTCGGTCGTGCGCGAAAAGGGTGCTGTGGTTATGTCGTCTTTGAGAAGGAGGATTCCCGGTGAGTACGGCGAGAACATGCGTGCCCGCCGTGCAGCATTCGCTGCTTTCAAAAAGGAGAACTTCAAACCTTCCCGCAGGTTTAGCGACTGGGATGAAATCGCTGAAGGTGCACGCGCGTACGACTGCGTGCTCGTCGGCAGCGATCAGCTCTGGCTTCCGTCAAATATCACAGGGGACTACTACACCTTGAGTTTTGTGCCTGATGACGTGCGTGTCGTCAACTATGCGACCAGTTTTGGCGTCCCCGCTATCCCCGAATACTTACAGCTCCAGACGAAGCGATTCCTTGAAAGGTTCGATGCTCTTTCTGCGCGCGAAACCTCTGGGCAGGAGATTATCTGCAAACTGACGGGCAGGGCCGTGCCTTTGGTATGCGACCCGACCTTACTTATTGACGCTGAAGTATGGAGCGGCGTCGCCATGGGGAGCGAGCAGCTTAGCGAACCCTATATATTTTGCTACCTAATGGGGGACAACCCCTACCAGAGGGACTTCGTCCGGGAGCTGAAGAAGTTCACAGGATGGCGGATTGTACAGTTCCCGCACCTTGACCGCTACATTAAGTCTGACGAAGGGTTTGCTGACCGCTGCGTCTACGATGCCGATCCGGCTGAGTTTCTTGGTCTGATTGAGAACGCATCGCTTGTGTGCACTGACTCGTTCCATGGAACTATTTTCTCGTCAATCTTCAACACCCCTTTCTTTGTGTTTCCGCGGTTTACCAAAAAAGCAACGCTTTCCACCAACACGCGCATAGAGTCGTTGCTTGATCGGCTTAGCTTGCGGAATCGTTTCGTGAGGCAGGGGGATGCTGTGTCCGAGTGTCTTGAGCGTGCTATTGATTTTGACGTGCTCAATGAATCCATCAGGGAGTTTAGAGGCGAGTCGCTTGACTACCTTGCTTCGGCTCTGGGTGTAGTCAGATGATTGAGGTCGCGGATAAAGAGAAATGCTGCGGTTGCACAGCATGCGCTTCGGTATGCCCTACGAGTTGCATTTCCATGGAAAACGACGAGGAGGGGTTTCTCTACCCGAATGCCAATGCTGCGGAGTGCGTTGGCTGTGGTCAATGCGAGCAGGTTTGCCCCATTGCCAACCCTGTCGCCGAGCAGAAATGCGCACAGGTAGGTTACGTCGTGCGGGCAGGTGACGAAGACGTGCTTATCGAAAGCACCTCCGGGGGTGCTTTCACCATAATCGCTCAAACTGTTTTGGCGAAAGGTGGAATAGCTATTGGTGTTGGGTTCGGCGAGGACGGCATGCCGAGACATAAAAGTGCTCAAAACAGCCAAGAGCTTGCAGAGCTCAGAGGCAGTAAATATGTTCAGAGCGACTTGTTGGATACGCTTGTCAAGGTTAAGTTAGAGCTTCAATCAGGCAAGATTGTGTTGTTTAGCGGTACTCCTTGCCAAGTTGAGGGCTTGCTGTCCTTTTTGGGCAACCATCCCGAGAACCTGATTTGCGTGGATGTCGTGTGTCACGCCGTCCCCTCGCCACTCGTATACTCCAGGTATCTTGAGTATGTTGGCAGAAGAGGCTTCGCGAGATTCAGAGATAAAACTCCTTACGGATATCAGTATTCTCAAATGAGCTTCGCCGATGAGTCAGGGGCCAGGTTCTTCTCCGAGGGGGTCGAGACGAGTCCTTACTTGAAAGCGTTCTTCCAGCATCTGAGCGTTAGGCCTTCGTGCTATAGCTGTGCTTTCAGGAAGCGCTTCCGCAGAAGCGATTACACGCTGTGGGATTGCTGGGATGCACATTCGTATTCCGCAGCGATGGATTCCGATCTTGGAGCGACGAAAGTTCTGTGCCATACGGAAAAGGCGAAGGCGCTCGCTTCCGAGCTGTTCGCCCATTCGGATTTTGCTGTCGAGGCGGAACCGGATCTTCTGGTTAAGGGCGAGAAAGAGATATTTGAGCCCCCCAGCCGCCCGGAGAGGCGAAACGAGTTCTTCCGCGACTGTCTGACTATCAAAGATTCGCATGAACTGTTCAGCAAATGGTTCCCCGTTAACGGCAGGGTTGTCGTTGAGAGAAACGTTCGGCGGCTCCTTGCTAGATTCGGGTTGCTTGGAAAGGTCAAGAATTTTCTTAAAGGTATTGTGCGATGAATTCGCTTGTTTCTGCCGTCGTCCCCGTGTTTAATGTCGAGAAGTATGTGGGCGCATGCCTCGATAGCCTCGAAGCGCAAACATACGACAATATTGAGATCGTCATCGTCGACGATGGGTCATCCGATGGATCTCATGCTATTTGTGAAGCATTTGCTGCCAGATCACGGCACAGCGTCAGGCTGCTGAAGCAAGGAAACTCGGGCCTGAGCGCGGCGAGAAATACCGGAATCAGGAATTGCTCAGGTGATCTCGTCGTCTTCGTTGACTCGGACGATTTGGTTTCGCCCCTTTATATTGACGCCCTTGTTTTCGCTCTTCGAGACTCTGGCTGCGCCATGGCGACAATTCGTCGGGTCGACGGGTTTCTTGACGGCCAGAATCCCGTCTTGGAAAAAAACTATGAAACCGCTTGCCTCTATGATGTTCTAAGTGAGGAAGAATATCAAAAGGAGCTGTTATACCAACACGCCTTCAACGGTGCTCAATGGCGCATTTTCGCTCGAGATATGATCGGCGATGATTTCTTTCCTGTCGGGTTGCTGTATGAGGATCTTGCCACTACCTACAAATATGTCCATGGTAAGGGGGATGTTGCTGTCTTGCGCTGCGAGACGCTCTACGGCTATCGGTTTCGTCGGGGAAGTATCATCAGGAGTGGGTTTTCGGAACGTAAGGTAGAGTCTGCCGTAGCGGTCACGGACGAGCTTGTACGCAATATTCGCGAGTGGTACCCGGCTTTGGATAATGCGGCCAAGTCACGCTGCTTCTCGGTGTGTCGTCTTGTCTTTGCGACGCTTGGTGGCGGCCATGAGGAAGCGAGACGTGAGTTGTGGCCGCGCATAGTGGCGACTCGAGCTACGGTGCTCTGCGATTCCGAGGCACGTAAGCGCGAGCGGTTGGCAGCGCTTGCCGCTTGTCTCGGTAGCAGGTTATTCGGGGCTTTTTGCCAAGTATACAATCTTTACAAAGCCAAACACTGAGTGGGTGAAGCGAGGGTGGTTTATGTCTTAATAATGGGGCTGCCGGTTTTTCTGGCGTATATTTCCGACAAAACAAGGGGCTCTCTTTCTGGTATTCTCGCCGTGGCTGCAATATCCGTCCCCGTGTTTTTTGCTGCCGTGCGTGACATTACAGTTGGAACTGACGTTTTGACCTACGGTATCTGGACCTATCAGGCAGCTGCCGCGCAAGACCTCTTCTCGTTCATGGCAGGGCAGGTCGCTGAGGCCGCCCCAGGCTATAACCTCATCGCCTGGATTTCGAGCCACTTAGGATCGTTCGAGATCTACTTGGGGACATTGCAGGCATTGGCTGTGGCGCCAGTGTATTGCTATGCACGCAGGCGCTACCCAGGATGCTCGTGGCCGGCCATGGCGGCGTACATGCTGCTGCTGTTTCCAATTTCTCTAAACGCCATGAAGCAAATGATTGCGGTCGCATTATGCCTTCCCGCCTTTGGTTTTGTCGAGGATAAGAAGCCCGCTAAGTTCCTTGTTTGGATTCTTCTTGTGAGCGCCTTGATTCACCAGACGGCCATCGTATTTCTCGTTTTATATCCCGTGATGCGCCTATTGCTCGATTCGAGGAACCCTCGGCTTGCCTTCTTCGGTCGAGGGCAGAGGCTTGTTTCTCTTTTAATCGTTGCCGGGCTGTTTCTCGTGGCATTTACGGGCGGAAGCTACTTCATCGATGTCTTTTCCAGCCTCAAGGAATCCTATTCGTTCCAAGTTAATGCTTCCGGCACGAGGCTCAATTACTCCGCGCTAGCCATGATCGTGTTTTTTGCTTTTGCATATATGGTTGGTAGGCTTCCAACGGGGGGAGACATTGCGAAGGAAGCACCCGGCGAGCCAGAGCTATTATGCGCCATCTGTTTAGTTGCTTTTGCTGCTGTGCAAATGAACATGATTGCAAGCAGCATGGGGCGATTTGCCTATTACTTTATGTCTTTTGTTCCCTTGTACGTCAGTTGCCTCATGTCTTGCGACGCCAGGCGCTCTAACAAAGTTTTGGCTTGGAGCTGCCTCATTATTTCAATTATATATTTTTACGTAACGTGTGTGGTCAATGGCGGCAACCAGGTATTCCCTTATACTTCTGCGATATTGGGAATCTCCTAATGCTGTTTTCTGTGGTCATCCCCGTATTCAATTGCGAAAGCTTCTTGAATGATGCAATAGACTCTGTTTTGAGCCAAGATTACCATGATTTCGAGATTGTCGTGGTGGATGATGGATCTTCCGACGGCTCCGGCGCGATTGCTGACGCCTATGCGGCTGCGCATGGAAACGTGTATGTTTTACACGACCCCAATCAAGGCCTCCTTCTTGCAAGAAGGAAAGGATTGCTCCACGCTAAAGGCGAGTATGTGCTGTTTTTGGATGCTGACGACCAGTTCAAAGCAGGAGCCTTCGCGCGCATCGCGCAAGTCATCAAAGACACCGGGGCGGACATAGTCTCATTTCGGCTTTCCCGCGAATCGTCTTTCATAATCCCCAATGGGGGGATTGGTGGCCTTGAAGCGGGATTCTATGGAGTCGATGCATACCGGCGTATTAAAGAGCATGTTTGCAGAGGTCGCTTCAATAACTTGTGCGGCAAAGCGCTTCGTCTTTCGTGCGTGGACGTCGGTGCTCCCTACGAAGCCTACGAGGGTCTTATGCATGGGGAGGATCTCTTTCAGCTGCTGCCCATCGTTGATGCGGCTGGCTCACTTGCTCAGATAGATGACGTTCTTTATTTCTATCGACCTAACGAGGGGTCCAGTACCGCAAAATACAAGAGTTCCCAGCTATCCGACATTGTCTTGGTGAATAGGCGTCTTAGGGATTATGCCAGAAGATGGGAGAATTCTTGTCCGCCCGCTGCCGTTTGCGGTGAATCGGACCAGTATTTCTATCTGCTTAAGATGAGCGAGCTTGGTTGTGGTTCCTCCGAGGGGAAGGCAGCCGCTTTCGACGAGATACGCCGAGCAATGTTCAATGAAGGCGTTTTTGACCGCATGCGCGGGGTTGCCATCAGACCCGACAACCGCGCACTCGCTTTTTGTATAGCGCGTGGCTGGCATGGTGCTGCCCGTGCTGTCGTGAGGGCTGTGGAGGCGATGAAGCGATGACCGCTGAATTCGTAACCGAGCGCGCCATGTGTACTGTGCCGATTTTCTCGATTATCGTACCCGTTTATAACACGACTGACTATTTGCCACAGTGCGTCGATGGCGTGCTTAGCCAATCCTTTGATGATTGGGAGCTGATTCTCGTCGACGATGGATCGACTGATGGCTCCGGTGCTGTTTGCGAAGCTTACGCTGCGCGCGACAAGAGGGTCAGGGTTCTGCACCAGGCCAATGGTGGCGTGTCTGCGGCGAGGAATGCGGGCTTGGATGTTGCCGTTGGCGAGTACGTCTGGTTCTGCGACAGCGACGATTCCGTGGTGCCGGGTGCGTTGGACGAGCTTTATGCGTGCATCGCCGACGGACGACCTTCTATGGTTGTTTTTCCCGTAGAGCAGATTGACTCGGACGGCAACAGGGTCGGACTCATTCCCGCTCCGGAGCCGAGTTTTTCGCTCGACGAGGGCCCTCTGCAGTGCGGCGACCTTCTTTACCCCTTCGCTCACGTATTCAAGAGGGTTTTGGCTGGTGGCGAGCGCTTTGACACTTCTTTGGCTCTTCTCGAAGACAGGGATTTCTTCTATCGGATCGCATGGAAGGCGGCGGGACGGACGGCCGTTGTAGGCCATTCGCTGTATCGCTACCTGGTGACCAGGGAAGACTCTGCGGTCAACTCGTCTTCAGTGGCGAAGTCCGTTGCGGCCACGAGAGTGCAGTACGACATCTTTCGCCACGAGGAGTCGCTGGGGTATCCGATGCCTGCATTCAGGATATTCGCTGGTCATACGGTTGGGGTGCTTTCCCTGATCGCCCGCAGGGGTTCTGCACCAGACGATTTCGAAATGGTGAGGTCGAGGCTGCTGGAACAGCGGAGCAACGTTTCCTTGCTCGACGGGGCTTTGAAATTGAAGTGCATTTTGGCACTGGAAGCGCCTTCGGTGTTTAAGGCGCTTGCCCGTCTTACGGGCTACGCGAAAAGGGAGAGACTTGGTTCGACAGTGATTGCAGCTGGTAGGAAATGAAAGGCGAGTTGGCCACGCTGCGGCACTCGGCAAACCCTTCGTGCATTGGCAACTTTGCTGCGTACAGGAGACGTCGTTTGGCCCTCGATGCCTTTAAGGCGCCGAATTGCAGTGCGGGTGCGGCATGCGTTATCAGCTTAGGCGCACCGCTAGGACTGTGTTGTGGCCACAAGCAATTGAGAGGTTAAGGGATTCGCATGAAAGGCGTTATTCTTGCAGGTGGGTCTGGAACCCGACTGCACCCCATAACAAAGTCGGTAAGCAAACAACTGCTGCCGATATATGATAAGCCGCTGGTGTATTATCCGCTGAGCGTGCTCATGCTCGCCGGCATCCGAGAGGTGCTGATCATCTCCACGCCGCGTGATCTGCCGGCTTTCCGTGAGCTTTTGGGTGAAGGCTCGGAGCTGGGCATGCGATTGGAGTACGCCGAGCAGGCTGAGCCACGTGGGTTGGCCGAGGCATTCGTCATCGGACGTGACTTTTTGGCTGGCGAGCCGTGCGCGTTGGTGCTCGGCGATAACATGTTCCACGGCCAAGATCTTACTCATATATTGCTTTGCGCGCGGGAGCGTGTTGAACGTGACGGCGGGGCCGTGGTGTTCGGCTACCCCGTTAAGGATTCTCGCGCTTTCGGCGTTGTGGAGTTCGACTCTGACGGACGCGTAGTCTCTATCGAGGAGAAGCCAGAGTGTCCGAAGTCGAACTATGCCGTGCCCGGCCTCTACTTCTATGACGGCAAGGTGAGCGACATCGCTGCAGCTGTGGAGCCTTCTGTGCGCGGCGAGCTTGAGATTACTAACGTTAACGATGCTTACTTGAAGTGCGGTGAGCTCTGCGTGGAGCTGATGGGTCGCGGAATGGCTTGGCTGGACACCGGCACGCCCCAAGGTCTCCTCAAAGCAGCCGAGTATGTCGAGGCCGTGGAGAGCCGTCAGGGCTACTACATTGCCTGTATCGAGGAAATTGCATTCCGTCGCGGATTTATCGATGTAGTACGCCTTCGCAAACTCGGCGAGAGCTTGAAGAAGACCGACTATGGAAAATACCTACTGTCCATAGCGGACGAAGTTGAGGGGGAGTAGGATGGCCGATTTCTCGCCCAAGAATATTATCGTCACCGGAGGCTGCGGTTTCATCGGGTCTAACTTTGTGCACTATGTGGTGAGCAACCATTCCGATGTTCATGTGACGGTCTTCGACAAGCTAACTTATGCTGGTAATCCTGCGAACATTGCGGGGCTTCCTGCGGAAAGAGTTGAACTTGTCGTGGGGGACATATGCGATTGCAATCTTTTGGATAGAATCGTCCCTGGCCACGATGCAATTGTGCACTATGCTGCTGAGTCCCACAACGACAATTCCATCGCCGGCCCCGAGCCCTTTCTTCATACGAACGTCGAGGGCACGTTCCGCCTGCTTGAAGCTGCGAGGAAGCACGGTATCCGTTACCATCACGTCTCGACTGACGAGGTTTATGGCGACCTGGCGCTTGACGATCCGGCAAAGTTCACGGAGTCCACGCCTTACAAGCCGAGTTCGCCCTACAGCTCCACTAAAGCTGCATCCGACTTGCTTGTGCGTGCGTGGATTCGCACTTATGGCCTTCGCGCCACGATCTCGAACTGCTCCAACAACTATGGCCCCTACCAGCACGTTGAGAAATTCATCCCGCGCCAGATCACCAATATTTTATGCGGTGCAAGGCCCAAGCTTTACGGTGATGGGCGCAATGTTCGCGATTGGATTCACACTGAAGATCACTCGAGTGCTGTGTGGGCTATCCTTACGCGAGGTCGTATTGGAGAGACCTATCTCATTGGTGCCAACGGGGAGAGGAGTAACCTCGAAGTGCTCCATAGCATCCTGAAAGATATGGGCAAGGACGAAAATGACTTCGATTGGGTTAAGGATCGTCCCGGGCATGACAGGCGCTATGCCATTGACTTCACTAAGCTACGAACCGAGCTTGGGTGGAACCCTAAACACTCCGACTTTGCACGAGGACTTGCCGGAACTATTCAATGGTATCGGGATAATGAAGCATGGTGGCGTTCTGCCAAACAAGTCACCGAGGCAAAATATGCTTTGTGCCAGAAGTAGTTCAACTGCGGATCTCTAATTCAGGGGTACCGCGATTATCTACTCCTGGCGGTTTTAGTGGGTGCCGCTTCGAGGCTGGTTTGATAGGATTCATATTGAATATCGCTATTCTTACAATACAAGACTACAATTTCGGAAACCGCTTGCAGAATTACGCCCTGCAGGAAGCTGTAAGGCGTATGGGTCACGAGGTTCTTTCTCTGCGCAGAAGCGCTGTCAAGATGCGTGCACTCAGGAAAGCCGTTCGCCGCGTCATTAAAGACGACTACATCAACGCCTTCGACGCTTTCGATGTCAATATCACCTTCTCGCGCGACGTTGTGTCGAAAGAGTTTGTGAGTCCAAGTCTCAACGAGGACTTCGGCTGTTTCGTTATCGGATCCGATCAGGTGTGGAATCCTACGTTTCCGACAAACAGCGATCTCGACTACCTGCCTATGGTTCCGGCCGTGAAAAAGGTCGCCTATGCGCCCAGTTTCGGTGTGAGCAAGATAACTTCGAACAGGGACCACATTTCCGATCTCCTTTCGGGCATTTCGCACGTTTCGATGCGCGAGCATGCCGGCGCGGCTATCGTGAATGACCTTACCGGTCGCAATGTTCCCGTCGTTCTCGATCCAACCATGCTTATCTCCGTCTCCGATTGGGCTGAGGTGTCGAAAAAACCTCTGAGCATTGACGTCGGCCGACCGTTCGTATTCAAATATGTTCTCGGCGACGATGTAAACGGTCCGAAGATCGATGCGATGACTGCCGAGCTTGGCTTGAGCTTAATCGATGTAATGGACAAGAGCCTCAAACTTGGGCCAGCCGAGTTCGCTTGGCTTGCGGCGAACTGCGAGGTCGTCTGCACGGACTCCTTCCATGCAAGCGTCTTCGCGCTTCTTAACCATCGGCCGCTTGCCATCTTCGAGCGTAGTGATTCGGAGGTGGACATGTCATCGCGTTTCGATACCCTTTGTACTGACTTCGGCCTCGTTGGTCATCGTTCGTCTGATCCTGGTTTTTCGCTCGATTCCGTGATGATGCACGATTGGGTTGATTTCGAATCGCACCTCGCTGCTCGTCGCAGGGACTCGCTGAACTGGCTTGAAGGTGCGTTAGATCAAGTGTGTTCGAATGCTGTTTTATCGAAATGAGCGGACGTCGGCAAATCTGGATTCCCCAAGAGCGATGGGTTCGTAATATATCCTAATGGTTACGAACCAACGCAAAGCGGGGGCGGTCCTCTCTTACATCTCCCTGGTCGTCAACGCGGTCGTCTCGTTCGTGTACGTTCCGATCCTGCTGGGCTCCCTCAGCACTTCGGAGTACGGCGTGTACGAACTCATCGGCTCGGTCATCGCCTACCTGTCGGTGATGGACGCGGGCCTGTCTACCACGCTGAGCCGGTTCTACGTCTCCACCTCCGTCTCGGGCGGCAAGCGCGAGGTCGAGAACCTGCTCGCCATGACCAAGATCATCTACCTCGCGCTGACAGCCGTCGCGGTGGCGGCCGGCGTCGGCGTCTACTGGGCGATCGACCCGCTGTTCGGCGCGAGCTTCACCTCTACGGAGCTCGATCTCGCGCGGCAGATGATGGTGCTCGTGATCGTGAACTGCGCCATCGTGCTGCCCGGGAACTGGTTCCTGGCCATCATCAACGCCGAGGAGCGCTTCGTGTTCGCCCGGGCCCTCTCTATCGTGAAGTACGCGCTGCAGGTGCTCGCAGTCGTCGCCGTGCTCCAGTTCCGGTCGAGCGCGATGGCCGTGCTCGCGGTGCAGGTGGCTGTGAACGCCCTGGGCATCGCCGCGTACGCGCTCTACGTGAAGGGGAGGCTGCGCGTCCGGGGCAAGCTGCATCGTTGGGACTGGCGCCTGGCGGGGAGCCTGTTCTCCTTCTCGTTCTTCATACTGCTCGGCATGGTGTTCGACCAGATATTCTGGAAGACGGGCCAGGTCGTCCTAGGAGCGGTGATGGGGGCTTCGTCGGTCGCCGTCTACGGGATAGCTTGCAAGGTCATCACGGCCGCCTACATGCAGGTTTCGACGGGCGTGACGAGCGTCTTCCTCCCCAAGCTCACGGCCATCTCCGCCAAGACGGCGGGGATGGAGGAGATCAACGAGCTGTTTTTCCGCTTGGGCCATATCCAGGCGATCATGGTGTGGGGCTTGTGCGCCGCGTTCGCTGCGGTCGGGGCCGACTTCATCTTCCTCTGGGCAGGCTCGGAGTTCAACGAGGCGTATCCCGCCGTTTCTGTCTTGATGATCGGACTGTCGGTGCCGCTTGTTGAGAATCTAGGTATCTCGATCTTGCAGGCTAAGAACAAGATGGAGTTTCGATCGGCGGCGCTCGGTATCGCGGCGATCTTGGATCTGGTCTTATCGATTCCGGCGGCGAAGTACTATGGCGTCGTCGGTTGCGCTTTTGTGACCGCAGCGGTATTGCTCATATGCAATGGGCCCATCATGAATTGGTATTACGCCCGCTTCGTGGGTATTGAAATCCGGAAGTTCTGGAAGAGCGTTTTCCCGCTGCTGGTACCGGCGATTCTCGCCTCCACCGCGACCGCTGTACTCGGCCAGCTTGTGATAGTCGGATGTTCCTGGCCGGCGTTTTTCGCTAAAAGCATCGCGTTCGTGGCGATTTACTTCGCAATGCTTTGGCTTGGCTGGCTGAACGGGTACGAGAAATCCCTTCTCAAATCGATGGCATCGAGAATCGGCGCGTTGGTTCATTCGCGATCATAAGGAGGACGACTTGAAGGTAACGGCGAGCCAAGCGGGGGAAATGGCAATACCCGCTTTCACATTGAGCAACGGGGTGGAGATGCCGGTTCTTGGGCTGGGCACTTTCCCCATGAACAATAGGGAGGTGAAAAGCGCGATCGAATCGGCGCATGAAATAGGCTACACCTTGTTCGACACCTCCTCCGCTTATGGAAACGAACGGGGGGTCGGATCCTCGCTTTCTGGAGGCGATTTCGTAACAACGAAAATCAGCAACAAAGCGCAACGGGGGGGGGGTGTCCGCGAAGAGCTCGTGAAAAGCATGGTGAAACTTCGCAGGCGAAAGATCGACTTGCTCCTTCTCCACTGGCCCTATCCGGACAAATACGCGGAGAGCTGGAAAATGCTTGAAAGGTTTTATCGCAAGGGCTTCTGCAGGGCGATCGGGGTCGCCAATTTCCACGAGCACCACCTTCGAGAGCTGATGCGCGATGCCGAGATAGCGCCGATGGTCAACCAAGTTGAGCTACATCCCATGTTAAGCCAAAAGCCCCTCATTGAATTCTGCAAATCCCAGGGCATCCTGGTGGAGGCCTACAGCCCCTTCGCGCGTATGGATGAGAGGCTGTTCGGCAGCGACATTCTCGCCCGGATTTCCGACAAGCATGGGAAGTCCAAGACCCAGATCATCCTCCGATGGAATTACCAAAATGACGTGGTGTCGATTCCCAAAACGAGCTCTGCGGAACGGATGAAAGAGAACGCTTCCATCTTCGACTTCTCCTTGTCGGACGCGGATATGGCGGCGATCGATTCTATCGACTCCGGCACGCGCGTGCGACATGATCCGGATCATTGCGACTTCGATAGGCTATGAGCATCGGCGATAGGAGGCTTTCGTGTCTCGAGCGACTACTCTCTACGGCATGGTTGCAGGCTTGCTCGTCCGTCTGGTTCGCTGCCGGCATTTCCGCGGTTCGCTGACGGGGTTGAGGGCTCTTCCCGGCAGCAGGTTCCGTTTGGGAAAGGGCTCGTCGGTGAGCATATCCGGTGCCTTCGTCTTGGGGGCGAACGGATTGCTGAGGGGCGGGCGAACGTCGATCGTGAGAGTCGACGAGGGCGCTTCTCTCGAGGTGAAAGACGCTGCGCTTTATTACGGGGCCGATGTGGTGCTGTTTCCCCGATCCCGGCTAAGAATCGGGTCGACGTACATCAACTCCGATTGCAAAATCCGCTGCCATGAGTCGATAACCATTGGCGACGGATGCGCCATCTCTCACGATTTCACCGTCATGGATTCCAACGCCCATATCCTGGACGGGTCGAAAGGCACCGCTCCCGTCGTCGTCGAGGACCATGTGTGGATAGGAACGCGCGTCATGGTGTTGAGCGGAGTGACGGTTGGGGAGGGGGCCGTCATCGCCGCAGGATCGGTGGTGACGCGGGACGTTCCCGCGAGAAGCTTGGTCGGGGGAGTACCGGCCAAGGTGATTCGAGACAACGTGGTTTGGGAGTAGGCTGGAGTTCGGATGAAGCGATTCTGGTTGTCGGCGCAAGAGTGCTCAGGATGCGGAGCCTGTGCGAATGCGTGCCCGGTCGATGCTATATCGATGGAGTTCGCCGAGGATGGGTTTCGCTACCCGGTCATTTCCGGCGCATGCGTCGATTGCGACAAATGCGAGAGAACATGCGTTGCCGTCCATCGGTTCTCGTCCGGGTATGAGATGCGTCCAGACACGTTCGCAGTGTGGTCGAAAAGCGAGGAAGCGCGCTTTGCGAGCACTTCCGGAGGAGCCTTCACAGAGCTCGCGAATGCGGTTTTGGCCGAAGGAGGAGCGGTTTTCGGAGCGCTTTACGGAAGTCGATGCGATGTGAAGCATGGTGCGGCAGACGATGCCGAAGGCTTGAAAGGCTTGAGGCAGTCGAAGTACGTTCAGAGCGATATCGGATTCGCGTTCAGAGAGGTCAAGCAACGTTTGGACGAAGGTCGCATGGTTGCGTTCTGCGGAGCGCCATGCCAAGTGGCTGGCTTGAGGGCCTTTTTGGGGCGACGCGCAGATACGGACAAGCTGGTCGCCTTCGATTTCGTTTGCCGGGGGGTCAATTCTCCGAAGGCGTACCGCGCATGGTTGGACGAATTGGAGAGCGCGAAGGGTGCTTCGGTTGCAAAAGTTTGGTTCAAGTACAAAGTCGGGGGCTGGAAAACCTCGCCCGTCCGCACGAGGATCGAATTCGATGACGGGTCGGATATGGTGCTTGACGGCGAATCTAATCTTTTCATGAGAGGCTATTTGGAGTCAAACCTTTTCCTTCGTCCCAGCTGCGCGAATTGCCAATTCAAGGGTTTTCCTCGCCAAGGTGATATCACGCTTGCGGATTTCTGGGGCCTCGATTCTTCCCTCGATGATGACAGGGGAGCTTCGATGGTGCTGGTCAACGGCGAAAAAGGGAAGGCTCTCTTCGAGAGGGCGAAAGAGGACCTTGAAGTGCATGAGCGGAGCTTCGATGAGATCTTCGTCGGCAACGTCTGCATCGACACGTCAGTGAAGAGGAATCGAAAGTCCCAAGATTTTATGGCAGATCTCGATGCGATGTGTTTTAGCGCGGCTCTCGGTAAGCATACGCGTGTATCTCTCGCTCGAAAATCAATGCGGAAAATGAAAGCCCTCGCTAAAAGCTTGCTGAGGCGAGGCTGAGGTTGCAAGTTCTTTTTTGGACTTGCGACGCTAGCTTTTCAAAGTCACTCCTTGCAGTTGGGTGATCGAATACCATCTGCTAGAAAGGCCGGATGGAAAGCGATGTTCAAGCGATGTGGAGTCCTTGCCCGTCGCTGCCCCCGACGGTATGAGGTCCTCGATACCGACCTTGGCACCTCGCTGTCGTCGCCAATACGGATAGCGGGCGCGAGCTGTTCGAGACGTCCAAGCCACAGCTGTTCTGGGAACGTAGGACCATTGATGATGCCTTTCCCGGCAACGCGTACATCGCCGAGTCGCCCAGACCCAACCTGAAGAGTGCCTACATCCAGTTGAACCTCGACGAGAGGCTCTTCGACAAATTGCGCGGAGGGTACTTCGATGAGCTGTCACTGACGATGTGAGTTATGGCCGGAGCGGCGCGGAAGCCAGCGAGCATCTTCAGAAAAGCTTGAGTTCGCAGGAAAGGATAAACATGTCATCGACGGAAACCGGGGCAGGTAAAAAGGCAGTCGGAGGGCTTGACACCGCCTACATTCAAGCGCTCCGAGGTCTTGCGTGCCTCGCGGTGGTGCTCATACACTGCCTGCCTCAAGATACGGCGTCCGTCTGCGTCCGACCGTTCTTGAATTGGTGCGTTGCTTTGTTCATATTCCTCTCGGGGTTCCTGACGACGAAGGACAAGGTGCTATCAGGTGATTGGAAGGGGGTCTGTGGCCGCCGTCTCCGCAAGACGCTCCTCCCGTATGCTGTTTGGAGTCTTGTATACGCTGCAATCTACCGCCCCGATCCGCTTAAATGCGTGCTTCAGCTCGCCACGGGGACGGTCGCGGCGCACCTCTACTTTCTTGTCGCTTATGCCCAACTCGTCTTACTGACCCCGCTTGTTTTCAGGCTGCTATCGAAATGGCGCTGGGTGTTGTATGCCGTGACCCCGGTTACGTTGGTTGTTTGCTGCGTTGCAAGGGCGTGCGGCGTGTCCGTGACGCTGTTCAGCCCTTTCTTCGGCAGCTGACTCATCTTCTACGTTTTTGGGATAGAGGCGCGCTCCCTTGTGGAGGGTGGTTGCTTCCGTCGCATCCGGAAGGAGTTACTGCACCTCTTGATCGTCGTATCATTAGCCGCGCAGGCGATAACGGGGTTGGCATGGGAGGCGGTTGGGTATAGCGCCGCGGTTACGATGCTGAGGCCGCTTAGCATGCTCGGCTCGATGCTGGCGTGCTACGCATTCTTGAGCGTGTCGCCGAAAGTCGCCGATCTCCTCGTTCGCACAAAGGTCGTGCCCTTTGTCGGAGACCTCTCATTCGGAATCTATCTCAGTCATATGGCGCTTGTAGTCGTGCTCAGCAGTGTGTTCAACGTCGTGCGGTTGGATGGCTATCTCTCGTCTCTGCTGCTCTGGACTGCAACGCTTGTTGCATCGGCTGCAGTTGTCTTTATCGCGCAGCGTATTTTGCCGAAACGCATCCTGTTTGCACTGGGATTCATGTGAATCGGATTGCGCAGTGGGCGGTGAAGACCGCGCGTGGAGTGAAATTTGCGATTTGCGCAAAGCTGCTGTATCTCATTCGCCGTTCAACAACTTCGAACGCTTGAATACGTATTTAAACACGTATTCAATTGGACATATCTTGCCCATTCGGGTATAGTGCCCTGCATGAAGCTTTCGTTCGACGGAGGGTGCCATGCCTATCGCTGAAGACAAGAAGCTGGTTTTCTCGCGGGATCAGATAGTCACGTCCTCGCAGGCGAGCAAGAATTTCGGCGAGGTTCGCCGGCGTGCCGCCGAGAGGCCCCAGTTCGTCTCCGGCCGCTCCGGCATCGACACGGTGGTGGTCGGCTTCGAACAGTTCGAGGATATGTACCTTGAGCTCGAGAGGCTTCGCGAGGAGAAATTCTACGCGCGAGTGGCGGCGCGCCTGAGCACGCCCGAGGAGCGCATCTCGCTGGAAGAGGCTCTTGGCGACGACTACGAGCGCTTCCTGAGCATAGATCCTGACGCCGTCTCCGACGCGGAGTTGTTCGAGTGAGCGGCGACGAGCGCTTCCAGCTCTTCTTCTACAACCGCGACGCCTATCGCGAGTACCGAAAGCTCGACGGCTCGGTGAAGAGGCTCGTCGAGGTCGGCTACAGGAAGCTGATGATGCGCGCCGACGAGATCGGCAAGCCGCTCGGGGGAGCGCTGGCGGGCTGCAAGGAGCTTAAATACCGCAAGGACGGGCTGCGCGTCATCTTCCGCATCTGCGAAGACGGAGGGGTGGACGTCGTCGACATCATCGTCACGGGGAAGCGCGAGGACGGCGCGGCGTTCCGCACGGCCGAGAAGCGCCTCAGGGGCGGCCCCTCCGAGCGCGTGGGCTTGTAAGTGCGGGTCGCCGGTCCTGCGCGCGGCGCAATCAAGGAGCGCCCACGAGACTGCCTCGTCGAGGAGCTGTGAGCGAGCGTGATCTTCTTGGTTCCGATAATGAAGCGAAATGAGGCGAATGAGGCGAAACGTGTTGGACGGCGGCGTATCGAATCCGCGCTTGATGACGCTGACCGTCAGGCTGCGACGACGCGTCTTCGCCTAACGCATGACGAGGTGTTCGGTTCCGCGAGGGAAGCGCTTCGCGACGGGCGGGCGCAGCAAGGGAGTCGCCGGTAAGCGGCCTGGTTCGAATCCCAGTGCGCGAAAAACCCTCGTCCGTGGCAGGAATCGACGGAAAATGATCATTCGAGGGACCGAGGTTGGGGCGTAGCAAAGGCCGCGCTTCGACGTCGTCGCATCCCGCCTGGTCAGCGAAGTGCCGGTTTCCTCGTCGCGCCGAGCCTCCTCGGCAATGATCATTTCCCGTCGATTCCTGCCACGGACGAGGGTTTTTCGCGCACTGACGCTTGGTTTCGGGAGGTGACGGCTGTGGCGCTTCCAGCTGGTGCCGCGGGGGATCCTTCGGCTCCGCGCTGCGCGCTCCGCTCAGGATGACAGCCTGGTCGGGCTCCGCCACCGGTTTCATATTGTGGACGTGCGGTTTTCATTGTCGCGGCGTAATTTGCAAATGGTTTGTCATCGTGTACAATAACCCCACGTGAACTGTGCCCCCGAAGGGAAACGCAGCATTTGAAAACGCAGCAGGTGTGGAGGATACAATGCCAAACAAGATAGGTTCCGAGCATTTGGCGGTCATCAAGGTCGTCGGCGTCGGCGGCGGCGGCACGAATGCCGTGAACCGCATGGTCGAGGCGGGCGTGCGCGGCGTGGAGTTCATTGCCGTGAACACCGACCGGCAGGCCCTGCTCATGTCGGACGCCGACAAGACGATCCACATCGGCGAGGAGCTCACGCGCGGCCTCGGCGCCGGCGCGAACCCCGAGGTGGGCTGCCAGGCGGCCGAAGAGAGCCGCGCGGAGATCCGCGAGGCGCTCGCCGAGGCGGACATGGTGTTCGTCACGGCCGGCGAGGGCGGCGGCACGGGCACGGGCGCGGCTCCCATCATCGCCGAGATCGCGCGCGAGGAGATCGGCGCGCTCACCGTGGGCATCGTGACCAAGCCCTTCTCGTTCGAGGGCCGCACGCGTCGCAACCAGGCCGAGCAGGGCATCGACCTCCTCTCCCAGAAGGTCGACACGCTCATCGTCATCCCCAACGACCGCCTGCTCGAGATCGTCGACAAGAAGACGAGCATGCTCGACGCCTTCCGCATCGCCGACGACACGCTGCGCCAGGGCATCCAGGGCGTCACGGACCTCATCACCATCCCCGGCCTCATCAACCTCGACTTCGCGGACATCCGCACGGTCATGAAGGACGCCGGCACCGCCATGATGGGCATCGGCCTCGCCTCTGGCGAGAACCGCGCCCTCGACGCCGCGCAGCAGGCCACGAACTCGAACCTGCTCGAGGCTTCCATCGCCGGCGCGAGCCGCGTGCTGTTCTCCATCGCCGGCGGCCCGGACCTCACGCTCACCGAGGTTGACGCGGCGGCCCGCACCGTGGAGGCGTGCGCCGACGACAACGCCAACATCATCTACGGCCAGATCATCGACGAGTCCATGCAGGACCAGGTGCGCATCACGGTCATCGCGACCGGCTTCAAGATGGGCTCCGCGCAGCAGTCCTCGATGGACTTCTCGCGCAAGGACCTGTTCGCCTCGACGGCCGCGCCCGAGTCCGCGCAGCCGGTGGCGCCCGCGCCCACCTACTCGACGTACGCAAGCCCCGCATCCACCCAGGGCCGCTTCGCTGACGAGGACTACATCCCCGACTTCCTGAAGCGCCAGCGGTAACGACTCGGCTCTCGAATGGCCGCGACCGACCGCCTTCCCATCCCGCACCTGAGCGCGCGCCGTTTCGGCGCGCGTCTGCTTCCTGCGCTCACCGACGACGCCCTGTTCGAGGCCGCGGGCGTGCGCGTCGCGTTCACCGGGCGCGCGGGCGGCGAGAGCGAGGGCCCGTACGCCTCGCTCAACCTGGGCGGGCATGTGGGGGACGACCCCGCGGCCGTCGCACGCAACCGCGAGCTTCTGCTGGAGGCTCTGGGCGCGGCGGGCATGCCGCTCGTCGTGCCGAACCAGGTGCATGGCGACGCGCTCGCGTTCGTGGACGACGCGGCCCCGCATGCCGTCGCGGACGCGCAGGCGCGTGCTGCCGAAGGGGCCGACGCGGTGGCCGTCTCGACGGCGGACGTGGCGGCGCTTCTGTGCTTCGCCGACTGCGTGCCCGTCGTCATCGCGTCCCCCACCGGGCGCTTCGCCGTCGCGCATGCGGGCTGGCGCGGCGTGATGAACGGCATCGCGCCCAAGGCCGTGCGCGCGCTCGCCGCAGCCGATGCGCCCGAGCTGGGACCGGATGCGGCCGCGTGCTACAACGTGTACGTGGGCCCGCACATCCACGCCGAGTGCTTCGAGACGGGCCCCGACGTGCGCGCGCGGTTCGTCGAGGGCTTCGGCGCGGCGTGCGCGCCCGACGAGCGCCACGTGGACCTGCTCGCGGCGCTCTCCGCGGGCCTCGCTGCCGTCGGCGTCGACCCCGCGCGCATCGCCGACGCGGGCATCTGCACGATGTGCGCGCCCGACGACTACTTCTCGTACCGCGCCTCGGGCGGCGTCTGCGGCCGCCACGGCGCCATCACGTTTCGAAAGGCGGTCTGACATGGGATTCAAGGAACGCTATGAGCGCACCCTCGAAGAGCTCTCGGCCTGCTGCGCCGCGTGCGGGCGCGACCCGCGCGAGGTGCGCGTGGTCGCCGTGTCCAAGACGGTGGGTCCCGAGGCCGTCGCCGAAGCCCTCGCGGCCGGCGCGCGCGACTTCGGCGAGAACCGCCCCGACCCCCTCATGGAGAAGGCGGCGCGCTTCCCGGAGGCGACGTGGCACTTCATCGGCAACGTGCAGTCGCGCCGCATCCCCGACATCGTGGGCTGCGCCGCGCTCGTGCACTCGCTTCACCAGGAGCGCCATGCCGCGAAGTTCGACGCGGCCGCGCGCGCGGCGGGCAAGGTGCAAGACGTCCTCCTCGAGGTGAACGTGTCGGGGGAGGCCAGCAAGAGCGGCCTTGCGCCCGCCGAGGTCCCCGCGCTGCTCGAGGCGTGCCTGGCGCTTCCGAACCTGCGCGTGCGCGGGCTCATGACGATGGCGCCGCAGGGCGACCTCGCCCGTGCGCGCGCCTGCTTCGAGGGGCTCGCCAGCCTTGCCGAGGAGCTGCGGGCGGGCCTCGATGCCGAGCAGGCGGCGCAGTTCAATGAGCTTTCTATGGGTATGAGCGAAGACTGGCGCGAGGCCGTGGCGGCGGGCGCTACCATAGTGCGCATCGGCCGCGCCCTGTTCGACGACGCGTTCGACGAGGGCCCGCGCCCTTGAGAGATGCGGCGGACGCAAGGGAAACGCAGCGGCGGACAGGACCGCCGTCATGAAACGAAGCAGGTGAACGGTATGGAGCTGCCAAAGATCAAGAAATCGGAGCACGGAATGCTTGACGGCATCAAATCCAAGCTCGGCTTCGCCGACGCGGGCAAGGGCTACGATGACGGGTACTACGACGAGAAGTTCGACGAGTACGGCGACGACTTCGGCGACTACGGGGAATATGGCGACTACGGCCCCGACTACGACGAAGGCGGCTTCGAGGCCGACGAGGCGCCCGCCTCGCGCTACGACCCCTACGCGCCCGTCACCACGCGCCCGGCCCGCGGATCGCACGCGCGCTCGACCGGTTCGGGCCGCGGGGCGGGGGTGACGCCGCCGAAGCTCGTGTCCATCGACGACGTGCGCGCCCACACGCAGGTGCCCGAGAGCCTCACGCGCGATCCGCTGCCGCCGCGCCGCGTGAGCGCGGCCGGGTCGCTGCGCGAGCGCACCATGGTGGATGCCGCCATGCCCGCGCCCGCCAACACGCCCAACGCCCGCGCCTCGGCGCGCGAGCGCTCCGAGAGCCTGGGCTCGCTGTTCACGCCCACGACGGAGTCCGCCGCCCCCGCCGCATCGCCGGCGCCGGCCGCCCCTTCCGCTCCGGCCCCCTCGTTCGACCCGTTCGACGCCTTCGCGGGCGCCGGTGCCGCCAAGCACGACCCCACGCGCTCGCTCACGGTGCTCAAGCCCGCAAGCTATAGCGAGGTCGAGCGCATCGCCAAGGTGCTCAAGGCCGGCGACGTGGTGGTGCTCGCCCTGCGCAACACGCCGGACAACCTGGCCAAGCGCATCCTGGACTTCTCGTTCGGCGTGTCGAGCGCGCTCGACGCCAGCGTGGACTGCGTGGCCGACAAGGTGTTCGTCATCACGCGCGGCTCGGGGCTCACCGACGCCGAGCGCGTGAACCTCCGCAACCAAGGGGTGCTGTAGGCGCGCCGCCGCCTGCGTCCCCGCCGCCGACCTGACAAGGAGCTTGCCCCGTGCTCAGCCTGAAATACCTCATCGTGTCGCTGGCCGACGCGTACAGCATGGTGATATTCGTGTACGTGCTCATGTCGTGGTTCCCCACGGACCGCGGCATCCTCGCGGACATCAACAACGTGCTCGCGAAAATATGCGACCCCTACCTCAATCTTTTCAGAAAACTGATCCCCCCGCTTGGAGGTATGGTGGACATCACTCCCATCATCGCCCTGCTTGTACTACAATTCGGGGTACGTTTGCTGATAAACTTGTTTTAACGCATAGAATCGTGTTCGCCCACGTGTGAACAGGACGAAGGGACAACAGATGGCAATCACCTCGGCTGAGATCCACAACCAGAGCTTCTCGATCGACCGCAAGGGCTACGACGTCGACGAAGTGGATGTGTTCCTCGAGCACGTCGCCGACGAGATCGACAGCATGAACGCGACTATCGCCGAGCTGGAGAACCAGCTTGACGACGGCAAGTTCGACGGCTTCGACACGCCCGCGCGTCCCATCGAGGCGCCCGCCGCCGCGCCGGCCGACGACGGCCTGCTCGCCGAGAAGGACGAGCGCATCGCCGAGCTCGAGCGCCAGCTGGAGGCCAAGAAGGCCGACGACAACGCCATCGCGCAGGCCCTCATCATCGCGCAGCGCTCCGCTGACGAGATCATCGCGAACGCCAACGCCCAGTCCGCGGCCACCATCAAGGACGGCGAGGAAGAGGCCGAGCGCATCCTGGCCAAGGCCGAGGCCGAGAAGCAGAAGGTGCTCGACGCCATCAAGAAGCTCGAGGACGACCGCGAGGACGCGCGCGAGGACTACCAGGAGCTGCTCACCGACTTCATCACCGACGCCACGCGCAAGCTGGCCGAGATTGGCGGCTCCATGCCGGCTCCCGCGCTCACGAGCGCCCATGCCCGTCCGGCCGCCTCTGCCGCGCAGGTAGAGGTGGAGGAGGCCGCCTACACCACCTCGCCGGCCCAGGCGCCCATCAACCGCGACGGCGCGGGCGCGTACAGCATGCCCCAGGCCACCGGCGCGGTCGTGGCCCCCGCGACGCCCAAGCCCTCCGGCTTCGAGAAGGACCTCTCCGGCTTCGGCGACGCCGACGATGCCTTCGAGTTCGAGGAAATCGACTAAGCGGGCACACGACGATATCGCATGTTGACCGAACGCGCCCCCCGGGGCGCGTTCGCCGTTGTGAGGGGATGGGGGCGTGACAGGGGGACGGGGATAATG